>NZ_JABDWI010000007.1:0-383868 GCF_019685235.1 Rhizobium sp. NLR8a
TGCAGATCGGCCATCTGCTCGACCGCAAGCCGAGCCAGCTGTCGGGCGGCCAGCGCCAGCGCGTCGCCATGGGCCGGGCGCTGGTGCGCGATCCCAAGCTCTTCCTGTTCGACGAACCGCTCTCCAATCTCGACGCCAAGCTGCGCGTCGACATGCGCATCGAGATCAAGCGACTGCATCAGGCGACCGGCAAGACCATCGTCTACGTCACCCACGACCAGATCGAGGCAATGACGCTGGCGACCCGCATCGCCGTGATGAAGGACGGCATCGTCCAGCAGTTCGGCACGCCGGCCGAGATCTACAACAATCCCGCCAACATGTTCGTCGCCGACTTCATGGGTTCACCAGCGATGAACCTGGTCAAGGCCTCGGTCGAAAACGGCGCCGGTGGGCTCGCCGTCTCGCTCGAGCGGCCGAACGCCGCTCCGCTCAGGCTTCCCGTCGCAACGACCGGCAACGGTCTTTCCTCCTATGCCGGCCGGCAGGTGATCTTCGGCATCCGCCCCGAGGCGCTGACCGACCCCGACGGCGCCGACCGCAATGCCCGCTCGCTCACCGAAGGCGACTGCCTGATCGAGGTCGTCGAACCCGCCGGCTCCGACACCTTCGCCGTCACCAAGCTCGGCGGCAAGGAAGTGGTCGCCCGACTGCGCGCCGATGCCGGCATCGCACCCGGCCAGCACACACGCCTCGCCTTCAATCTCGACAAGGCTGTGTTCTTCGACCCGGACAGTCAGGCCCGCATCGCGTGATTGGCAAGGTGTTGACATGAGCGGTTCACCAGACATCGTCATCATCGGCTCGGGCGTCGGCGGCGCCACCGTCGCTGCCGGCCTGGCTGTATCTGGTGCGCAGATATTGGTCCTCGAGGCCGGCGAGCATATCGCCGATCTTCCAGTCAATCGCGACCAGCGCGCCATCTTCCAGCGTGGGCATTTCCGGCCGAAGGAAACCTGGTACGAGGCGGACGGCAGGGGCTTCAACCCCGGCAACTATTACAATGTCGGCGGCAATTCGAAATTCTACGGCGCCGTCTTGTCGCGCTATCGCAAGGAAGATTTCGGGGTCATCGAACATCGGGAAGGCGTTTCGCCCGCCTGGCCCTTTCCCTATGAAGAGCTGGAGCCATGGTATTCGCAGGCGGAGCTGATGTATCAGGTCCGCGGCACTCTTGGCGAAGATCCGACCGAACCGCATCACTCGGTTGCCTACGGATTCCCGCCCGTGCCCGACGAGGCGCCGATCGCCGAAGTCAGGGCACGCCTCAAGGCGAAAGGCCTGCATCCGTTTTCGCTGCCGCTCGGTCTGGATCTCCAGGCCTGGCTCTCCAAGGCACGTACGCCCTGGGATGCACATCCGCATTCACGAGACGGCAAGATGGATGCCGAGACCGCAGCCCTCGCGGTGGCGCTGAAACACGAGAACGTGCGGCTTGAGACCAATGCGCGGGTGATACGGCTCGACACAGGGGCGGGGAACCGGATCGACCGGGTCACCTATGTCAAGGACGGACAGACGCTGACCGTCTCGCCCAGGATCGTCATCCTTTCCGCCGGTGCGGTGCAGTCATCCGTGCTTTTGCTGCGTTCGAAAAACGACCGCTTCCCGAGGGGGCTCGCCAATTCTTCCGATCAGGTGGGCCGCAACTTCATGAACCACAACGCCTCGGCTGTGATAGCAGTCTCGCCGCGCTTCAGGAACACCGCCGTCTACCAGAAGACCTTCGCCTTCAACGACTTCTATCTCTCGGACGGGGAGGGCGGACCGCCGCTCGGCAATGTGCAGTTGCTGGGGCGTATTTCCGAAAAGGTCCTTAAGGGCTCTTTGCCGCAGGCGCCGGAATGGCTTCTGCGTTTCATGACGGACCATGCCATCGACTTCTATGCGATGAGCGAGGACGTTCCGAATCCCGAAAGCCGCGTGATGGTCGATGGCGATCGGATCGTCCTCAAATGGCAGAGGACCAACTGGGACGCGCATCTTGCGCTGGTCGCCAAGCTGAAGGCGATCCTGCGGTCGATCGGTTTTCCGATCGTGTTGTCCAGACCCTTCGACAAACGCACGCCGTCCCATCAGTGCGGAACGATCCGCATCGGAAACGACCCGGCAACGGCGCCACTGGATCCATACTGCCGGTCCTACGATCACGGCAATCTTTTCGTCGTCGACGCCGGGTTTCTGCCCACATCGGCTGCGGTCAATCCGGCGCTCACCGTCGCCAGCCAAGCGCTCAGAGTTGCCCATCACATCGCGTCGACAGACTTGCAGACACAGGCAGATCCGTTGGCGCGCGCCGGCTTCAAATAGGACAGTAAAATGGGATTCGACTATATCATCACCGGTGCCGGCCCTGCGGGCTGTGTTCTTGCGAGCCGCCTCAGCGAAGATCCCGATGTCAAGGTACTGCTTCTGGAGGCGGGCGGAGGTGACTGGAATCCTCTTTTCCACATGCCCGCCGGCTTTGCCAAGATGACCAAGGGCGTCGCCAGCTGGGGATGGGAAACCGTTCCCCAGAAGCACATGAAGGGCAGGGTGCTCCGCTATACCCAGGCAAAGATCATCGGCGGCGGCTCGTCGATCAATGCGCAGCTCTACACCCGCGGAAACGCGGCCGATTATGATCTCTGGGCCAGTGAAGATGGCTGCGCGGGCTGGGACTACCGTTCGATCCTGCCCTATTTCAAACGTGCGGAGGACAATCAGCGTTTCGCCGACGATTACCACGCCTATGGCGGTCCGCTGGGTGTCTCGATGCCGGCTGCACCCTTGCCGATCTGCGACGCCTATATCCGCGCGGGACAGGAGCTTGGAATACCCTACAATCACGACTTCAACGGCCGCCAGCAGGCCGGCGTCGGATTTTACCAGCTCACCCAGCGCAATCGCCGCCGGTCGTCGGCGTCGTTTGCCTATCTCTCGCCGATCAGGAACCGGAAGAATCTGACGATCCGCACGGGCGCGCGTGTCGTCCGTATCCTGCTGGAGGCAGGCCGCGCGGTCGGCGTTGAGATCGCCACCGGACACGGCCTGGAGGTCGTGCGCGCTGAACGCGAAGTCCTGGTCTCGTCAGGCGCGATCGGATCGCCGAAGCTCCTGTTGCAGTCCGGCATAGGGCCGGCCGATCATTTGACTGCGGTGGGCGTCAAGCCCCTCCATGATCTGCCTGGCGTTGGCGGCAATCTTCAGGACCATCTCGATCTGTTCGTTATCGCCGAATGCACCGGCGATCACACCTATGACGGCGTCGCGAAGCTGCACCGTACGCTTTGGGCGGGGATACAATATGTCCTGTTCCGCACCGGTCCGGTCGCCTCGTCGCTCTTCGAGACCGGCGGCTTCTGGTATGCCGATCCTAACGCACGGTCTCCCGATATTCAGTTCCACCTCGGCCTGGGTTCCGGCATCGAAGCAGGCGTGGAGCGGCTCAAAAATGCCGGGGTCACGCTCAACTCGGCCTATCTGCATCCGCGCTCGCGAGGGACGGTGCGTCTCTCATCCGCCGATCCCGCTGTGGCTCCTTTGATCGATCCCAATTACTGGTCTGATCCCCATGACAGGAAGATGTCACTGGAGGGGCTCAAGATCGCCCGCGAAATCATGCAGCAGGCGGCGCTGAAACCCTATGTCATGGCCGAAAGGCTGCCGGGACCGAAGGTCATGACCGACGAGCAGCTTTTCGACTATGGCTGCGCCAGTGCCAAGACCGACCATCATCCGGTGGGCACCTGCAAGATGGGAACAGGGCCTGACGCTGTTGTCGGGCTCGATCTCAAGGTGCACGGCCTCGAAGGCCTGAGGGTCTGCGATTCCTCCGTCATGCCGCGCGTGCCGTCCTGCAACACCAACGCGCCGACGATCATGGTCGGCGAAAAGGGATCGGACCTCATCCGGGGCCTGCCTGCGCTGCCGTCGGCGATCTTTGCCTATGAACGCAATGATACCAGGCCGCGGGCCCGCGCCGAAATACGCTAAGGAGTAACGACAATGTCTGTAGTGAAAGTTGCAGTGCTTGGCGCCTCTGGCTGGATGGGGAAGGTCCACACGATGGCCTATCAGACCTTTCCGCATTTCTTCGGCGTGTCGGATGGAACGGCGCGGATCGTTGCGCTTGTCGACAGCAACCCTGACGTAGCGCAGGATATTGGCAACAGGGCGCCGGGGGCCAGGATCTACCAGGATTGGAAGCTGGCGGTTGCCGATCCCGAAGTCGATCTCGTCGATATCTGCCTGCCCGACCATCTGCACTATCCGGTGGCCAAGGCGGCCCTGCTGGCCGGCAAACATGTCTATTGCGAGAAGCCGCTGGCAAATACCGCTAACGAAGCGCTGGAGCTGGCCGAGATCGCCAGAGAAAAGGGTGTCATTACCCGTGTCGGACACGCCTTTCCCCGAAACCCCGTTCATGATCTGGCGAAAGAGATCATCGAATCCGGTGAAATCGGCGAGGTCAAGCTGTTTCGCGGCTGCCAGCACGTCGACATGTATGGGGATCCCACAGCACCGTTCATGTGGCGCGCCGATGGCAAGCTCGCGCCGACCGGGATCGTCGGCGATACCGGTTCGCACATCTTCAGCTTTATGGATTTCCTTGTCGGCCGCGTCAGCTCTCTGATCGCCGACAATCTCATCGTCACCCCGCGCCGGCCGATCGTCGAGGGGCTTGCCTATGGGGAGCAGGTGAAACTGTCGGGCAACGAGGCCTGGGCCGATATCACCAATCCCGACGCGACGAACCTGCTGTGCCGGTTCGAAAACGGCGCCGCCGGCATCGTCGACTTCAGCCGCGTCGCCACCGGCCGCAAATTCATGCAGACCTACGAAGTCTACGGAACGAAAGGCAGCATCGCCTATACCTATGACGAGATAAACCGGTTGCGTTTTTACTCCAACGACGACAGCACCGGACGCCGGGGCTTTCGCGAGATCGACGTCGGGCCTGAGAACCCCACCTTCAGGGCCTTCCTTCCGCTGCCGAATTTCGGCATAGGCTACAATGAAAGCAAGATCATCGAGGTGGCCGAAGTCATAAGATCGATCGTCGCAAACAAGCCGATGTGGCCGACATTCGATGCCGGCCACCACATCTGCCAGATTGTCGACGCCTGCATGGAGTCCTCCCGGCAGAGACGCTGGGTGGATATCCCGCTCAATTGATTGTGACGCGCCGATGACCATAGATGTTCCGCAGGAAATTCTTGACGCACTGACCGATGTCGATATGCCGCGGCTTCCGCCGGAGCCGCCTGCTTCCGGTCGAGCCCGCCTGGCTGGCATCGACGTACCGATCTACCGAGCCGGCTGCGTCGTCGTCGGATCTGGCGCTGCGGGTTTGCGTGCGGCGGTGGAAATGAAGCGGCGCGGCGTCGATGTCGTCATTATCAGCCAAAGCGCTTGGGGCGGAACCTCGGCCTGCTCTGGCTCCGACAAGCAAACCCTCCACACCGCGAACACGGCCGACCAGGGCGACAATTACCGGGCGATGGCCCGCGCCATCGGCAGCGGCGGCGCGATGGACGAGGACACGGCCTATGTCGAAGCGGTCGGCTCGTCACGGATGATGGCATCGCTGCAGTACTTGGGGCTGCCGCTGCCCCAGGATCCGCTCGGCGGAACGCTGAGATATCAGACCGACCATGACGAGGTCGGACGCGCCACCAGCTGCGGCCCGCGCACCTCGCGCTTGATGGTCAAGGTGCTGGCGGAGGAGGCGATCCGACTGGGCGTGCCGTTCTACAACCAGACCACCGCGGTCAAGATCCTCATGGAAGGCGAGGGGGCTGAGCGTAACGTCACCGGCACGCTCGTCATGCGCGCCGGGGACCGTAGGCAGGAAAACCCGCTCGGCATCGCTTTGTTCGTGAGTGACGTGATCGTGCTCGCAGCCGGCGGCCCAGGCGAACTTTATCGCGACAGCGTTTATCCCAACGGCTGCTTCGGCTCCCTCGGACTGGCGCTGGAAGCGGGCGTGGAACTCGTCAACCTGACCGAAAGCCAGTTCGGCATTGGAACGCGCAGGGAGGGATTCCCGTGGAATCTGTCCGGAACATATGTCCAGGCGATTCCGCACATTTATTCGGTCGACGGCGAAGGCGCCGAACACCATTTCCTGGCGGGATATTATCGAAGTACCCAGGAGCTGGCGTCAAACATCTTCCGTAAGGGCTATCAATGGCCGTTCCACGCGACCCGCCTGCTTGATTTCGGCTCGAGCCTGGTCGATCTCGCCATTTACCGTGAGACCGCAGCGGGTCGGCGCGTCTTTATGGATTTCAATCGTAATCCTCTGCCCGTTCCCGGCGACCTGCCATTCAGCCTGGAACGGCTGGACGAGGACGTCCGTCTCTATCTCGGCAAGGCTGGCGCCGATCAGGAAATGCCGATCGATCGGTTGAAGCACATGAACCCGCTCGCGATCGAGCTCTATCGCCGCTACAAGATCGATATTGCCGCAGAGCCGCTGGAGTTCGCGGTCAACAACCAGCACATGAACGGCGGGATCATGGTCGATAGCTGGGGCCGCACCAATCTTAGGGGCTGCTACGCGGTCGGGGAAGCGGCAGGGACACATGGGGTAACACGGCCCGGTGGAGCGGCGCTGAATGCCGGACAGGTCTTCGGCACCAGGGTGGCCGAACACATCGGCGCCGGCGGCGGGGCGAAGCGGGCTGCCGCAGGACCGGTACCGGAAGCCGCGGAGGCGGGCATCGCCGATCTCCTCTCCGCGCTGCGGACTGAAAGCCCGCTCACCGTCAAAGCGGTCCGCTCGGCGGTGCAGGCGCGCATGAGCGAGAAGGCGGGCATCATCTGCGATCAAAGGAGCGTCCGCCAGGCCTTGGTCGAAGCGCGGGCGCTGAACGCCAAAGTCCGCGCCAACGGCCTCGCCCACGACCGCGCGGCCGAAGCGGTCCGAGGTGTGCAATGGCGGCACATGGCGCTCGCCTCGGAAGCGGTGCTGAGCGCGCTCGACTTCTTCATTGGCAGGGGCGGCGGCAGTCGGGGTGCACGCGCGATCTGCGATGCGGAGGGCGAATTCCTTCCGCAGGCGAGCGCCGGTCCACTGGAGGACTATCGTTTCCGCAAGGAAAGCGAAGCGCATCGCCAGGAGCAGATCGTCGTTAGGCTCGACGGCGATGAGATCAGGCTTTCAACCCGTCCGAACCGCAATTTGGACGAAGGCGCCAGATCCTTTTTCGAACGCGACTGGCCCGCCTGGTTGACGGGCCGCATCTATGATCTGGACGGCGGCGAATGAGGCGATGCTGTAATCGTATCAATCAGGATTGGCGACCGCTGGCGGAACCCGGATGCGCTCCGTATCGTCGGAGTCTTCGGCAACGGCTTCCTCGCTTTTGCGCACATGCCGTGGTGGATCTTTTCCTTCGACCGGTTTCGGCGACAATTGATCGTCGGCCCGGATTTCATCGGTATTGAGATAGTTCTTGCTCTCGCCCATGACGATCACTTCCGGTTGGAGAATTGCGGGGCAGGAATGCGACCCTTCTGATCGACGCGGCTTGTCTCAGGGTCGGAGCCGGGGACGCCGTCGCCCGCCTCGCGGCTGATGCCCATGCTGACGGGAGGCTTGCGCTGGTCGTCGATATTGGCTTCGGGCAACTCGCCGTCCCGAGTATCCTCGTTCAACGATTTCGGCGGAAGCTTGACGGAATCGGAAATGGGCTTCGTGCGCATCGGACAATCTCCTTTGCAGGCAAACTCCGGCAGGCATCGCAGGTTCCCCGATATTCTGCGATCGATGGCATTGCCGCTCACCCGGCTTCAGCTGCGGCAATATCGAGCTCGATCATGACGGGTGCGTGGTCGCTCGTATGCTCCCACCCCCGCGGCTTGCGCCGGACGGTCGCAGATCGAAGCCACGGCGCCACCGTCGGGCTGAGCAGAAAGTGGTCGATCCGAAGCCCCGCGTCACGCTCAAAACTGTTCCGCCAGTATTTCCAGAAGGTGTAGATGCGCTCGTCCGGATGCAGATGCCTGATGGCATCCGTCCAACCCTGGGAGACGAGCCGGGCATAGGCTTTGCGGACTTCGGGCCTGAAAAGCGCATCGTCTCGCCAGCGCTCCGGCTTGTAGACGTCGATCTCCGTCGGCATGACGTTGAAATCGCCGGCAAGGATGGAAGGCACCTCGATTTCGAGCAGTTCGGCGGCATAGGCGTGCAGGCGACGGAACCAGCGAAGCTTGTATTCGAACTTGGCGCTCGGAAAGGGGTTGCCGTTCGGCAGATACAGGCATCCGATCAGCATGCCCTCGATGACGGCTTCGATATACCGGCTGTGGGTGTCATCAGGATCGCCCGGAAGACCGCGCCGTGTCAGGATCGGTGTCGTGTCCTTTGCCAGGATCGCGACACCGTTCCAGGATCGCTGCCCGTGCCAGACCGCGCCGTAGCCGGCCCGTTCGAGCTCTTTTCGCGGAAACCTGGCGTCGTCGGTTTTCAGTTCCTGAAGGCAGGCGACATCGGGACTATCCTCCTTCAGCCAGCGCAGCAGGTTGGTCAGTCGCCCGTTGATCCCGTTGACATTGTAGGTTGCGATTTTCATGAGAGCTCATGCGAAGCGGTGCTGGCAAGATCGGGAAGCTGGCGCAATCTAACAGGTTCACTTGTCGCGCGTCACCGGTCTACTTCAAACGCATGTCAGCGCTGCAAAGCCGCAGCATGATTTTGCGCGGCATGCTTCAGAAGCGCTCCTGAGTTTCCTCCTCCGGTAGTCCGCGCCCGCAGTTGGCCCAGTCAAGCCGGCTCTCCACGCCGTAATGACCTGCCGGGCGAATCCTGTCGGGGCGATCGAGCGAGCCGACCGTCACGCGGATCAGTTCGTCGCCGTCATACTGAAGGAAGAGCGGCGTTCCGCATTTGCCGCAAAAGCCGCGTGTCGCAATGGGTGAGGATCGGTATACGGCAGGGGAAGCTTTTATCCAGACGAGATCTTCAACCTTGGCCTGGACAAGAACCGCGAAAGGACCTCCGGTCGCTTTCTTGCACATGTCGCAATGGCAGTATCCCGAATGCGGCGGATCGCCGGCGAATTCGTAACGGCAGGATCCGCACAGGCAGCCGCCGGTCCATTGGCTCGCCATCGTGGTCCTCTCAGCGCGTCGCGCCGAAGACGAAGGCGATGCCGGCGACGATCGCTGCAGCCGTCAGGGGCTGCCGGCGGATCCGATCCTCGATGTCCTGGACGAAACTCCTAGCTTCCGCCTTTGCCAGACGGGCTGTTCCGGACGCCAGCTCCGAGGCGGACTCCGCCATCCGACCGGCTTCTTTCTGAAGCGCGCGCAGTTCCTCGCGGTCGGCATCGAATCTGTCCGAGGCGCGGGCAATTTGGCCGGTGGAGCGTAGGGCTTGATCGACCAGCGGATAGTCTTGGTCAAGCGCGGTCGGATCAGGCTCCCGCTTCACCCGCTCAGCCGCCTCGACATCGCTGCGACCGGCGGGGATGGAGGTATGAGTGGCGGAAACAGGATCAGACGCGGGAAACGTGTCTTCGATCGCTTTGTCCAGTTCACCCTTTCGGGACTGTTTTCGCTGCTCTGCCTGCTCTTTTCGCAGGGACTGGACGGCGGGTGAATCATTCGGGTTCGGCATCGCGGTGTCCTCTGTTGCACTTTGATAATCAAAGCGATGACGAGGAAAGAAGTTCCAGAAAAATGCGTCTGCGCCTCATCCAGCAACACCACGGCGACAATGTCGACAATATACGCGCCGAGTCAGTATTTGTGATGACATCGCTTGGGGGCGCATCCACTGCATGCCGGACCAAAGTCCTGCCTTTTCTTAGTACCTAGGTCCGGTTGCATTTAGGCTTCGGAAAAGCGAAAATCCTCAAGGCCTTCCATAAGCGTAGGAACGGCGAAAAACGGATGAACAAGGGAATGGCGTTGACTATCTCGAAACGGGATTTTCTGAGATTGGGCGGCAGCGCGGCTGTGGCCTTGGTAGTTGCCGCATCGCCTGTGACAATCAATCTCGATGGCTCGCTTCGCGTTCTGTCGGTGAAACACGCAGAGGCAAAAGACGGCAATAACGGGAACGGCAACGGCGGCGGAAGCGGCAACGGCGGAGGCAGTGGCAACGGGGGAGGCAGTGGCAACGGGGGAGGCAGTGGCAACGGGGGAGGCAGTGGCAATGGGGGCGGAAACGGCGGTTCCGGCAGCAGCGCAGGTGGAAGCTCCAACAGCAACGCCCGATCCTCTTCCTCATCAGCCTCGTCGCCGACAGGATCGAAGGCCAGAGCGACCGAAGGCACCGATGGGTCGATCAACGTTCGACACGCGAACGGCATCACCGAAAGCCTTCGCAGTGGCCGATATATCATGAAGGACTCGAAGGGCAGGACGATCATAAGCAGGCAGGCGACGGCTGGCGACGCAAACCGGCTGAGCAATTTCCTTCGCTGAGGCAGAATGCGGAAAACGGCGCGGTAGGGATCGCAGATCGACCAGGCGCTATCGCCGTTCGCGCCATTGCAGGGCCGCTTCGGTCCTGTTCGAAGCGCCGAGCTTGCTCAGGATCTGTGTCATATGGTGCTTCACGGTCTTTTCCTGCAGGTTGAGGCGCAGGCCGATATGCTTGTTTGACAGACCCTGGGCGACGAGATCCATCACCTCGCGCTCCCTTGGCGTCAGACTGTTCTTGTCGGAGTTTCCGTTTTGCAGCGAATTTTCCATCGCCTTCGCCGACATCGTCGGCGAGACATATCGCGATCCGCTGAGGACGGTTTTAATCGCTTCCGCGAGACCGCGGGAGCCGACACCTTTGAGAACGTAGCCCATCGCGCCCTGCTGCAGGGCTCCGAGCAGCGTGTCCACCTCCTCCGACACCGTCAACATCAGCACTTTCGTCGACGGGCTCAGCGCCAGGACATCGCCGATCGCAGCCAATCCGCCGCCGGGCATCGAAACATCTAGAAGCATCACATCGGGGCGGTTGTTCGAGGCGATCATGGCGGCGTCTTCGCTGCTGGCGCCTTCGCCAATGACCACGAAGTCGCTCATCTCCGACAAGCTGCGCGTTACGCCCTCGCGAAAAAGCGGGTGGTCGTCCACGACCCCGACGGTGATTGGTGTCATCTCTAGTCTCCAGCTTCCATAGGCTCGAAGGTCATGGTCACGGTCGTTCCCCCTTCGCCCGTCTCGATATCGAAAGATCCCCCCAGGCTGTCGATGCGTTCGCGCAGCCCCACCAGGCCGAGGCTTGTCGGCCTCACCTCCGTCGGGTCGAAACCATCGCCACGATCACTGACCGCCACACAAACATGACCATTGTGCGACACGGCTTTCACGGTCTGCTGAACGCCCCCGCCATGGCGATAGGCGTTGTTCAAGGCTTCCTGAACGAAGCGATAGATACAGATCTTTACGGCAGCGGCGAGTTCGGGTCCATCCTCGTCAATGATCGTTTCGACAACGGTTTCCGTCTTGTGCCGATGCGCTTCGACGACCCGCAGCACGATCTCGGTGATCGACGACTTTTCGATCTGCGGGAGCACCAGGCCACTGCAGATATTGCGGATTTCCGTCATGGCTTCGGCGAGGCTCGAGCGTATCCAGGCAAGTTCTTTTTCCCGTGCTTCGGGTTCGGTGGATGCGTTGATCAATAAGTCGCTGTCCAGCCGCAGTGAAGCATAGGCAATGTGCTGTGCCGGACCGTCGTGAAGATCGGCGCCGATGCTGCGCAGATATGTTTCGTTCAGCGCCGCCACGCGCTGCGAGGCGCGCTGCAGCCGCCGCTGCAACCCGCGATTTTCCGCCAGCAGCGCAGACAATTCCTTGACCCGTTCCTTGAGATCCCTGCGCTGTGCTTCTATCGTGCGGCTTCCCCGAAACACCAGGGCGGAGAGAACGAGGAAAAAGATGCCTGTGAGAGCGGCGACGGCCCCCCAACTCTGCAGCCTCGCGTGCGCCAGACTGTCGCCGAGGCCTTCTGCCGTCTCGTAGAATTCGAGCACAGCGACCGCCTGGCCGGACCACGGCTGGAGAACCGGATTGTAGATTTCCATCAGCGGCTTGCCGATCGCGCGCTCGGTACCGCTTTCCGGGTCATCGGCAATCTCGTAGCGCGCAACGAGCGAGCCGGCGAATGCCTTCTGCAGCTTGGCGTTCAGGGGAAACTTCTGGCCCACCAGTTCCTTGTTGTTCGAGTAGAGGATGGTGCCGTCGTTTCGCCACAGCCTGAAAGAGACAAGGCGCCTGCCAAGCGCCCCCTGGCCGAGCGTTTCGTCGAGAGCCTGAGCGCTGCCTTCGTCCAGCAGAGATTCCGTTTGCATGTCGGGAAGCAGCGGCGCCACCACACTGTCGACGTAAAGCGCCGTCGCCGCGCCGGAATTATGAATGACGGCTTCCTCGATCAGATGGGTAACAAGAATGCCCACCAGAAACATGGCGGCGACCGAGACCAAGCCACCCGCGATGAAAAATTGCGAGGCGAGTGAGCGGGCATTCCAGCGGCGAAGCCAATTCATTTTGATACCGGCATGAGACTTTGCCGACTAACCTACCGCGTCTTTAGAGTTTTTCCAGACGGGATCAGGGCAGATTCCTGGTATCGAAGATCTCTGCGCCTCTGATGCTCTCGGTCAATTGGAGGCTATCGCCTGACATAGCTGCGCCGAAGACATAGAGAAGGCCGGCCAGAACGATGACGAGGGCGATGACGGAGATGTTCCAAGCGTCATTGGCATGGGATCTGTTCCTCTGGGGCATGTGCGGATCTCCTTACGTATCGTTCAAACGACGCGGTCAGGCGGTCGTTCCTCTACGGGGACTTCGGTCGAAGGGGCCTGGGACCAAGGTCCGTCCCCGTGGACAACAGCGGGTTCAGCCATATTTCAGTTCTGATGGAGTTGGGTTTGGAGGCTTATGGTGACAACTTCTGCGAACATCGAAGGCGGCGCAGACGCCGCATTTGTCGCGTCACCCACACCGTTCGGGGCAGGCGTCGCCGACCTTTACCAGGCCCTTCTCGTACCGATTCTTTTCGAGCCCTACGCGTCGGAGATGGCAATCGTCGCCGAACGGTCGAAGCCGGTCAGCGTGCTCGAAGTCGCGGCGGGGACTGGCGCTTTGACCCGCGCTCTGCGGGCGAAGCTCGATCCGACGGCCGAGATCGTTGCCACCGATTTCAGCCAGGCGATGATCGATGTCGGCGCACCATCTCTGACGATGTCGCGAACGCATTGGATGCACGCGGATGCGCAGGATCTGCCGTTCGCCCATTTGATGTTCGATCTCGTCGCGTGCCAGTTCGGTGTCATGTTCTTTCCTGACAAGCCGAAGGCTTATCGCGAGGCGAAGAGAGTGTTGCGGAGCGGAGGCCATTTCCTGTTTTCGACGTGGGATTCGCTTGCTGCCAACGATTTCGCACGATGTGTGGACGAATGTCTGGCAGGCATCTTCCCGCCGGATCCTCCAGATTTCCTGAGGCGCCTGCCATATTCGTATTTCGACCCTGACTCGATCAAGGCTGAAGTGTCATCGGCGGGCTTCGAGGCCGTTTCCTGCGAACGGCTCGAACTGACCTCTGCCGCGGCCACAGCACATGATGTCGCGACCGCTTTCTGCCGGGGCACGCCGCTCAGCGGAGAAATTGAATCGCGGGCACCGGAGCGCATGTCGGAGATTGTTGATGAGGTGGCCGAGCGGGTGGCGTCCCGCCATGGCGCCCGTCCTTGCGGCAGCATGAGCGCCCTGGTCGTCTCCGGCCGGACCCCTTAACCCCTTCCGGCATCCTCTTGCGCGCGGATAGCCGGTGCCGGGGCTCATACGGACAAGCATTGCCCTGGCGCCTGGATTGAACTGACGGTCGCCGATTAGGGGATGAGGCTGTCGTTGGGGTGGGGAGGGGCATGGATCGCGCCGATGACGTGCTGTTCGATCTCGACACAGGTTTCGTCATATTCCCGCACCAGCTTCAAATTGAACCGTCGTCTTCTAAGCCGATCACGCGCTTCGACTGCCATCTGATAGGCCTCGAAAAGCTCGAGCTGCCACGGGTCCCGTGCCTGCATGATCAGCGTCCGCATTTGCGGCAGACGCATGGCCAGGCGCCTGCGTCCAGCTTCCCGGCGGTTGGATCGTGTCATCTCCTTCGGCCTCCTGCCCAAGCCGGCGATGCGATGGCGTTCGGCTCGAGAATAGCGCCGCCAACGAATATTGAAATCCAGACCAAGGGCCGGGATGCCTCAGACCGAGGTCCGGGGCGTGGAACGACCTCGTTGCCAGCAAGTTGGTTTGGCAGCGGCAAGCAGGCCGCATTGAAAGGCAAGGAGGAAAAGATGCTCTTCAAGCTTATTGCAGGCGCGGCAACAGCCATGACCCTGATGTCAGGTGTCGCATTCGCCCAGTCCTCGACCGTGAATGGTGCGGCTGGTGGCGCAATCACCGGAGCCATCGTCGGTGGTCCCGCCGGTGCTGCCATCGGCGGCGTTGCCGGCGCAGTCGTCGGCACGGCGATCGATCCGCCGCCTGAGAAGGTCGTCACCTATGTCCGCGAGGCTCCGGCACCGTCGGCACGCGTCGTTGTGAAGGAAAAGGTGGTCGTCGGCCAGCCACTACCGGAAACGGTCGTGGTGACCCCCGTTCCGGACGATCCGACATATGCCTACGCGGTGGTCAATGACGAGCGTGTCATTGTCGAACCCTCGTCCCGCAAGGTGATTCAGGTGATCAAGTGACGTGATTGTTCACGTGGCCCTGCCGCGTCTTCCTTTCGCACATCAGCTTTGAGGTTGGCCGCACGATGGACGGCAGCGTCGTCGTGCGGCCGCACAGATCGAGGAGAGGGAACATGATCTATTCCGAAGAGAAATCCGCTGGTCTCGCCGTGCCGCTGATCGCCATCCTCTTGGCGATCGCCGGCATTATCGCCGTGCTGGTCGCCACCGGCGGTCACAGCAGCGCCGGGCCGCGTGTCTGGGTCCCCCAGGCACAACAGCAGGGAGCGAGCTGATGAATGCCATTGCGACCGTCGCCTTCGGCATCGTCAGCTCGGTTGGCGCCTGCATGGCAGCGGCCTCCGTTGCCTCGCATGTGGTGGCGGATTCCGGACCGCCCGCGCTCACGGACCTTGCCGCCCCCGATCTATGGACGACGAGTCCGGTGAAGGTCGATCCACGTCGGCAGCATTATGAGCGAATTCCGCCGGTCTATTCCAGCTATGTCACCGAGGCTCCGGCGACCGTCGCGCCAAGTATGGCTTCGCAACCCGCTCGTCCGTCGACAGAACTGCAGGCACCGCAGCCAAAATTCGCCGCCGAGCACCTTGCCTGGTGCGCCAAGCGCTACCGTTCCTTCGATCCTGTGACCAACAGCTACCGATCCTATAAGGGCGAGATCCGCAAATGCTCCTCACCGTTCCAGCAGAATATCGCCGCAAGCCCTGAAGACGGCCGCACGAAAGTCAATGCGCAGGCGGCAGCCCGATGTGCCGCCCGATACAGATCGTATCGGCCGGAAGACAACACCTATCAGCCATGGGATGGTCCACGCCGCAATTGCGACATGTCGGATCTGGTCGCGACGAGCAATTAACCATGGAGGGGCAGCGCGTACAAAATGGAACCGTGCCGCCTAGCCAGACTAAAGTCCGTGTTGTAATCGCACCGGTTGTGATATCCGGTTGCATTTGAGGGGGCGGAGAGCGGGGATGGCGACGACGCTGATAGCAGAAATCCACCAAGCGCAGACAAGGCTTCCGTTCTTGAGCAGGGCGGAGCGCGGAGCCCTTATCGTTCGCATTCTTCGCGAGTTGAAGATACTTCGTCGCGATATTCTCGGAAATGTGCCGCCCGATCGCTGCGTTTGGATCGATAAACTGATCGCGTCGGTTTCTTCGACGGTATCGGAAATCGTCACGATGCCGGACGCCGAGTTCAACCGTGTCTTGAACGAGTTCGAAAAGCTCATGGCGACGCTGCATAACATTTCGCACCCGCAGAAGCCGTCGAAGACGGTTCACTAGCGTCGTTAAGGCGACGCACGGCCCGAGGAAACCGATCCTGGCGCGGGAGCGTTCTCCCCCTATGATCGAAACAAAATCGCCCGCTGACCGGGACGAGAAGTCGCTCGGTGACCATGAGCCGAAGCCAGGTGCAGAGGTTTCCTTTCCTTACGACAGAATAACGGTCGACCAGTTCCGGAACCGTTTCCCTCGTGCCCGCTGGAACGACGTGCGAAAAGCCTGGTTCGTTCCCGGCCGAACCGCGTCCCGTCGCATCGGTCGATGGCTTGCCGAGCTGGAGGCCGAAGCCGACGCGCATGCGGATGCGAAGGGGCGCGATGCCTTCGCCTTCGATCCCATCGACAGTCCATATCTGGAACTCGGCAAGGCCGGCTTTCGAATCCGCACGCCTTATTCAAAAACTGTCGTCGATGAGCTGCGCGAGGTGCCGTTCTCGTTATGGGACGGCGATCTTCGAATATGGCACGTGCCCTTTCGATCCTATGAGGAACTGCGACGCAGATGGCCCGACATCGAAGCGGCGGCTCGCAGAAACGAACCGGAGGAGAGGCGACGGCGTGCCGAGGAGCGGAAGGGAACCGAAGGGGAGGTGCGCAGCAGGCTTCGCGCAGCGGAACGCAAGCGACGCCGTTACCCCCTTGCGGCCGACGACCTGCCGCCGACAGGACGTCCGGTGGCGACCGCGTATGGGATCGTTGTTTTTACTTATATCACCGGCGAACTGGTCGATCCGGCTCTGGTCGCGGACTTCTATCCCGGTGTCACCGAGGATCATCTCTGGGGAGTTTGGCGGGTGCCGACATTCGACGAACTTGTCCGTACCTGGCCTGCGAAAACGTCTCCCCGTCGAAATGCCGAATGGTGGCGGCCGACGATCGAAGAACTGAGGCCCGCCCGGCACGCCGCAAGATCACGCGAAGCCAGGAAGCAAGCGAAGGCGCAGTGACCGGAGTCTCGCGGACTTGTAGATGCTGCGTCGACAACGCCGGCCCGACGTGGGAACAAATTCCCACGTCGGCCATTTGTTGTCCATGAAAACAGCCCTGCCGATGTCGCTGCTCGCTCTGGCCCTCTCCGTTGGCGGCGCCGTCGCGCGGGAGCTTCGTCCCGAAGCGATCAATGCCGCTTCCCTTGCCGACATCGGGAAAGGAAAGCTGTCGCCGTCAGATCCGGATCCGGCGATCGTCCGCCTCCAGGTCCTGCTCGACCGTGCCGGCTCCTCTCCCGGCGTGATCGATGGTCTCTCCGGCGAGAACGTCGACAAGGCTGTGGCCGGGTTCGAGGCGATGAACAAGCTTCCTGTCGACGGCAGGCCGGATCCGGATGTCGCCTCCCGCTTGGAAGACAATTCGGCCATCATCGAAAGCTATGTCGTCTCGCCGGAGGACGCCACGGGGCTCGTTGACAGAATTCCTGAGGATTACGGCGAGAAGGCAAAGATGCAGAGCCTCGGCTATACCAGCGTTGCGGAGAAGCTGTCCGAGCGCTTCCACATGGATCTCGATCTCTTGAACGCGCTCAACCCGGGTTCGCAGTTCGCGCCCGGCGACAAGGTGTGGGTCGTTAATCCGGGCCCTCCCAGGCAAGGCAAGGTCAAAAGCATCGAGGCTGACAAGAAGGCAGGGCAGGTGCTGGCCTATGGCGAGGATGGATCGCTGCTTGCCGTCTATCCCGCGACCATCGGCAGCGAGGACAATCCGGCGCCCTCAGGAAAGCACAAGGTCAAGGGTGTCGCGCGAATGCCAGTGTACCGATATGATCCGAAGCGCAACTTCAAGCAGGGGAAGAACGACAAGGTTCTAACAATCCCGAAGGGACCGAACGGTCCGGTCGGCAGCGTTTGGATCGATTTGACGGAGCCGACCTATGGCATACACGGGACGCCGGAGCCGAAGCTCATCGACAAGATCGGCTCGCATGGCTGCGTACGGCTGACGAATTGGGACGCCGAAGAGCTGGCCGGCATGGTCAAGCCGGGCGTCCGCGTCGAATTCGTCAATCGCAGCTCCGCCGATCCGAAGTGAAACGCAGGATCTGACGACTACTCACACGCTACCGCCGCGTCAGGATTACGAAGCCTTGGCTTCGAAAGCCGGGGCGAAATCTCCCAGCGATTTCGCCTTGAGGATCGCGCCGCCGATATCCTGCTCCACGATCGACTCGAGATCGGCAAAGCTGTCGATGACATAGTAGATCGGCTGGAGGATATCGATGCGGTAGGGCGTCCGGAGCACGCTCATCAAATCGAACGGCCGGAATTCGCACGCCGTGCCTTCCGTTGCCGCCTTCGCTTCGCTCGGCGAGGAGACGATACCGGCGCCGAAGCATCGGCGTCCTTGCGGTGTGTTGATCAGGCCGAATTCGACGGTGAACCAGAAAATCCGGAACAGATGCCATGAATAGCCCTTGCCGAGGTGCATGGCAGTTTCGCCAAAATGCCGGACGAAATTGGCATAGCTCTGGTTGGTCAGCAGCGGGCAATGGCCGAACACTTCGTGGAACAGATCCGGTTCCTCAATATAATCGATATGCTCGCGGCGGCGCAGGAAGGTCGCCAGCGGGAACTTGCCCTGCGACAGAAGTTCATAGAAGCGCGAAGGCGGAATGAGCGCCGGCACGCCTTCGACGCCGAAACCGGTGGTCTCATTCAGGCGTCTGTTCACATCGAGGAGCTGAGGCACTTTCTCCGGTCTGAGCCCCAGCAATTTGACGCCGTCCAGATATTCCTGGCAAGCCTTGTCGGCCAAGAGCTTCATCTGACGCCGGTAGAGTTCGCCCCAGATTGCATCTTCTTCGGGGGTGTAGTCATAGAGGCCGTCCGGGCCGGGCAGTTTGGCGGTGTAGCTGCTTTCCTTGGTCATTGGCTGATCCTCCCGGGAATGGCGATATTTCTGCCATTATGCTCCGTGTTTGACGGATTTTCTTTTCTTTCATGCCGGTTATCGCCATAGTGGTGGGCGATATTTTCGAATGCGACGGCTAAAATGAAAGAAACTGGGAATTTCCGCCGCAAGCTTCTGCAGCTGATCCAGGCCGACGGCACCCTGTCGCTGGCGGACCTGGCTGAAAAGGCCGGCATGTCGCAGAGTTCGGCCTGGCGGAAGATCCAGGAACTCGAAGCCGACGGCGTCATCCGTAAGCGCGTGACGTTGCTCGATCCCGGCAAACTCGATCTCAAGCTCTGCGTGATTGCCCACGTCACGCTGGAGGATCACCATGAGGAGGCGGTGGCTTCTTTCGCTTCAGTGGTGCTGGAGCGGCCGGAGATCATGGAGTGCTACGCCTTGTCGGGCGCCTTCGATTACATGCTGAAGATAAGGGCGAGGGACGTCGAAAGCTACGAAGCCTTCATGACCCGCTATCTCATGCGCAATCCGCATGTGCGAACCGTCGTATCGAGCTTCGTGTTGCGCGAGCTGAAATTCTCCACCGAACTGCCGCTCTGAGCACGGCGACGAAATCATCGCGCGCTGTCGCCATGCCGGCTGCCCGGCGTCATCACCGGATAGCCTTCGAACGTTTTCAGCGTGTCGAGCACGATTGAGGTTTTCACGTGCTGCACGGATTCGTGCGGCAGCAGAACGTCGTTGACGAACTTCGACAGATCGGCGAGCCCACGGGTCGCCACCTTGAGGTGATAGTCCATTTCGCCGGTCAGCGCATAGGCTTCGAGAACCTCGGGCAGGCCGTTGATCAGTTGCGAAAATCGGCGGGCATTGTCTCGGTTGTGGGTCGCAAGCGTGACGGAAATGACCACCAGCATATCGAGCCCCAGCTTCTCCCGATCGAGGTGGGCACGGTAGCTGCGAATATATCCCTCGGCTTCCAGTCTGGTGCGCCGGCGTGAGCATTGCGACGGTGAAAGCGCGATCCGCTCACCTAGCTCGTTATTCGTGAGCCTGCCATCCTTTTGAAGTTCCAAGAGGAGGCGCATATCCAATTTGTCGAGGGGCTCATCCATTGCGCAAAATCTCCATAATGCTCACAGGTCGTGCATAATTTGTTCCTCCTGCATCAAGAACGCAAGAACTTTGCGCGTGTTTTGAGCCATAGTTTGCATAGAAAATGCAGTCTCCTCTGGAGGAAAAGAAAATGGGTCCGTTCCCGCATGATGCACCTCCGTCGGAAATCACCGCCGACAATCCGGCCGGCACCGACGGCTTCGAATTTGTCGAATTCGCCCACCCCGAGCCTGAGAAGCTCAGCGAGCTCTTCACGCGCATGGGTTATGTAGCGGTTGCCAGGCATAAGACGAAAAACATTACCGTCTGGCGCCAGGGCGACATCAATTATGTCCTCAATGCCGAGCCCGGCAGCCATGCGGCCCGTTTCGTCGCAAAGCATGGTCCCTGCGCTCCATCGATGGCCTGGCGCGTGGTCGATGCCAGGCACGCCTTCGATCACGCCGTGTCGAATGGCGCCGTTCCCTATGAAGGAAATGACAAAGTGCTCGACGTTCCCGCGATTGTCGGCATTGGCGGCTCGCTGCTCTATTTCGTCGAGACCTATGGGGCAAAGGGATCGGCTTACGAGGCTGAGTTCGATTGGCTTGGCGAGCCCAATCCGAATCCCACCGGGATTGGCTTTTATTATCTCGACCATCTCACCCACAACGTCTTCCGCGGCAACATGGACAAGTGGTGGGATTTCTACCGCAATCTGTTCAACTTCAAGCAGATCCACTTCTTCGATATTGATGGGCGCATCACCGGCCTCGTCAGCCGCGCCATCACCTCGCCCTGCGGCAAGATCCGCATACCGTTGAATGAATCGAAGGACGACACCAGCCAGATCGAGGAATATCTGAAGAAGTACCGGGGCGAGGGCATTCAGCACATCGCCGTCGGAACGGAGGATATATACGAAGCGACCGACCGGCTTGCTGATAACGGCCTGCGCTTCATGCCGGGGCCTCCCGAGACCTATTACGATATGTCCTATGAGCGTGTGAACGGCCATAGGGAGCCGATCGACCGCATGAAGAAGCACGGCATTCTGATCGACGGCGAAGGCGTGGTGAACGGCGGCATGACGAAAATCCTGCTGCAGATCTTTTCCAAGACGGTGATCGGCCCGATCTTCTTCGAATTCATCCAGCGCAAGGGTGATGAGGGCTTCGGCGAAGGCAACTTCCGTGCGCTTTTCGAGTCGATCGAAGCCGATCAGATCAAGCGTGGTGTCATCGGCACGGCAGCGGAGTAAACTCTACGGCGCAGTAGAGTTTTCGGGGAGGAGTTGAGCATGGACCAGACATCGATCCAGGCCGCCGATGCGGAAGCGGCGACGGCAAACAGGCTGAAATATATGCCGGGTTTCGGCAACGACTTCGAGACGGAGTCGCTGCCCGGCGCTTTGCCGCAGGGCCAGAACAGCCCGCAGAAATGCAATTACGGCCTTTATGCCGAACAGCTTTCCGGCTCGCCCTTCACCGCGCCGCGCGGGACGAATGAACGGTCCTGGCTGTACCGCATTCGCCCGAGCGTGCGTCACAGCCGCCGCTTCTCGAACGCCTCCTATCCGCTCTGGAAAACCGCGCCTTGCCTGGACGAACATTCGCTGCCGCTCGGCCAGCTTCGCTGGGATCCCATCCCCGCGCCTGAGGAGAAGCTGACCTTTCTGGAGGGAGTGCGGACGATGACTACGGCAGGCGATGCCGTGACTCAGGTCGGCATGTCGGCGCATGCCTATGTTTTCAACGAAGACATGGTCGACGATTATTTCTTCAACGCTGACGGCGAACTGATGATCGTGCCGCAGCTCGGCGCCATCAGAGTGTTCACCGAAATGGGCATCATGGACGTCGAGCCGCTGGAGATATGCCTCGTCCCCCGCGGCATGATGTTCAAGGTCACGACAGTCGGCGAGCAGACGGTCTGGCGTGGCTATATCTGCGAGAACTACGGCGCGAAATTCACATTGCCGGACCGCGGGCCGATCGGCGCCAATTGTCTGGCAAACCCGCGCGACTTCAAGACGCCGGTCGCCGCCTTTGAGGACAAGGAAACACCCTGCCGCGTCCATGTGAAATGGTGCGGCAAATTCTATGTCACCGAGATCGGCCACTCGCCGCTTGATGTGGTCGCCTGGCACGGCAATTACGCACCTTACAAATATGACTTGCGAACGTTTTCGCCGGTGGGCGCGATCAGCTTCGATCATCCCGATCCGTCGATCTTTTCGGTGCTGACTGCGCCGACCGAAGATGCGGGTACGGCGAATGTCGATTTCGTGATATTTCCGCCGCGTTGGCTGGTCGCCGAGCACACCTTCCGGCCGCCCTGGTACCACCGCAACATCATGAGCGAGTTCATGGGCCTGATCCATGGTCAGTATGACGCCAAGGAGGAGGGCTTCGTGCCGGGCGGCATCAGCCTGCACAACATGATGCTGCCCCATGGGCCGGATGCGCTCGCCTTCGACAAGGCGTCCAACAGCGAACTCAAACCGGTGAAGCTCGATCACACAATGGCCTTCATGTTCGAGACCCGCTACCCGCAGCAGCTGACGAAATACGCAGCCGAGCTCGAAACGCTGCAGGAGGATTACCTCGAATGCTGGGATGGCCTGGAACGCAAGTTCGATGGGACCCCGGGCATCAAATGAAGATCCGCCCCTCCGGCACTGGAACTGCGACATGAAACTTGCGACCTTGAAGGACTCCACCAGGGACGGCCGCCTCGTCGTCGTTTCCCGCGATCTGACCCGCTGTTCAGAGGTCGGCCACATCGCCCGCACCCTGCAGGCGGCGCTCGACGACTGGGAGCATGTCGCTCCGAGACTTCGGCTGGTTGCCGAAGGCATCGAGACGGGGGCTCAGCCGACCATCCGCTTTCACGAACACGACGCCGCATCGCCTTTGCCGCGCGCCTATCAATGGGCCGACGGCTCGGCCTACGTCAACCACGTCGAACTGGTGCGCAAGGCGCGCGGCGCCGAAATGCCGGCAAGCTTCTGGACCGATCCGCTGATGTATCAAGGCGGCTCGGATGGTTTCCTCGCGCCGCGCGATCCGATCCTCGTGGCGGATGAGGCCTACGGGATCGACATGGAGGGCGAGGTTGCCGTTATCACCGGCGATGTTGCTATGGGAGCCAGCCCCGAGGCTGCGCGCGGCGCCATCCAGCTGCTGATGCTCGTCAACGACGTGTCGCTGCGCGGCCTGATCCCGGAGGAGCTTGCCAAGGGCTTCGGTTTCTTCCAGTCCAAGCCCGCTTCGGCATTTTCTCCGGTTGCGGTGACGCCGGACGAGCTTGGGGACGTCTGGGATGGCGGCAAGCTGCATCTGCCGCTGCTCGTAAGCTTGAATGGCAAGCCGTTCGGCAAGGCGAATGCCGGCGTCGACATGACATTCGACTTCGGCCAGCTGATTGCCCATGCCGCCAAAACCCGCCACCTCGTGGCCGGTACGATCATCGGCTCCGGCACGATCTCCAACAAGCTCGACGGCGGCCCCGGCAAGCCGGTGGGCGTGGGAGGAGATGGATACTCCTGCATTGCCGAATTGAGAATGATCGAGGCCATCGAGAGCGGATCGCCGAAGACCCCCTTCATGAGGTTCGGCGACCAGGTCCGCATCGAGATGAAGGATCATGCCGGCCATTCGATCTTCGGGGCAATCGAGCAGATGGTGGGAAGATACGAGCCCGGGGGATGAACGAGATCATTCTCTACGACTACTGGCGATCATCGGCGAGTTATCGCGTGCGGATCGCGCTCAATCTTCTGGGCCTCGACTATCAGACGGTGCCGATCAACTTGCTCGACGGTGCGCACAAGATGCCGGACTACCTCGCGCTCAACCCGCAGGGGCTCGTGCCGACACTGGTGATCGATGGGAAAACGCTGACACAGTCGCTGGCCATCATCGAATATCTGGCCGAGTCTCGGCCGGAATACGGATTGCTGCCATCGGATAGCTTCGATCGCCACAGAGTGCGCGCCCTCGCATATGCGATGGCCATGGACATCCATCCGATCTGCAACCTCCATGTCGTCTCGCATCTTCTGACGCTGACCGACAAGGCCGAGGCTCGCGAGGAATGGATGAAGCATTTCATCGGCGATGGACTTCGCAAGCTGGAGATCATGCTCGGCGAATCCGATGGCGCGTTCAGCTTTGGCGGCAGGCCGTCGATCGCCGATCTCTGCCTTGTTCCCCAAGTCTACAATGCCCGCCGCTGGGGCGTTGATATGACTGCTTTCAGACGCATCAGCGATATCGACGCCAGATGCGCTGAACTCCCCGCCTTTCAGGCAGCGCATCCGGACCGCGTGAAACCGTAGGAACTACGCGTCCCGCCACGATGAAAATATCGCAGCCTGGCCCAACCGCTTGCCCGTCTCATCGATAAGCTGCCAGACAGTGAAATTTTCGACCCAGAAACGGCGGCCCGATTTCGCGACCCTGAGGCCGCGGCCGTTATTGACGAAACCATCGCGCGTGACGGCATCGAGCAGCCGCTGGCGCTCGGCGCGATCAGGCTGCTCGGCCGATAGTCGCGACGGCAGCATGATGAATTCGTCCCAGTTATATTCGAAGCAGTTCTGCGCAGTCCTGTTTGCATAGATGAAGCGCGGGTCGGGCAGCGTATTATGCGCGAGGACCACGAAAGGCGCTTGGCTGTAAAGCCAGTCCGGCCCTTGCCCATCCTCCACAAGACGGCGGCCGACAATGCGCTGGTAGCTGCCGGCAAGAAGGGCGAAGAAATCGGGATCATTCCTCAGGTCAAGGGCGTGGTTGTCATAGGAAGAAGTCACGAACTGCCTCACTGGTCAAATGCCTCGGTCCAGGCGACATAGCCGATATCAATTGCACGCGTCTATGATGTCTGGTGAACTGCGATCCTTTTCGGCGAGGGCCGGCATTTACCTTGTCTCATCACTTCTGATTGTGACGCTTGCCAGAAGATCGCCCTTGTGCATTGATCTGAGCTGCTGGGGCAGCTGTCAACATTCTCTGCGAAGCTATTGTTCTTCGGACCGTTATTGGTTTTGGCCGGTCGCGGATGAGGCTGGGGTGGAGCAGGTAATTTTCATCGTCCGGCTATACAGACATGCGCAAGCCATGCTGCGAATGACGACAGGAGAAGTACGGGTGCTCGAGGGCTGGGGAAGAATGCGGAAATTCGTCTCGTTGATATCGATGCTGCTGGCGTTCGTCGCCATAGCCGGGGAGGGGCATGCGGCCATTTCCTACCAACGTCTGGAGACCGCGCCGGGAGAGCGCGCCCTGACGATAAAAGGCGTGTTCGAGGGTTCCGACGATGCGATGACGCTTGTCGACGAATATACGCAGTACCAGCCGAGCTATGTCACCTTTGACTCGCCCGGCGGAAACGTGGTCGCAGCGATCAGGTTCGGCCGGGCCCTCCGCCTCCTGAATGCAAAAACGATACAGATCAGAGCCGCCGAGTGCGCGTCGGCTTGCGCCTTCGCCTTCGTCGGTGGCGTTGAAAGATTTGCCGAGCCGGGCTCTATCGGCGTGCATCGGGTTTCCCTGTCCGACGATGTTGCCATCGACAACAAGTTGGCCGTCTCGACTGTTCAAGCACTGACCGGCGAGATCATCGGCTATCTCACCGAGATGGGGGTAAGCCCCAATCTGCTGCAGCTCAGCCTGTCGATCGACAGCACCGATATACGGTATCTCACCGCTGCGGAAATGCGGGACTGGAACATCAACACGCCCGAGGATATGCCCTCGGCACAGGAAAGCGCGCCGCCCCCGCCGGGCGCCGCACCGCAGGAGAGCGCAACACCCGCCGACATGCCGTCAGACCCGAGCGATTCCGAGGAAATGACCGCCTCCGAACCCGGCGACCTGACCACGGAGGCGGTTGATTTCGTCAACCGATACAATGACGAATGGTCGAAAGACAGTGCTTCGGCGTTGGCCTTTATGAAGGGCGTCTATGCCGACGAGGTTTCCTTCTTCGGAAACTCGGTCGACAAAGATGCCGTCCTGGAGGAGAAGGCAGCCTTCGCCCAACGCTGGCCGGAGCGCATCTACAGCGTCAAGCCGGGCTCCGTGACGGCCAGCTGTGCCGGAAAATGCGAAATGTCGGGAATTGTCGAGTGGTTTGCCGGAAACAGAGACACGGGTAAGACGTCCTCCGGAATGGCCGAATTCTCTTTCGTGTGGAACACTGCCTCTCTGCAGATCGAGGCCGAGACCGGAAAGGTGCTCGCCACGGACAAGGGGGCAAAGGCGCCGGATCGGTTGATCCATCAGTGGACAGGACTGGACGACATCTGCCGCACGAGTGTCGATCGCAAGGGACCCGATACGCTGCGGGCATGCAAACGGCGCGACGAACTCGGTTCGCTGCTCAATCGCGCCGACTGGTGCTATGGCTATAAGGATGAAGCCGAAATAAACTGGGAGTGGCACAAATGCGATGCCAACTCCCGGAGGTATACGAGTAAGTAGCGCGCAGGCCCAAAGACGAGCGACCGCTGGTTCGCCCGGAGGAGGAAATGTTGGGAAACTCAGATTCCTGAGTGAGGCTGAGCATGTCGGAAGACGCGCATGCCCCATCGAATGCCGTCTTGTCGGGATCCGTTGACCCCGAGAAGCCCGCTGAGCGTTATAAACTCGGCCTCTGCCTTTCGGGCGGCGGCTATCGGGCCGTGCTTTTCCATGCGGGTTCGCTTGCGAGGCTCAACGAGGCCGGTCTTCTGGCGAAGCTCGGTATGATCTCGTCGGTGTCGGGCGGATCCATCGCTTCCGGCCTGCTCGCCTACATCTGGCCCCGGCTGATCTTCGAGAACGACATCGCCGTCAACTTCAGGACCGAATATCTGGATCACGTTCTGGCCTTCAGTCAGCTATTCGCTGATGGGCCGAGCTTCCTGAAGGGCGTGTTCAATCCCTTTTCGAGCGCGGCGGACGAAGCCGCGAAACTCTACGAGCGACATCTGTTCCATGGAAAATCGCCAAGCCTGCGCGAGCTTCCAAGCTCGCCCTGGTTCGTATTTTGCGCCAGCAATCTCAGCACCGGTTCGCTTTTCCGGATGTCGAACCGCTATATCGCGGATTACAGGATCGGCTTGTCGTTCCACCCGACACTTTCGCTCGCAACCGCGGTTGCCGCTTCAGCTGCATTTCCGCCCGTGTTGTCACCGCTGCGATTGGACCTGTCGCAATTTTCATGGGAGAGGGAAAAACTCGACGACACCGTCGGCGAACCGGTTGCTCCGGGCCGGGCAATATTGAGCGACGGCGGCGTCTACGACAATCACGGCATCGAACCGGCGCTGAAACGCTGCGACTGCCTGCTTGTCAGCGACGCCGGTGCGCCTTGGCGTTCCTCGAGCCGCGGTTACTGGAACTATCTCTCCCAGCTGAAACGCGTTCTCGATACGACGGACAATCAGGTGAGGTCGTTGCGGCGACGAGACTTGATCGGCGGCTTCAAGGCTGCAACACAGGCCGATAGGCTTGGCCTCGATGATCTTGCGAAATCGGCGCTGCGTGCAAGAACCCATGGCGTTTATTGGTCGATCGACAGCAAGGACGCCGAACTCAAGCCATACGCCTCTTACACACTGCCGCCATCCTCGGTCGTTCCCTCCGAGGTTGGCACCTACCTCCATTTCCTCGGCGCCAGAGAGACGGAGCATCTGACGAATTGGGGGCACTACGTGTGTGACGCGATGCTCAACCGGTTCTACCAATCGCCACCGACTCCATCGTCCGGCCCTCCATTGGCAGCCGGGACCGTGACGCCGACTTGGGCGGCGAGGGCGAGCAAGCGCCTGTTCAACATTCTGCCCTTTTGACAATGGCCTGAGGTACCGGCCAAGGAGAGCCCGAAGGCGGAACTCTGACCGGGTGAGGGAAGCGGCTGCCCGGCGTGTAGCATCCGCCATATAGGGAAGAGATACCCGCAATGGATTACCTTGTGGAATCGATCCCAATTGGTTGACGAGAACGGCTTCTCCGGCCAGGTCGGCGCTGTCGAACCATTCTGCCGTGGACGGCCCGTTCGGACCGGCGCGGGCAGAATCGGAACCGTGCACCATGTCCACTAAATTCAAATCGGAAAGTGGCCTTGTTATCCCAAGGATCTCGGCGTTACGAACCGCTCGAGATAACCGGTGCCCGCCGCAATCTCGTCCCATCCGTCGAGATCGAGGTCAATGACGGCGAGTCCTGCCGTCGGGAACTTCTCCCGCATGCATCTCACGGCATCGGCATCGCCGTCCGGCGCGATCAGCGAGGCCGCATTCTCCATGCCGGGATTGTGGCCGACGATGAGCAGCGTGCGGATGCCAGGTTCGACGGCCCGGATCACATCGAGCATGCGCTCGGCCGGCACCTCGTAGATATCCGCCGCCTCGTGTTCGACCTTTTTCAAAATGGCCCCGCGGACGAGCTTCCAGGTTTCCTGCGCCCGGCGGGCCGGCGAGACGAGGGCGAGATCGGGGATCAGTTTTTCGCGCACCATATAGGCGCCGATGACGGATGCCGCCTTGCGCCCGCGATCCGCCAATGGCCGTTCACGGTCGGCCACACCGTCGGGCCAGGCGGATTTGGCATGGCGCAGAAGGATGAGGCGGTGTTTCGGCAGCATGGGGTTCAGCTTCATTTTATCGCGAGGCCGATGTCGTCGGTTAGAGCTTCGTTGCGTGTTGACTCCTGGAGCATGAAGGGCCTCCGATACAACAGGGAGGTCAGTCGTTTCGTCCCACCTTTGCGAAACTTGAGCATCCCGCGGGTTTCGGCGTGACGGTGTGCGATCGAGCCTGGAACGCGTCTTGTCCGAAATCGAATTAAGCTCGACCTCGCTGACGAAACTCTGGACGTCGCCCTGAGTTCCGATGCCAGGAGAACCGCAGCAGGTCTTCGAGCAGGCGTCAACCCTTTTCGAAACCCCAGATTGCAGGCTTATGCAGGCAGGCTATTTGCTGCGAATTCGCAAAACGGGCCACCGTCCGGGCACTTTAAGTGCCCAGACGGGCTGGCCATTGCTTCTGTCGGAAATGGCCAATTTCAGAGGCTTTTGGCCAGAACTAGCTTCGATTTCTCAACAGACACTTAAGAACTGCAAGCCTGCTCAGCTGCACCCGCTCGTCGCGCCGCACGTGTCGCACTTCTCGCACGTCCCATTCCGCACCATCGTGAAGTTCTGGCACTCCGAGCACATGTTGCCGGTATAGCCCTGCATAATTGAGCGCTGGCGGCGTTCGGCTTCCACCTTCTTGGCTTCGGTCTTCGCCGTCGCTGCGTCAGCTGCCGCCTTGTCGGAGAAGAGGGCGGTGGCGTCGCTGGTGATTTCCTCGCTTATCTCTTCGGCGATCTCCTCGGCCAATTCCTTGGCGCGTTCCTCGTAGTCGCGCTTGAAGGCGACGATTTCGGAGGTGGAGACGGCAACTGTCGGCTCCAGCTTGCGGGCCGCGGCACCTGCAAAGGCGGTCACGGTGCCGGTGGAGGCGGCGCGGGCAGGGGCTGCGGTGGCAGCACCCTTGGGTTCGCCCGCCTGGCGTTCGCCGCCGGTGCCGGAGACCAGCGTCGGCTTGTAGCCGCGGGTCCAGCCGGTGGAGAGCAGGTTGGTCTTGCCTTCCTGGATGCCCTTGCCAAGCGCCGTGTTCGAGAAGTCGGACGTGTCGACATGGGCGAGATCATGGCGGCCGAGATAGGAGACGGCGAGTTCGCGGAACACATAGTCGAGGATCGAGGTGGCGTTCTTGATCGCATCGTTACCGATGACCATCCCGGCCGGCTCGAACTTGGTGAAGGTGAAGGCCTCGACATATTCCTCGAGCGGCACGCCATATTGCAGACCGAGCGAGATGGCGATGGCGAAGTTGTTCATCATCGCACGGAAAGCAGCCCCTTCCTTGTGCATGTCGATGAAGATCTCGCCGAGGCGGCCGTCGCCGAATTCGCCGGTTCTGAGATAGACCTTGTGTCCGCCGACGGCGGCCTTCTGGGTATAGCCCTGGCGGCGGTTCGGCAGCTTCTCGCGTTCGCGCGAAACCCGTTCGATCACTCGCTCGATGATCTTCTCGGTGACCGTCACAGCCTGGGCGGCGACGGGCGCCTGCAGCAGTTCCTCCAGCGCATCCTCGTCGTCCTCGTCTTCGATCAGCGAGGCATTGAGCGGCTGCGACAGCTTGGAGCCGTCGCGATAGAGGGCGTTGGCCTTGAGGCCTAGCTTCCAGGACAGCATATAGGCGTTCTTGCAATCCTCGACGGTCGCCTCGTTCGGCATGTTGATCGTCTTGGAAATCGCGCCGGAGATGAAGGGCTGGGCAGCCGCCATCATACGGATATGGCTTTCGACGGAGAGATAGCGTTTGCCGATCTTGCCGCAGGGATTGGCGCAATCGAAGACCGGCAAATGCTCGGCCTTGAGGAAGGGCGCGCCTTCCAGCGTCATCGCGCCGCAGACATGGATGTTGGCGGCTTCGATGTCCTTCTTCGAGAAGCCCATATGGTCGAGCAGGTTGAAGCTCATGTCGGCGAGCTGCTCGTCGGAAACCTTCAATGTCTCCTTGAGGAAGTCGGCGCCGAGCGTCCACTGGTTGAAGACGAACTTGATGTCAAAGGCGCTCTTCAGCGCGGCATTGACGGCTTCCACCTTCTCGTCGGTCAGGCCCTTGGCCTTCAGCGTCGACGGGTTGATCGCCGGCGCCTGGTTCAGGTTGCCGTGGCCGACGGCATAGGCTTCGATCTCGGCGATCTGGCTTTCGGAATAACCGAGCGTGCGAAGCGCTTCCGGCACGGCGCGGTTGATGATCTTGAAGTAGCCGCCGCCGGCGAGCTTCTTGAACTTGACGAGGGCGAAGTCAGGCTCGATGCCGGTGGTGTCGCAATCCATGACGAGGCCGATCGTGCCTGTCGGCGCAATGACCGAGACCTGTGCATTGCGGTAGCCATGCTTTTCGCCGAGTTCGAGCGCCTTGTCCCAGGCCGATTTGGCATGGACTACAAGATCCTGGTCGGGGTTTTCCGAATGGATCAGCGCAACCGGATCGATCGATAGCGCCTCATAGCCGGAGGTTTCGCCATAAGCGGCGCGGCGATGATTGCGAATGACCCTGAGCATGCTCTCGCGGTTCGGCGCGAAATTCGGAAAGGGGCCGAGCTCGCCGGCGATTTCGGCCGAGGTCGCATAGCAGATGCCGGTCATGATTGCGGTCAGCGAACCGGCGATGGCACGGGCTTCAGCGGAGTCGTAGGGAATGCCCGACGACATCAGCAGGCCGCCGATATTGGCGTAGCCGAGGCCGAGCGTGCGGTATTCGTAGGAGAGTTCGGCAATGCGCTTCGACGGGAACTGCGCCATCATCACCGAGATTTCGAGCACGACGGTCCACAGGCGAACTGCATGTTCATAGTCGCCGATATTGATGCGCTTGGTGGCCTTGTCCTTGAACTGCAAGAGGTTCAGCGAGGCGAGGTTGCAGGCCGTGTCGTCGAGGAACATGTATTCCGAGCACGGGTTCGAGCCGCGGATCGGGCCGCCGGCCGGCGAGGTGTGCCAGTCGTTCATGGTCGTGTTAAAGTGGATGCCCGGATCGGCCGAAGCCCAGGCGGCATAGGAAATCGTTTCCCAGAGGTCGCGCGCCTTCAGCGTCTTCATCACCCGGCCGTCCTTACGGGCGGTCAGCTTCCATTCGCCGTCATCCTCGACCGCACGCAGGAAGTCGTCCTTGATCGAAACGGAGTTGTTGGAGTTCTGGCCGGATACCGTGAGGTAGGCTTCCGAATCCCAATCCGTGTCGTAGGTCTTGAATTCGAGATCCTTGTAGCCCTGGCGGGCGAACTGGATGACGCGCTGGACGTAGTTTTCCGGAACCTGGTCCTTCTTGGCGGCGCGGATTTCGCGCTTGAGGGCAGGGTTCTTGGCCGGATCGAAGCAATCGCCATTATCGCCGCCTTCGCAGTTGAAGCAGGCCTTCATGATCGCCTTCAGGTGCCTGGCGACGATCTTCGAGCCAGTGACGAGAGCGGCGACCTTCTGCTCTTCCTTGACCTTCCAGTTGATGTATTCCTCGATATCGGGATGGTCGATGTCGACGACCACCATCTTGGCGGCGCGGCGCGTCGTGCCGCCCGATTTGATGGCGCCGGCGGCGCGGTCGCCGATCTTCAGGAAGCTCATCAGGCCGGAGGAGCGGCCGCCGCCGGAAAGCTTTTCGCCTTCGCCGCGCAGCATCGAGAAGTTGGAGCCGGTGCCGGAGCCGTATTTGAAGAGGCGGGCTTCACGCACCCAAAGGTCCATGATGCCGCCTTCGTTGACGAGGTCGTCTTCGACCGACTGGATGAAGCAGGCATGCGGCTGCGGATGTTCGTAGGCCGACTTGGACTTGGTCAGCTTGCCGGTGAAGGGGTCGACGTAGAAGTGACCCTGGCCAGGGCCGTCGATGCCATAGGCCCAGTGCAGGCCGGTGTTGAACCACTGCGGCGAGTTCGGGGCGACGCGCTGGGTGGCGAGCATATAGGCGAGCTCGTCCTTGAAGGCGGCAGCATCTTCTTCCGAAGAGAAATAGCCGCCCTTCCAGCCCCAATAGGTCCAGGTGCCGGCGAGACGGTCGAAGACCTGGCGCGCATCGATTTCGGAACCGGTTTGCTCCTCCTTGGGCAGGGTCTTCAGCGCGGCATCATCGGGAACGGAGCGCCACAGGAAGGAAGGAACGTCGTTTTCCTCGACCTTCTTCAGACGAGTGGGAACGCCGGCCTTGCGGAAATATTTCTGCGCCAGAACATCGGTCGCGACCTGGGAGAACTGCGCGGGAACGTCGATATTCTCGAGGCGGAAGACGATCGACCCATCCGGGTTCTTGATCTCGCTCGTCGCCTTGCGGAATTCGATATCCGCATAGGCGCCTTGGCCGGCCTTCGTGAAACGACGTTCGATGCGCATAGTCTTGACCTCGCGTTGGCGCCCGTCCCCTGGGCGCAAATTTCCTATCCGGCGGCACATTGTCGTCGTGCAGCCAGTCTCGTTTCCGTATTGTCACAGGGGTGTCATCCGGAGATGGCTTTCCTGTATCTTGTGGTGATGGTGGCTGCAAACACTAAATATAGTATTAACAACTTATTATCGCCAGTCCCGATGTCACTTTTTTTGGAGGCTGAAAACTGCGCAGAGATTCCCTCGGGCCTGAACCGGTTCCGGCGCATGCCCTCAATCTGCGTCTTGTTTTTCAAAGGGAACCGGGCTCGTAACCTCCGGTCCTGTCGCCGCCGCAACATCACGAACAATAAAGTTTGAAACAGCTGATTCCGTCAAGGGCTGGTTTTTAATTGAATGGTAACCACAACATCTTGTGGATGCGCCTGTGGAGATTGGGGAAAGTCGGGGAGTGCTGAAAATACAAGGACTTGCGGGTGTCGCCGGCTAAGGAAAATCTCGTAGCGGCAAAAAAGCGTCCTGCGGCAAATCTTGTGATGGCATTTCCGGCACAAATGCGCATGCCGATTCGCTGAGCCGGCGAGCGCTGTCGAAGTGCGCCGAGAATGCCGGCGCACTCCGGATAGCGGCGGTTAGCGCGCGCCCTTGGCGATCGGTTCCTGATAAGTGAAGCCCATGTCCCAGGGGAAATAGATCCAGGTGTCCTGGCTGACCTCGGTGATGAAGGTGTCGACGGTCGGCACGCCCTTCGGCTTGGCATAGACGCAGGCGAAATGCGCCTTCGGCAGCATGGTGCGCACCTGTGCGGCTGTTTTGCCGGTATCCGTCAGATCGTCGACCACGAGCACGCCTTCGCCGCCGTTTTCGGTAAGCTCCGGCGCAATTCCCTTGAGGAGCACCATGTCGCCCTGGTTCACATAGTCGTGGTAGGAGGCGATGCAGACGGTCTCGATCAGCCGGATGTTCAGTTCGCGCGAGATGATTGCGGCCGGAACGAGGCCGCCGCGGGTGATGCAGACGATCGCCTTGAAGGCCTGATCGAGGCCGGCAAGCCGCCAGGCAAGTGCGCGCGCATCGCGGTGGAACTGATCCCAGGAAACGGGAAAGGCTTTATCGGGAAGGGACATAGGGCTGCTCCGCGGCATGATTGAGAGGACACGCCGTTTGTCGGCGACCGGACGGCTTCAGCGGCAAAACGCAAATCGCGCAGCCGGAACTGCGCGAGATCGCGAGCTGCCGCGCGAGATCGCACGTGCTACTGCGCGAGGCGTGGCCGGGGCTGGAAGCCTTCATCGGTGGCAGCAATTAGCGGGATTTGGCGGTAAAACGCAAGAGCAGCCGCTCATCGCGACAACAGCGTCAGCGCCGTCATCGATTGCAGCAGGCTCTTCGTCGTGCCGCCGAAGATCGCCTGCCAGAGCCGGGAATGGGTATATGCGCCCATGACGAGAAGGTCGATGCTGCTGTCCGACAGCCGGTTTTCGATGACATGCGAGGTATTCCTGTCGACGCTGTGGCCCGTCGCAAGCGTCGTCTTCACGCCATGGCGGGCAAGTGCAGCGGCGATCTCGGCGCCTGATGTGAGCGGCGACTGCAGGGCGGTATCGGCCGGGTCGACCGAAAAAATCTCCACCTCCTCCGCCGCTTTCAGGAAGGGCAGCGCATCGAAGGTCGCGCGCGCCGCCTCCTTCGAGCCATTCCAGGCGATCAGCACGCGCTTGATCGGCCTCGGCTGGCAGATAACGTAAGGGATCATCAGCACCGGTCGCCCGGTTTCGAAGAGGAAGCTGTCGACGTCGACATGGCTGTCGGAGGGATTGTCCGGGTCGGCCTGCGATGCGATCAGAAGATCGGCGCTGCGGGCGCTTTCGATCAGCGGTGCGGAACCGTAACCGGTGGAGGTGGCAAAGCTGCGCCATTCCGAGGAGGCGCCGGCGGCCTGCGCTTTCGCCTGAAAGATGCGCTCGACGGCGACCGTTTCACCATGCGCCATATCCTGCAGCGCCTGCACCGCGACGGGATCGGGAATTTCCATCGGCGCCACCAGCGGCACGGCCGAGATGGTTTCGGCATGCAGGCCGATCACGTGAGCACCGCTTTCTGCGGCAATCGCAAAGGCGAAATCGGCAACGACGGCGCTATTGTCTGCCGTATCGAGAATGGCGAGGATGGTTTTGTAGGACATATCAATTCTCCTTGCGCTGAAATGACGTGCGCGAGGGACGGAATGCACCGGACCGTTCTCCCGTTCCTTGACGGGAATCAAGTCCAGTCCCTCAAGCCTCGGCAGAATGGTTTTTTGCGATCGCCTTGTTCCGGCCGATGGCGTCGATCATCGCATGCACCTCGGCGCCGGCTGCATCGATTGCCGGTTGCGAGCGGCCGCGCACGACGATCTCGGTCGAGAATTTCTGGCCGAGATAACGTGGGTAGGAACCGATGCTGGTGTCCGGATGCGCTTTCTGGATCGCGGCAAGCGGGGTGCCGATATCACCCTCGCCGTAAGGGCAGGCGATGGCGAGCGAGAGCAGCGGCGTGCCGGTGCGAAGCGTCGGCAGCACATTGTCGACCATGGCCTGAAAGACCTGCGGCACGCCGGCCATGACATAGACATTGCCGATGATGAAGCCCGGCGCCGTCGACACCGGATTGGGGATATGAACGGCACCCCGCGGCATGCGCGCCATGCGCTGGCGCGCCTCGGTGAAGTCCATCTCGCGGCGACGGTACATATCGGCCAGCAGGGTCATTGCCGCTTCGTCATATTCGCAGGGCAGGCCGAAAGCCTTGGCGATTGCATCGGCGGTGATGTCGTCATGCGTCGGCCCGATCCCGCCCGAGGTGAAGACGTAATCATATCGAGGGCGAAGCGCATTCAGCGCCTCGACGATCGCCTCCTCGTCGTCGGCGACGATGCGCACTTCCTTGAGATCGATGCCTGACAGGGTGAGCAGATCGGCGAGGTGGCCGATATTCTTGTCCTTGGTGCGGCCGGAAAGGAGTTCGTCGCCGATGGCGAGCATGGCGGCGGTGACGACGGTGTCATGGCTCATGGGATGTTCCGTGATGTGAGGCTGGTCAATAGGTAGCGCCCTCGGGCCGCTTTGCAAACACTCGCGCGTGATGCGGAAAAGTGTGAGCGGTTTTCCGACGATATCATGCTCTTTGGCACCGACCGATGCGTCTCTTTCGCGCTGAAATGCCTGCTCATTCATTCCGGGGCGCTGCCGGCAGAGCTGATCTTATTTTTACGCCCCACGGCTCTTCCCATAGTCGGTGACGCGAGATATTGAAAACGCCGCAAGCGGGCGTGGCGAAACTGGTAGACGCAAGGGACTTAAAATCCCTCGGCCTTAGGCTATACGGGTTCGATCCCCGTCGCCCGCACCAGCCTACGCTCTGTGAGCTTCGGCTCGGCGAGCCGAAGAGAGCAGCCAAGCGAAGGCTGTCGCGCCGTAGTTCCGTCGGGAACGAAGGCGGACTGGTTCGATAATGCCCCGGTTCGCTGCAACAATCTTTATAATCCTGTTTGAATATGCCTGTATATTGCGCGCAAAAAAGCGCGTTGTTGCTTGACAATGACATTTTCGGTGCAAGGATTGCGCCGCGGCGAGTAAGTGTTGTCTTGTGGGAGTAAGACGATGGTTTACGATTGGAGCGGGACCAGGGTTCGGCGCGTCCGGATCTTCAAGACGAGCGTCGCATTTGTTCTTGCAACTGCTGTGGCTGCGATACCGCTGTTTTTCTGGGCAATGGATTTGCCGGGTTTCTGATTCGCAATAATCAGCGTTCTGTGAAAGGCAGGCCGCTTGGAGCTCTGCTCTCGCGCCATCTGTTGATCACCCAGCCGGCAACGAGGCCGAGGGCGGCGCCCATGGCCTTGATGCCGGCGTCATGCAGGCGCGGATGGCGGGTCGGCGCGAAATACTGCAGATATTCGATGGCGACCGCCCCAACGATCAGCAGCACGGCCACCAGTTTCCACTGCTTCGGATAGGCGAGAGCAAAGGAGAGGCCGAGCAGAACATAGGCGGTGCCGCGGTCCGCATCGACCGTCGTCACCGTATTCGGTCTCAGCCCGATCGGCGAAACCGTGACAAACAGGATGAGGGCGAGCAGCAGCCAGGCGAGCGGTCTTGCGAATTTGAAGATCATCATCGCTCCATATAAGTGGCAGGCCTTTTCATTGACAGTTAAAATCAGTTCATCTGCCGCCGATTTTGCGATTGGCTTAAGAAAGGCTCTATGGGCTGGGCCGGCCGATCAGTGAACCCTTTCCTTTGGCCGCCGGCCTGTGCCATAGCGGCGGTGACCAATCATGAGAACGGACCACGCCCGTGACGAGACTTGAAGTCGAAAGCGCCGAAGAGGCAATGCGCAGCCTCTTTCCGGCAACGCCGCTGCAGCTCAATGACCATCTCTCGGCCCGCTACGGCGCCGACATATGGCTGAAGCGCGAGGATCTGTCGCCGGTGCGCTCCTACAAGATCCGCGGCGCCTTCAACTTCTTCCGCAAGGCGATCGGGCAGGGGGCGGCCGGCAAGACCTTCGTCTGCGCCTCGGCCGGCAACCACGCCCAGGGCTTTGCCTATGTCTGCCGTCATTTCGGCGTGCCGGGCGTCGTCTTCATGCCGGTGACGACGCCGCAGCAGAAAATCGACAAGACTCGCATGTTCGGCGCTGAATTCATCACCATCCGGCTGTTCGGCGACTTTTTCGACCAGTGCTATCAGGCGGCGCGCGAGCATGTCGAGGCGGTCGGCGGCGTCATGGTGCCGCCCTTCGACCATGCCGATATCATCGAGGGGCAGGCGACGGTCGCTGCCGAGATCATGCAGCAGCTGCCCGAGGGAACGGTGCCTGACATGGTGATTCTGCCGGTCGGCGGCGGCGGACTGGCCGCCGGCATCACCGGTTATCTCGACGGCATCGTGCAGAAATCGGCCTTCGTCTTCGCCGAACCGGCCGGCGCGCCGAGCCTCAGGCGCAGCATTGAGGCAGGCAAGGTGACGACGCTTGCCAAGGTCGACAACTTTGTCGACGGCGCAGCGGTCGCCCGCATCGGCGACCTGAATTTCGCCGCCCTTCGTGATTTCCCGGCAAGCCAAGTGCAACTGATGTCGGAAAACGCCATCTGCGTCACCATCCAGGAGATGCTGAACGTGGAGGGCGTCGTACTGGAGCCGGCCGGCGCCCTGTCGCTGACGGCGGTCGCTGCGATGGACGCCCAGGCAATCCGCGGCAAGAGCATCGTCGCCGTTGTCTCCGGCGGCAATTTCGATTTCGAGCGCCTGCCTGACGTAAAGGAAAGAGCCATGCGTTACGCAGGGCTGAAGAAATACTTCATCCTGCGGCTCGCCCAGCGCCCCGGGGCGCTCAGGGATTTTCTCAATCTGCTCGGCCCCGACGACGATATCGCCCGCTTCGAATATCTGAAAAAATCGGCGCGCAACTTCGGCTCGATCCTGATCGGCATCGAAACCAAGGCGCCTGAGAACTTCGCCCGGCTGATTGCGAATTTCGAAGCTTCCGGCATGGGTTACGAGGATATCACCGAGAACGAGATCCTCGCTAACTTGATCATTTGACTTGGCGATCGCAAGGCCGCCGTGCTAGAGACGCGTCATGGCTTCATTCTTTTCAAATCTCTTTTCGATGTTCTCCGGCGGGGCTAAACCAGCCTCGCAGGCGGCAGGCCCGTCCGGCGAGCCGCAGCTTTACGGCGATTGCACGATTTATGCGGAGCCGCGCAAGGAAGGCAGCCAGTATCGTCTGGCCGGCCGCATCGAAAAGAAGGTCGGCGACGAGGTGCTGGTGCGCAATTTCATCCGTGCCGATATGTTTTCCTCCTCCGACGATGCGATCGAATGCACGGTGCGCAAGGCGCAGCAGATTATCGATCAGCATGGTTCGTCACTCTTCAGCGATGGCGAGAAGATCCGTCAGGTCTGAAACCCGAATCCCGGCCGGGGGAGTTTTCTTGCTTTTCAAGTTGTGGTTCTGATCCCGGTCATGTGATCTTGCACACGCAATCTTAAAGGATTGCGGCGAAAGCTATCGCTTGCAGGATTTGCAGGGCCGCTCTTGTGCTTCAATTTTTCAGACGATCGATCAAGGGATCCGCTGCCGTTATCGCAGCGCCCGCCCGGCCGCGAAGGCGCCTCCCGGACGCCGCGGTGCCGTGATGGAGACTATCAACCTCGCGCTCTTCGTCGTCGAAGCCATTGCCTATTTCGTGCTGATGGTGACGCTTCTGCATTTCCGCCATCGGCTCGGCCTCGGGGTTTTTTTGACGGCGCTCGGCGTCATGCATTTCATGGAGACCTACCTAGCGGCGGTCTTTTACGTCTCGCTGCCGTTCGGCGACGTGTCCCCGGGGTCTTCGGTCTTCTTCTCCGGCAAGCTGATGATGATCCTGATGCTGTATCTGTGGGAGGATGCCGCGACGGTGCGCCAGCCGATCTACGGCTTGTTTCTCGGCAATCTGCTGACCGTCGGCATCGCCTGGGTGCTGCAGTTGCACCAGCCGCTGCAGCTGTCGTCGAACCACACGCCCGATGTCGATTTCCTGAAGGAGATGGGTTGGCTGATGATCTGGGGCACGGCACTGCTCTACGTCGATTCGCTCGGCATCATTCTGCTCTATGAAAAACTCGGCGATTTCTTCCGCAGGCGTGTCGTTCTGCGTTTCATGATCTCCGGCTTTGTGCTGCTGACTTTCGACCAGGTTGGCTTCTTTGCCGCGCTTCACTATTTCCTCGACGTTCCGGTCGCCGTATTCTGGGGTGGCTGGAAGGCGAAAATGCTCTCCGTCTGCCTCTATGGGGCGATGTTTGCCGTCTATGAATATCGAATCCGCCGCCTTGGCGCCGACGCCGCCGCGCGCTCCATCAGCGACGTCTTTGGTGATCTCACCTTTCGCGAGCGCTATAACGATCTTCTGGAGCGCACCGGCCGCGATATGCTCACCGGCGTTTATGACCGCACGCGCATGGAACTCGAAGCGCCGCTGATGCTGCGGGAGGCCCTGAGGCAGGGGCTGTTTGCCACCGTCCTCATTATCGACGCCGATCACTTCAAGGATGTCAACGACGGTCATGGCCATCTTCAGGGCGACGAGGTGCTGAAGGCGATCGCCGCCCGGCTCGGCACGACACTGCGATCAAGCGACCGCATCTTCCGCTTCGGCGGCGAGGAATTCGTCGCCGTCTGCCCCGGCACAAGCCACGAAGAAGGGCTGCTCCTTGCCGACCGCCTGCGCTGGACGATCGAGACCAGCGTCAAAACACCGGATAACAAGCCGGTGACGGTCAGCATCGGCGTTGCCACAGCTGACGAGGACGGCATCAGCTTTACGACGGTGCTCACCGCCGCCGACGGCAGGCTCTACGCGGCAAAGAAAAGCGGCCGCAACTGCGTCGTCGGCCGCTCCGGTATGATGCAACCGAGTTAGAGCCTTTCCTGATTAGATTGAATCATTCTGTTGATCCAAACGGAGTGGGATGGTCGACCGGCCGGCGCGCGTCGTAGCCAGGCTCTACGGCCAGGCCGGCCGGTCGATCAGTTGGTCCGTTTCGGCCAACAATCCCGCAGATGCGCAGGGAGCGGGGGCTGGGCAGGTGTTGCCAACCCCCACTTCAGTCAGGCGGCGCGGAAGATCTTGGCCCCGGAGGGTGCGCTCGTCATGCCGCCGTCGACGGTGATCTCGATGCCGGTGACATTGGCGGAATCGTCCGATGCCAGATAGAGCGCCGCCTTGGCGATTTCGTCGGCTTCGCTCATGCGGCCGAGCGGGCTCAGGCCGCCCATGCGAGCCTCGAGCGCCGACATCGCATCTTCTGTGGGTGCCATCGGCGACCAGATCGGTGTCTTCGTGCCGCCAGGAGTCACCTGGTTGACACGGATGCCGCGCGGCGCGAGTTCCGACGCCATATTGCGCGTCATCGCGCGCACCGCAGCCTTGGTGGCCGCATAGGCCGACCAGCCGGGAGCGCCGAGCACGGCATGCACCGAGCCGTTGAGAATGACCGAGCCGCTGTCGTTGAGATGCGGCAGGGCCGATTGCACGGTGAAGAACACTGCCGTCAGATTGGTGCTGATGATCCGATTGAACTGCTCCGGCGAGGTGTCACCGAGCGGTGTTGCGCCGCCGATGCCGGCATTGGCGAAGACGATGTCGAACTTGCCGACCTTTGCGGCAGCCTCCGCAAAAGCCTTCTCGGTGGCGGCGGCATCGGTGACATCGACCTTCAGCGCCAGCACGCCGGCCCCAAGCGCCTTTTCGGCGGCGGCAAGCGTTTCCGGGTTGCGGCCGGTGATCACCACCTTGGCACCCTCATCGATGAACACCTTGGCGGTTGCAAGACCGATACCGCTGTTGCCCCCGGTGATGAGGGCGACCTTGTTTCTTAGACGCATGATGCATGCTCCTCTTGGAAATGACAACGATCTGGATTATGATCGTTAGCTACAAGGATTATGATTGTAATCCATGTAAGTCAAGACGTAATACGGGGAGAATCCGATGGGACGTTCGCAACTGGAAAAACAGAAGACGCACGAGAAGATCGTCGAGACCGCTTCGAAGCGGCTGCGCGAGGAGGGGCTTGACGGTATCGGCGTCGCCGACCTGATGAAGGAAGCCGGGCTGACTGTCGGCGGCTTCTACAAGCACTTCGCCTCCCGCGACGATCTCGTCGCCGAGGCAGTCCAGTTCGCCTTCGATTCATGGGGACGCGGGCTTGAGGCCGAAGGAGTGAACCCGGCAGAGATGACCGCGGCGGATATCGCCGATCGTTATGTCAGCGCCTATCATCGCGACAACCCCGGCGATGGCTGCCCTTTTGCCGCACTGACCTCGGATCTGTCCCGCAGCGGCGAGAAGGCGCGGCGCATTGCGACGGAGCGGCTCGAACGCAATTTCGAGGCTTTGGCGAGCAAGGCCACGGGAGCAAATGAAGCGGAAAGACGGCGAAAGGCAATCATGGCTTTCGCGATGATGGCAGGCGGCGTCGGCCTTGCCAGGGTTTCCTCGGATGAGGCTCTTTCGGGCGAAATCCTGGAGACGATCCGGGATTTCGTCGCCGATATCGACAAATGACGAACGGCCGGCAGGTGCCGGCCGTTCGATGGAGGCTTCGAAAGCCGATCATGCGGCGAGTGCGATTTCCTCGACGCGCGACTTGGCGGCGCCGATGGCCTTTTCAGCGGCTTCCGGGCCAAAAGCCAGGCCTTCGACATAGATGGTTTCGATATCGGTGATACCGAGGAAGCCGAGAACCGATTTCAGGTAAGGCACGGCATGGTTCAGGGGAGCAGCCGGTCCCTGCGAATAGACGCCGCCGGAAGCAAGTACCACATAGACCTTCTTACCGGTTACGAGGCCGACCGGGCCGCTTTCCGTATACTTGAAGGTCACGCCGGCGCGGGCGACATTGTCGATCCAGGTCTTCAGCGACGAATAGATGTTGAAGTTGATCAGGCCGGTGCTGATGACGATCGTGTCGGCGGCAAACAGTTCGGCGACCAGTTCGTCGGAGGTCTTGATGGCTGCGATCTCTTCGGCGGTGCGGGCTTCCGCCGGCTTGCGGATCGCGCCGGTGAAGAGGTCGTCGATATGCGGCAGCGGGGTGGCGGCAAGGTCGCGGCGGACGACGACGCTGCCCGGTTTCTGGTTTTTCAGCTTCTCGGCGAGATCGGCGGCGATCGGCGTCGAGAGCGATTCGGCACGCGGGCTGGACGTCAGAAGAAGAATGGACGACATGGATCATTTCCTTTCGAATTGAACGGAACGGCTCGTTGCTGGGAGGTGAGCCGCGGTGTCGAACAGGAAAATAAGTCTGGCCTGCTATCGAAAAAACGGAGATAATGTCGATCGAAACTATCGATGGAATGGATGGAAGATGCTTCCGAACCCGACTCTGGACCAATTGCAGGTGTTTCTGACCGTTGCCGAGACCGGCAGCTTTTCGGCCGCTTCGCGCGCGCTGAATCGCGCACAGTCGGTCGTCAGCTATACGATCGCCAATCTCGAGGCACAGCTCGAGATGCCGCTTTTCGAGCGCTCCGGGGCGCGCCAGCCGAAGCTGACGGAAGCGGGCAAGGCGATGCTGGAGGATGCGCGACGAATTCTCGGCGACCTGCAGGTCATGCGGGCGCGCGTCAAGAGCCTGAAGGAAGGACTCGAAGCGGAGGTATCCGTGGCCATCAGCGTCATGGTGCCGTCGAAGGCTGTGGTGGATGTCCTCCACGAATTCCGTGAGATGTTCCCGTCCGTTTCCATGAACCTCAACGTCGGCGAACTCGGAATGGTCATGGATCTCGTTCTGAGCGGCAAGGCGACGATCGGAATTGGCGGAGCAGTCCTGAAGCAGGACGATTCGGTCGTCACGGAGCGGATCGGTCACTCCTTCATGATGCCCGTCGCCGCGCGCAACCACCCGCTGGCCGAACTCGATCGGCCGCTGACCCTCGGTGATGTCCGCGAGGAGGTGCAACTCGTCGTCACCGATGCGTCGGGTCGGACGAAGGGGCGCGATTTCAACGTCCTGTCCTACAAGACATGGCGCGTCAGCGATATCGCCACGAAGCATCAGCTCATCAAGAGCGGCCTCGGCTGGGGCGGCCTTCCAGCGTCCCTGATCCATGACGATCTCCTGAGCGGCACGCTCGTCCATCTCGATCTGGATGCTTATGAGCAGGGGGAGTACGCCATCTATTCGATGCGCCGGCTCGCCAATCCGCCGGGGCCGGCGGCCACCTGGATGATCGATGCCTTCCGCTCGCGGCTTACGCGTTGCCCGAGCCAGGCGGACTTGCACGCCCGGATTGCCGAATTGCGGGAACCTGTCGTGCCGCTCGCGGCCGAATGAGGCAGGCGCGGTTCCCGCGCCTTCCTCCAGATTCTGCCCTTAGAGAACCAGCCGGAACTTCGAGAAGCCGTCGGCACCGTCGCCGGCATCCTCGATCTTGACGCTCTTGACCGCGGCTAGGAACTGTTTTGCCTTGGGACCGCTTTCGAAGGTGACGGTCGTTCCCGGTAGCGGCTTGAAGGTCCAGTTCGCATCGGCCGACGGATTGATCGTACCCTGGTCGTGGACATAGCGGACGATGACGTCGCGATTGGTATCAGGTGCCTGGAAGATCACCTTGTCCGCTGCAATCTCGGGGAAACTGCCGCCGCCGCCGGCGCGGTAATTGTTGGTGACGACGACGAACTTCTGAGCCGGATCGATCGGCTTGCCATCGAAGGCGAGATTCTGGATGCGATTGGAGTCCGGATTGATCGTCTTGCCGGATGAATCATACTTCGGCGGCTGCGACAGGTCGATCTGGTAGGTGACCCCGTCGATGACGTCGAAATTATAGGACGGGAAGTCGTTGTTGAGCAGAGCCGCATCCTTCGAGCCGGCTTCGATGTGATTGAACATGCCGGCAGACATTTCGAGCCAGTTCTTCACCTGCGCGCCGGTGATGGCGACAGCCTGCACCGTGTTCGGATAGAGGTAGAGGTCGGCGACGTTCTTGATGGCGATATCGCCGGCCGGAACGTCGGTATAATAATCCGCGCCGCCTCGACCGCCGGCCTTGAAGGGAGCCGCGGCCGAAAGCACCGGCAGATCCTTGAATTCAGTGTCGGCGAGCATCTGCTTGATGTACCAGGTCTGGGCCTGGCTGACGACCTGCACGGAAGGATCGTCGGCGACGAGCGCGAAATAGGAATAGAGCGGCGCGGAGGTCTTGCCGACGGGCGTGCGGACGTAGGCGAGCGTCGCCGCATGCTCTGATTTGGCCGCCTCGACCACCTCTTTCTTGTCGGCGTAATCGGCGACGACTTTCTTCTTGTCGTCGCGATGATAGATCGGCCGTGCTTCCGAGGTGAAATCGACGATCTTCCAGCTGTTGCCGTCCTTTTCGAGCAGCAGGTCGATAAGGCCGAGATGCGAGCCCCAGAAGCCTGCCATCACGGCGGGCTTGCCATGCAGTGTGCCCTTGACCGGGTCGGCATTGGCGACGCCGTCCCAGCTCTTCGGGCCGGGGAAGACGAGATGCTGGTGACCGGTGAAGATCGCGTCGATCCCGTCGACGGCGGCCAGATGCAGTGAGGCGTTTTCCATCTTTTCGGACGGCGCGCTGCCGTCGATGCCGGAATGGGAAAGCGCGATGACGATATCGGCGCCGGCTTCCTTCATCGCGGGGACCCAGGCCTTGGCGGCCTCGACGATGTCGCGCGTCTGCGCCTTGCCTTCAAGGTTCTTGATGTCCCAGAGCATGATCTGCGGCGGTACGAAACCGATGAAGCCGATCTTGACCGGGCTTTCCTTGCCGGCACCGTCCTTGATCTGCTTTTCCACGATGACGTAAGGCTTGAAGAAGAGGTCGTCCCGCTTGGGGTCCGAGGCGAGCTGGCCTTTGGTCAGGTTGGCGCAGACGAAGGGGAAGTTGGCGCCCGACAGCACCTTGAACATGAAGTCGAGGCCGTAGTTGAACTCGTGATTCCCGAGCGTGCCGACGGTATAGCCGAGCGTGTTCATCGCCTTGATCACGGGATGGACGTCGCCGTCCTTCATGCCGTGCTGATAGGCCATGTAGTCGCCCATCGGATTGCCCTGCAGCACATCGCCATTGTCGATCAGCAGCGAGTTGACGGCTTCCGCACGGATATTGTCGATGATCGTCCCGGTGCGCGCCAGACCCATCGTGTCGTTCGGCTTGTCGGCATAATAGTCATAGGGGAAGACGTTGACGTGAATGTCCGTCGTTTCCATCAGCCGGAGATGCGCCTGGTTGGCGCTGGCACGCGCACTGAATGGGTGCAGCAGCACCAGGGCGGAGGTGGCGGCAAGGCCGCCAAGCAGGGAACGGCGGCTCATCAGGCCGACATCGAAAATGGAAGACATGGAAGCTCTCCTTTAAAGATCATGCATCGTCCGGCCCCTCAGCATTAGGACGATTTGGCGAGGAGTACACTGCGAAAATGACAGGACGGAAACAATCCGTGGCAAAGGCGAAATGGTTTTAAAACGCAACCTATAGCGAGATCTTCCGACTGAAGCCCTCGGGCGCGGCGCGAGCAGCGTCGTCACTGCAAAGGGTCAAAGATTTCGGGCGCACCGCGGCCGGTGTGGTCGACAAAACGCAGGTGACTTACGGCGGCGATGTGCCTCGGCGCAAAGACGGTGCGGCCTTACGATTTCAGCGTCGACGTCGCCAAATGAGGTGGGCGGTCGCCGCTGGTCGCGGCTCTAAGCTGACGAACCGCCAGCACCGGCCGTATTTCCTTATGGAAAAAGCGGAAATAGGAAGAGACCTGTGCCCGCGAATTCGAATTCACATCGAACTGCACGCCGATGCGGCCATTGTGCTTCCAGCGGATGATGCCTTCGAGCAGTCCGATATTTTCGGCTTCGATGCGCACCTTGCTGCCGGAAGCGGCATGGAGTGGCGTCTTCGTCTCCAGGGCGGCGCCGGTCACCGACAGGTTGAGAATGCGGACATCCACTTCGCTGTTCAGATATTTGACGCTGCCGAAGACACGGCAGTTTTGCCGGTCCGCCTTTCGCGCGGTGATTTTCAAGTTTCGGGTCATGCTGTCTCCCTCGGATACAGTCGGAGAGCATAGCGCCCGAAAATTGAAATGGTTTTAGTGGCTTGGCTAAAATTGCAATGAAACGGTTGGCGTTACTGCAGGTCGCCAAGATGCGTGCAGCGATTCTGGAAAGCCAATGGTGTAAGACCCGCTAGCGCAGGTCGCCTGACTCCAATGCGACGCCGCGGGCGTTGGCCGTTCTGCGCGCCACCACATGTTCGCGCCAGACCGTGAAGATGCCGGCTCCAACCACGATTGCCGAGCCGACGATCGTGTTGAGACTGAGCGTCTCGCCATAGATCGTCACGCCGATGATCGAAGCGTAGACGAGGGACAGATAGGTCAGCGGCTGAACGGCGGCGGCATCGAGACTATCGTAGGCGCGGATCAGGAAATAATGGCTGGAAATGCTGGTCATACAGACCAGCGCCATCCAGCCCCAGTCGCCCGATGACATCCAGCTCCAGTAGAACGGCCCGATCAGCGTCATCGCGACGGCGCCGACGACACCGGTATAGAAAAAGCTGGTCGTCGAAGAATCGTCGCGGCTGACGAGGCGTGTGGCGATGACGTAGAAGGCGAAATTGAAACAGGAGGCGACGGCGAGAAGCAGCTTCACGTCGAAAAAATCGCCTTCCGGTTTCAGGATCAGCAGCACTCCAAAAAGCCCGGCGCCGATTGCCGCCCATCGCCGCCATCCGACTCGCTCGCCGAGGATCGGCATTGCCAGCAGTGCGATGAGGATCGGCGTCGCCGAAAAGATCGCCTGTGAACGGGCAAGGCCGATCACGGCAAAACAGGTGATGGCCAGAACCACCTGGACCGCGAGCAGCACACCGCGCGCCACCTGCAGGACGGGGCGTTTGGTACGGGCCGTCGCCTTGAGACCGCCGCGCATCTTCGAAGCGAGAATGACTGTGAAAAGCCCGAAGGCCCAGTAGCGGATCATCGTCACGAAGATCGGGGGATAGGTGGAAGCCAGGTGTTTGGAGATGGCGTCCTGCAGCGAAAAGATGGTCAGCGCCAGCAGGGCGAAAATGTAACCGTGTGTCTTCGATTTCATGACAGGGCCAATAAGCGGGAGACGCCCGCGCGTGGCGAAAGTCTGGTCAGGCATTCGGGAAATAAGCAAGGCCTCAAAACCCTACATTCGGCCTGTCGATGATTTCTCTGAGCGCGAAACTCGAATTGATCTTGACTACATGGGGGAGGGCCGACAGCCAGTCGCGATGGATACGCTCATAGTCTTCGAGGTCGCGGGCAGCGACCCTGAGGATGTAGTCATATTCGCCCGACATCAGGTAGCAGACGAGCACGTTGGGACAGAGCTTCACCGCCGACTCGAACTCCGCCAACGTCTTGGCGAACTGGCCTGAGAGTGAAATATGCACGATGGCGATCATCTTGTAGTCGAGCGCCTTGTGCGAAAGCCGCGCATGGTAGCCGTCAATGACGCCGCTTCTTTCAAGAATGTCGAGCCGGCGCGAACAGGCCGAGGGGGAAAGTCCGATCCGCTCGGCGAGCTCGGCATTGGTGATGCGGGCATTGGCCTGCAAAACCTTCAGAATCGCAAGATCGATGGTGTCAAGGTTGACCATTCGAAGAACCTTCGAAAATAAGAGTTAGTGACGCAATAATCACCGAAAAATCGCATCTGCGCAAACCGTCTTTGCAAGGACATTTCGCAGCCTTGATGGTTGGATCGGTCGCAGAGGAGATCCGCGACCGCGGAGACAGAAGGAGAGGAACGCGAAATGCGTGTCGGTTGCCCGAAGGAAATCAAGAATCATGAATATCGCGTCGGCCTGACGCCTGCTTCGGTGCGCGAATATGTGGCTCATGGCCACGAGGTCTGGGTGGAAACCAAGGCGGGTGCCGGCATCGGTGCAGATGATGCCGCCTATGCCGCGGCCGGCGCGAAGATTGCCGCCTCCGCCAAGGATATTTTCGAAAAGTGCGACATGATCGTCAAAGTCAAGGAGCCGCAGCCCTCGGAATGGGAGCAGCTTCGCGATGGTCAGTTGCTCTACACCTATCTGCATCTGGCGCCCGATCCCGATCAGACCAAAGGTCTTCTCGCCTCCGGCGTCACCGCCATCGCCTATGAGACGGTGACCGACGAGCGCGGCGGCCTGCCGCTGCTGGCGCCGATGTCCGAAGTCGCCGGGCGCCTGTCTATCCAGGCGGGAGCGACAGCCTTGCAGAAGGCCAATGGCGGTCTCGGTGTCCTGCTCGGCGGCGTGCCCGGCGTGCTGCCGGCCAAGGTCGCAGTCATCGGCGGCGGCGTAGTCGGCCTGCATGCCGCCAGAATGGCCGCCGGACTCGGCGCCGATGTCAGCATCCTCGATAAATCCCTGCCGCGCCTGCGTCAGCTCGATGACATTTTCGCCGGCCGTGTCCACACCCGTTATTCCAGCATTCAGGCGCTCGAGGAGGAGGTCTTCTCGGCCGATCTCATCATCGGCGCTGTGCTGATCCCGGGTGCTGCCGCTCCGAAGCTCGTTACCCGTGAGATGCTGTCCGGCATGAAGAAGGGCGCCGTCATTGTCGACGTCGCCATCGACCAGGGCGGCTGCTTCGAAACCTCGCATGCGACGACGCATTCCGATCCGACTTATGAGGTCGAGGGCGTGGTGCATTATTGCGTCGCCAACATGCCCGGCGCAGTACCGGTCACGTCGGCGCATGCGCTGAACAACGCCACGCTGGTCCACGGGCTTGCGCTTGCCGACCGCGGCCTGCGCGCCATCACCGAAGATAAGCACCTGAGGAACGGCCTCAACGTGCACAAGGGCCGCATCACCAACAAGCCGGTCGCGGAGGCGCTCGGTTACGAAGCCTTCGCGCCGGAAGGCGTGCTCAACGTCGCGTAAGCTGTCTGGCCCAAGGTCACGTAAAGGCGCCGGTCTCTATCAGGGCCGGCGCCTTTACCTTGTCGATCCGACACTGGAAGCAATTGTTTCGTGCCGAACGCACATGGACATAGGCTATGTCGGCTCGTGCCAGCAGTGTCTCGGCATAGGCCGGAATTTGGTCGAAATCGGTCACCGCGCCGGTGCCGTAGACGATGCGATCATTCGTACTGTAGCCGCGGACGATGAAATTGGGGCTCATCGTCAGCATCGGCGGTTGGACCTCCTCGGCGGCGTAGCGTCGGCAGACTTGTTTATGCAGGAAGACCGGCCCGGTTTCGGCATAGGGCTGCAGCGCCGGAAAGGGCCGGTAGGCGAAAACCAGCAGTTCCTCGCCTTCTTCGATATTCTGCAGGCAATGGCGGCAGGGGTTGCCGTCACCGTCTGATATCATCGTCTCGGGCAGGTTGTCATAGGCATCACGGCCACCGTTCCAGAGGGCATCGGCATCGGCGGTCGGCATAGCGGCAAAACGAATGACGGTCATGACAAATCTCCTTTGTGATTGCCATGAAATTGCACCTGGACGAGCGTGCAAACCACCCGTTTCTTGCACGCAGACAGCCCTTGGACGAGCAAATCAAACCTTCAGCTTTTCCGCGCAAGCTCCAGCAGTTCCTTGTCACTCAGCGGCCGCACAATGCCGGTGCCTGTGGACACAGGGGAGAAGCCGTACATCTGATAGAGCTGCAGTGCGCGCGGATGGTCGAGATTATTGGTGGTCGTGGTGACGCGCTTCGGATCGAGCGCCCAGATCGCATAGAGCGCCTGCAGCAGAAACCATTTGCCGATGCCAAGCCCGAGCGCATGTTCGATCAGGCCGAAATGGCTAAGTTCGATCGTCTCCTCGTCCTCGCAGAAATACTCGTAGAATCCAGCCGGCGCGCCATTCACGTAGAGGACGCTGATATTGTTGCGCTTGTCGTTCAGCGTTTCGGTGAGTTGCTCATCGCTCATGCGCAGCCGGTCCACCCATTGCCAGCGCGCCCCCACCTGTCGGTAGAGATAGCGGTAGAAGGGCAGTGGTATGCCTGGCGCACGCATGATCGCCGTCTGGATATTGACGGGCACCGGCATGCTGGCCTTCGGCGCCGCTGTCATTTCAAGACGGGTGATATGAGCTTTGAGCGAAGCGGGCGTCTTTCCCATGGCGGTTCAGGCTTTGACCGGCGTCGGTGGACCGGTGACAACAGGGGTATCGTCACGGCTGCCCCATTCGCTCCATGAACCATCATAAAGCTTATTGTCGTGATGGCCGAGGGATTCCAGCGCCAGCGTGATGATCGCGGCCGTTATTCCCGAGCCGCAGGAGGTGACGACCGGCTTAGAGAGATCAATCCCGGCCTTTTCGATCGTCTGCCTGAGTTCGGGTAGCGACTTGAACCGATCCTGGTTGGCGAAGACACCGGAGGGCAGGCTTCGGGCGCCGGGCATATGGCCGGAGCGCATGCCGGCACGCGGCTCGGGTTCGGTAGCGGCGAAGCGGCCGGCGCTACGGGCGTCGGCGATCTGCATCGCACCGCTCGAGACGATGTCACGCATGGTATCCAGCGTCACGACGCGGCTCTCGTCGAAGTCAGGCGTAAACGTCGTCGGGGCATAGCTGGGGGCCGCTGTTTCGAGCGGACGGCCCTCGGCCTTCCAGCCGTCGAGACCGCCGTCGAGGACGAAGACGTTCTTGGTGCCCATCACCCGGAACAGCCACCAGACGCGGGGCGAGGCAAACACGCCGATACCGTCATAGACGACGATGCGATGATTCTCGCTGATGCCGAGCTTGCCGACTTCGGCGGCGAAGTAATCGGGCGAGGGGATGGTGTGGGGCAAAGACGTCGAGTGGTCGGCGATCTTGTCCTGATCGAAGCGGATGGCCCCGGGAATATGGCCGGCCGCATATTCGGCATCGGCGTCGCGCTTCTGCGCCGGCAGGTAGAAGGAGGCGTCCAGCACGCGCAGATCCGGCTTGCCGAGCTCGGCCTGCAGCCAGTCGGCCGAGACGACGAAACGGCTCTTGCTCTCAGTCATTATGGTCTCCCCTTGTCAGGCTTCTTCGCCGGGCGTGCCGAATCGGATTCGGAAGCGGCGGTTCTCCTTGCCCTTCTTTTCGATCTTGGCGATATGGATCTGACCGACTTCCTGCGTCTCCGAGACATGTGTGCCGCCGCAGGGCTGGCTGTCAATCGAGGAGTTCTCGCCGATACAGACCAGACTGACCCGGCCGAGCCCCATCGGCGGGCGCACGTTCTTTGATTTGACGATGTCTGGGTTGGCCGCAAGCTCGTCGTCGGTAATCCATTGCAAGTAGACCGGATGGTTCTGGCCGACGAGTTCCATCAGCTTGGCCGTGACCTCGTCCTTGTCGATCGTCTCGCTCATGTCGAAGTCGACGCGGCTTTCTTCCTCGCCGACCGCGGCCCCGGTGATCGGATAGGAGCAGATGACCGACAGCAGGTGGCAGGCCGTGTGCATGCGCATCAGCCGGTAGCGGCGCGGCCAGTCGACATGCAGCACCAGCGTCTCGCCAACCTCCGGCCGCGGCTCGTTCTCGAGCGGCACGTGGATGATGACGTCCTTGCCGGCGCCGTGTTTCGTCTGGCCGAGTGCGATCTTGGTGCCGTCGGCGCGTTCAAGCTGGCCAGTGTCACCGGGCTGGCCACCCGAAGTGGCATAAAAGCAGGTCTGGTTGAGCTCGATGCCCCCGTCGTCGTGAACGGCGGTGACGACCGCCTCGCATGTCGAGAGATAGAAGTCGTCACGATAGAGGGCATTGACGGGCATCGGTCTCACACGGGTTCGTAGGGAACGTGTATGTCGGAAGACCGAGCCATCCAGCCCGGAACGGGCAGTCCTTTCGACCTCAGGAAATCCGGATTGAAAAGCTTCGACTGGTAGCGGTTGCCGTAGTCGCAGAGGATTGTCACCACCGTGTGACCGGGGCCGAGGTCCCGGGCGAGATTGACGGCGCCGGCAACATTGATCGCCGTCGAGCCGCCGAGGCACAGGCCCTCGTTTTCGACGAGATCGAAAAGATAGGGAAGTGCTTCGGCATCGGAGACCCGATAGGAAAAGTCCGGCATGAAGCCCTCGAGATTGGCGGTGATGCGGCCCTGGCCGATGCCCTCGGTGATCGATGAACCTTCGGATTTCAGCGTGCCGTTCTTGTAGAATTCGTAGAGAGCGGCGCCATCGGGATCGGCGATGCCGATCTTGACGTCGGCCTTGAAGGCCTTGAGGCCGGCAGCGACACCTGCCAGCGTGCCGCCGGAACCGACGGAGCAGATAAAGCCGTCGATTTTGCCGTCGGTATCCTTCCAGATTTCCGGCGCGGTCGTTTCGACATGCGCCTGCCGGTTGGCGACGTTGTCGAACTGGTTCGCCCAGATCGCGCCGTTCGGTTCGCTCTTTGCCATTTGCTCGGCAAGGCGCCCGGACACTCTCACGTAGTTGTTCGGGTTCTTGTAGGGAACGGCCGGCACTTCGACGAGTTCGGCGCCGAGCAGCTTCAGCGCGTCCTTCTTTTCCTGGCTCTGCGTTTCCGGGATGACGATGACGGTGCGGTAGCCGAGCGCCTTGGCGACCAGCGTCAGCCCGATGCCGGTATTGCCGGCCGTGCCTTCGACGATGACGCCGCCGGGCCGAAGCAGCCCCTTCCGCTCCGCATCGCGGATAATGTAGAGCGCGGCACGGTCCTTCACCGACTGGCCGGGGTTCAGGAACTCCGCCTTGCCGAGAATGGTGCAGCCGGTTGCCGCGGAGGCACCCTTGAGTTTGATCAGCGGCGTGCTGCCGATGGCTTCGAGGACGGAGGGATGGAAGGTCATGGAATCTGCCTCTTTCGAACTCTTACTTTAGGAACGGTCTTTTCCCTTCACAAGGCTGTGTTGGCAAGAAATGCTATTCCATGCCCCTGACGGCCACGATAAAATTTAGCTTTCTTGCCCGAAATGGCCCGCGAGCGCGATCCCACCGTGTCGCGGTGATCCGAAGATTGACTTTCCCCGTACGGATGAGGACAAAGCGACAACGGAACACGGGCAGCGGGGCGTGGCCGAAAACCGAATGGATTACAAGCAGATCGACACGATCGACGCATTGATGGCGCATTATGTCGCCGGCTCCTTGCCCGAGCCGGCACGCGTGCTCGTACACTCCCACCTGGAAATGAAACCTGACAATCGCAACTTGGTGAAGGCACTCGAGCTGCTGGCCGGAGAGGCGCTGGAAAACACGACGGAAGCCGCCATTGCCGACCGCAAGCAGCACCTTGCGGCAATCTTCTCCACCGCTTCTTCCGATTCTGAGCCAGAGGCAGCCAGGAGACCGGCAACTGCGCTGTTTCCCCGTGGGCTGCGCGACCTTGTCGGCTTCGAAGTCGAGGAGGTCGCCTGGCGCAGGCGGCTGCCCGGATTTAAAGAATACTCGCTCAACATGGACGGCTGCGAGGTCCGTCTGATGTGGATTCGCCCTGGACGCGCCTTTCCGGCGCACACGCATAAAGGCGTGGAACTGATCCTCGTTCTCGACGGGGCTTTCAACGATGAGCGCGGCCATTTCGGCCCCGGCGACATCTCGATTGCCGATGAAACTGTCGATCACCGGCCGGTTGCCGAAAGGGACAGGCCTTGCATTGCCTTGGCTGTTTCGGATGGACCGATCCGGCTGACCGGGTCCTTTCGTCAGATGATCGGCGACCTGATCGGCTGAAAGCAGCCACAATGGTGTGATAAAGCCGTAAATCCGGGAGGCGCAAAGAACTTCCGGGCCTGTTTTCGTGCTGGTCAGGCAGAGCCGGAGGAGCATGTCATGCGTGATTTCATCGCCCGTCCCGAACATGGAATCGTCTGGATCTCGGGCGCGAGCTCGGGTATCGGCCGGGCGCTTGCGCTGAAGCTTGCCGGCGAAGGATACAAGGTCGCGGTCACCGCCAGAAGCCACGAAAAGCTGGTCGAGCTGCAGGCCGAAGCCAGCGGCCTTTCCGGCAACATTATCGTCCTCGACGGTGATGTCACCGATGCTGAGGACATGGAACATGTCCTGGCCTCGATCGAATATGAGCATGGCACGCTGGCCATGGCCATCCTCAATGCCGGTATCCATCTGCCTGTTCACGCCGAAGACCTGAACCGCGCCGATTTCGAAATGAGCTTTGCGGTCAATCTTTCCGGCGTCGTCAACTGTCTGTTGCCGACGATCCGCCATATGAAAGCGAAAGGGCAGGGACAGATCGCCATCGTCTCTTCCGCCACAGGCTATGGGGGCCTGCCGACGGGGGCTGCCTATGGCGCCACCAAGGCGGCGTTGATCAACATGGCCGAAAGCCTGAAATTCGATCTCGACAAGATGGGCATCCGCATCCAGCTCATCAGCCCTGGCTTCGTTGACACGCCGTCAGTGGGGAAGAGCGCATTTCCCATGTCAGCGGCGCTGGTGTCGCCCGAGGAGGCTGCCCGCCAGATTGCTGCCGGGCTGAAATCGGAGGCTTTCGAGATCGCTTTCCCCAGGCGCTTCACGACGATGCTGAAGCTGGCGCGTCTGCTGCCTTATGGCGCTTATTTCCCGCTGATGAACCATCTGACTGGCTGGCGGCAGCGGCCACCGCTCGATGATCACCATCCGGTGATGCCGCACCCTGCGGAATGATCAATGGCGCAATAAGACGGGTGGTCGGAACGCGCGGATCAAAAGGTCTGATGCGGAAGAAGTCTTTATTCGCCGCGACATGAAAAGGCCGGCATAAACCGGCCTTTTCCGATGTGGTGGGCTTTTGCGCGACATGTTTCAAAACGGGCGATTGCCTGCTCAGTTGTCGTATTCGCGGCAGGCTTCGCTGATTGATGCGCCGCTCTCACCGCCGCGCGTATCGACACCGGTCCGCTGCTGCGGCATGCCGGCGCATTCCATCGCCTGCGGCGGTCGGATGCTCTGGGTCGTGGTCGGATCGACGGGCGCGACCTGGACAGGGTGCATGCCATTGTCGCTGTTGGTGTAATCGGACGAATAGTTACCCGAACCCGGATCGGTCGAGCCGCCATTTGTCGGTCCGATGGGATCCGGATTCGACTGAGCAAAGGCTGACGATGCCATGCCGATCGCGAGCAGCGAAGCGGCAATAAGGGATTTGGTCATGAGGATATCCTCCTTTGATTTTCATCACGGATGACCTCTGAGTAACCACCTGCAGGAGTCATTGTTCCGATCTTTTTGAAAAACCTGCACGCGGAGTTTGCATCGAGCGCAAACCTTAACGGCCCAAGTTGCTGGAAAGGCTCCAAACCACGCAGCGTCGCTGTCCTGCGCAGGCTTGCAAAACGCAGCGATTTGCCGTTTCATCGGCACCACCACCGTCCGACACTCCTCCTTATCGAGCTACGCCCTTGTACCCGCCGATGCCCCATGGCTTCGAAAAGCCTTATGCCGCCTTCCTCTTCGACATGGACGGCACCATCCTCAATTCGATCCTCGCGGCCGAGCGTGTTTGGAGCGACTGGGCAAGAGGCCATGGGCTCGATGTCGGCGCCTTCTTGCCGAAGATGCATGGATCGCGTGGCATTGACACAATCACCCGGCTTAACCTGCCGGGCGTCGATCCCGAACACGAGGCAAGGCTGGTGACCGAGGCTGAAATTGCCGATGTCGGCGATGTCGTTGCCATTTCCGGTGCCGCGGCGTTCCTCAGTTCGCTGCCGCTGGATCGCTGGGCGATCGTCACCTCTTCGCCCTCGCGTCTTGCCCACCGCCGGATGGAAGCGGCTGGCCTGCCTCTGCCGAAATTCATGGTGACGGCGGAGGATGTGACGGTCGGAAAGCCCGATCCGCAATGTTATATTCTCGGCGCCGAACGCCTCGGCGTCAGCACGCGGGATTGTCTGGTGTTTGAGGATGTTGCAGCTGGCATCAAGGCCGCCGAGGCGGCGGGCGCTGATGTCATGGTCGTTACGGCAACCCATCACCATAAGATGGAGACGCCGCATCCGACCATCTCTTCCTATGACGAGATCGCCGTCCGCATCTCAGCCGACCGTCAAATGCTTGTCGTTCCGAGCGCAACCTGACATCCGACGTCAGCATCCGCGGTTGCGCATTCACTCCGCCGCTGCGGCAAGACAGCGATCGATGATCCTGCCGATTTCGCTGCGGCAGGAGCCGCAATTGGTTCCGGCGCTCGTTTCCTTGCCCACCGCTTCGACGCTATGGCATCCGCCGCGCACCGCGGCAGCGATCTGGTTGACCCCGATACTGAAGCAGGAGCAGACGGTGGCACCGGGATCCGGTCGACCGGCCCCGGGGCGGCCTGCGACCAGCGCAAAGCGTTTCCTGAGGTCGCCATGCACGACGGAGAGTTGCGAGATTGCCCAGTTGCGTGCGACGGCAACCGGTTCGCGAGCGAGAAACAGAGCGGCAAGCAGGATCTCGCCATCGAAGAAGGCGAGCCTCAGGTCGCCGGATTGCCGATCGGCGTAACCCAGGGGTTCGATCTCGGCCGGAATGGCGAAGACCTTCCGGCACCAAGCCGTCCAGTCTTCGACAGCCTCGGTGAAGGCAAGCTCCAGCCGCCAGCCGCCGGCAGCCTTTGCCACCGCCCAATAGGCCGCGGCGGGTGTGTCCGGTTTGATGGCCGAGACCGCGAAACCGTAATGGGTGGCGCGGAAGGGCCGAACGGCAACGGCAACATTCTTCGACGCCGGTTGGCCGGAAAGAGGGTCGGTGATCGGCGCGACCACGGCGTCGATCCGCGCTTTTGCCGCGAACTGGTCGTTCCAGTGCATCGGTGCGAAAACGCCGCCGCGCGCTTGGCGGTCGGCCACCAGCGCCCGCACGATTGCTGTGCCCTGGGGGCTCTCGATTTCGACGAGGCCGGCGCTTGATATGCCGTTCTCGATCGCATCGCGCGGATGGATCTCGGCAAAGGGTTCGGCGATATGGGCGGAAAGCCGCGCGCTCTTTCCGGTTCGTGTCATCGTGTGCCACTGGTCGCGGATGCGGCCGGTGTTCAGGGTGAAGGGAAAATCGGCATTGGTACGATCGGTTGCCGGTGGTTTGACCGCAACGAAGCGCGCCTTGCCATCGGGATGGAAGAAGCCGCCCCCGGCGAAGAAGCGGGTGACGGCGGGAGCCGTCCCTGCCGGCTGCGGCCATTGAAAGGGCGACAGTTCGTCGAAGGCGCCACCGCTGATGTCGGCGTGGACGCCGATATCGAAGTCGCGGCTGCCGTTGTTTTCGAAGGCGGAAAGCGCGGCATGTTCCGCAAAGATTGCCGCCGGCGCGTCAAAGTTGAAGGCGGCGCCGAATCCCATGCGGCGTCCGACCTCCGCAAGCTGCCACCAGTCGGCCCTGGCGTCGCCCGGGACGTCGAGAAACGGCCGCTGCCTGGAAATGCGGCGTTCGGAATTGGTGACGGTACCATTCTTCTCGCCCCAGCCGAGCGAGGGCAAAAGCACATGGGCGTGGCGGGTCGTATCCGTCTCTTTCAGGATGTCCGACACGACGACGAAGGGACAGGCGGCGATCGCGCTTTCGACGCTGTCGGCATCCGGCATCGACACAACAGGATTGGTGGCCATCACCCAGAGCGCCTTGATGCGTCCGTCCGCCACTGCGCGGAACATGTCGACCGCTTTCAAACCGGGCTTTGCGGCAATGACGGGCGAATTCCAGAAGCGTCGCACGCGGTCCCGGTCATCCGCATTCTCGATCGCCATATGGGCCGCAAGCATATTGGCAAGGCCGCCGACCTCACGCCCGCCCATGGCGTTGGGCTGGCCGGTCAGCGAGAACGGCCCCATGCCGGGACGGCCGATGCGGCCGGTCGCGAGGTGGCAGTTGAGGATGGCATTGACCTTGTCGGTGCCGGAGGAGGATTGGTTGACGCCCTGGCTGTAGCAGGTGACAACCTTCTCAGTCGTCTCGAACAGGCGGAAGAACTCCCGGATCTGCATGGCCGGCAGGCCGGTCCGTTCCAGGAGCTCGTTGATATCAAGCGCGGCCGCTGCCGCAAAGGCGTCGCCGAAGCCTTCCGTATGGGCGGCGATATAGTTCTGGTCGATCGCCGGGCTCGTGGCGAGATGCGCAAGCAGTCCCGTGAACAGGGTGACGTCGCCGTCCGGGCGGATTGCGAGATGCAGGTCGGCGATATCGCATGTCATCGTCCGGCGCGGGTCGATGACAACGATGCGCATGTTGGGCCGCACCACCTTTGCGGCAGCGAGCCGCTGGTAGATGACAGGGTGGCACCAGGCGAGGTTGGAGCCGGTCAGGACCACCAGGTCGGCAAGCTCGATATCCTCATAGGTTCCGGGCACCGTATCGGCGCCGAAAGCACGACGATGGCCCGCGACGGACGAGGACATGCAGAGCCTGGAATTGGTGTCGATATTAGCTGAGCCGATGAAGCCCTTCATCAGCTTGTTGGCGATGTAATAATCTTCGGTCAGCAGTTGCCCCGAGACGTAGAAGGCAACCGAATCCGGCCCGTGTTCGGCGACGGTTTCGGAAAAGCGCCGGGCGACGAGATCGAGCGCCTCCTCCCAGCCGCTGCGTTCGCCCGAGATTTCGGGATAGAGAAGCCGGCCGTCGAGATCGATGGTTTCGGCAAGAGCCGAACCCTTTGAGCAGAGCCGGCCGAAATTCGACGGATGCTCGGGATCGCCCTTGACGCTGACCGCGCCAGCCTCGTCGACCGTGGCGACGACGCCGCAGCCGACGCCACAATAGGGACACGTGGTCTTGACCTCTGTCGTCATCTATTCCGCCGCCATCATCAGGCTTTCGAGCGCGATGAAGAGAGCGCCGTCCTCGTTACGGATCGGGATGATCCGCACCGCGCCCTCGTCGGCGCCGAGCGCCTTGCCGGTTTCGAGAGAGATCACCCAGTTGTGCAGAGGGCAGGTGACGGCTTTGGCGTGCACGATCCCTTGCGAGAGCGGACCGCCCTTGTGCGGGCAGTGGTCCTCGATGGCGAAAACCTCATTTTCGGCCGTGCGGAAGACGGCGATCTTGCCCTGCGGCGTCTTCACGCAGCGTGCACCACGCAAGGGGATATCGGAGATGTCACCGATCGGATGCCAGTTTTCATTGGGCCAGGTCATATCAATCTCCTTATTCAGCTGCCTGCGGGTAGCCGATCGTCGCCATCGGCTTGAACTCGTGCTTGTCCTTGCCGGAGACACGCTCCGACCACGGATCGACCTGGGCGAATTTCTGGGAGAAGACGAAGCGGTCGTAATAGGCTTTGCGCTTTTCGGCATCGCCCATGATCTGCCGGCGGATTTCCTCCAGGCCGATACGCTTGGCCCACTTGTAGATGCGCTCGAGGTACCGGGCCTGTTCGCGATACATCTGCGTCAGGGCCACGATATGCTCCAGCGCCTCGTCTTCGGTCTTCACCAGCCCGAGCACCTCGGTGCCCTTGATGTCGAGACCGGCCGCACCGGCGAAGTGGATCTCGAAACCGGAATCCACACAGATCACGCCGATATCCTTGCAGGTTGCTTCCGCGCAGTTGCGCGGGCAGCCGGACACCGCCATTTTCAGCTTGGCCGGCGTCCAGGAGCCCCACATGAACTTCTCGATGCGGATGCCGAGCCCGGTCGAATCCTGGGTGCCGAAACGGCACCAGTCCGATCCCACACAGGTCTTCACGGTACGCAGACCCTTGGCATAGGCCTGGCCCGAGACGAAGCCGGCCTTGCCGAGATCGGCCCAGACGGCGGGTAGATCTTCCTTCTCGATGCCGAGCAGGTCGATGCGCTGGCCGCCCGTCACCTTCACCATCGGGATCTCGAACTTGTCGACGACATCGGCGATAGCGCGCAGCTCGTTCGAATTGGTGACGCCGCCCCACATGCGCGGAACGACGGAATAGGTGCCGTCCTTCTGGATATTGGCGTGGACGCGCTCGTTGATGAAACGCGACTGATAGTCGTCGGCATATTCATCCGGCCAGTCGCAGACGAGGTAATAGTTGAGCGCCGGCCGACATTTGGCGCAGCCGCATGAAGTTTTCCATTCCAGCTCCTGCATGACGGCAGGGATGCTCTTCAGGCCCTTGGCCTTGATCAGCCGGCGAACGTCGTCATGGCCAAGCTCGGTGCAGGTGCACATCGGCTGCACGGCAGCCGGATTGTAGCTGTCGCCGAGCGTCAGCGCCATCAGTTGCTCGACGAGGCCGGTGCAGGAGCCGCACGAGGCGGATGCCTTCGTATGGGCGCGCACATCGTCGAGCGACGTCAGCCCCTTCGACTTGATCGTCGAGGTGATCTTGCCCTTGCATACGCCGTTGCAGCCACAGATTTCCGCGTCATCCGGCAAGGCTGCAACGGCCGCCATAGGGTCCAGCGGCGACCCTCCCTGATAGGCCTGACCGAAGATCAGCGTTTCGCGCATCTCCGAAATGTCGGTCGCCTTCTTCTTCAGGTCGTTGAACCACGCGCCGTCGGCGGTTTCGCCATAGAGCACGGTGCCGATGATCTTGTTGTCCTTCAGGACCAGGCGCTTGTAGACGCCGGCGCTGGCATCGCGCAGCACGATCTCCTCGCGATCGTCGCCGTCGGCAAAATCGCCGAGCGAATAGAGTTCGATGCCGGTGACCTTCAGCTTGGTCGGCGTGTCCGCGTGAACGAAGGCGGGGGACCGATCGCCCGAGAGATGGGCGGCGGCGATACGGGCCATTTCATAGAGCGGCGCGACGAGGCCGTAGACCATGCCGCCCACCTCGGCGCATTCGCCGAGCGCCAGGATATCGCCGTCAGAGGTCTGCATGCCGGCATCGACGACGATGCCGCGGTTGACCGCAAGACCGGCGTCCTTCGCCAGACCGACATTCGGCCGGATGCCGACGGCCATGACGACGAGGGTTGCCGGGATGATGCGGCCGTCATCGAGCTCGATGCCTTCGACCCTGCCGTTGCCGATGATTGCCTTGGTGTTAGCCTTGCAGATCACCTTGATGCCGCGTTCCTCGACCGCCTTCTGCAGGAGATAGCCGGCGGCAGGATCGAGCTGGCGCTCCATCAGCGTCGGCATGACGTGCAGGACGGTGACGTCCATGCCGCGCTGGGCAAGGCCGGCCGCCGCTTCCAGACCGAGCAGGCCGCCGCCGATGACGACGGCCTTTTCGCGCGACTGGGCGGCAAGCAGCATGGCCTGCACGTCGTCGAGATCGCGATAGGTGATGACGCCCGGCAGATCCTTGCCTGGAACCGGGATGATGAAGGGCACCGAACCGGTTGCGATCACCAGCTTGTCGTAGCTTTCGGTGACGCCGTGGTCTGACGTTACGGTCTTGGCTTCGCGATCGATGTTGACGATCTTGTGGCCCTTGTAGAGCATGATGCCGTGCTTGATATACCAGCCGTCACCGTGAATGATGATCTGCTCGTAGTCCTTTTCCCCGGAGAGAACCGGCGACAGCATGATGCGGTCGTAATTGACGCGCGGCTCGGCATTGAAGATCGTCACTTCATAGCGTCCGGGCGCCTGTTCGAAGAGGTGCTCCAGCATGCGCCCGGGCGCCATGCCATTGCCGATGATAACGAGTTTTTCAGTCATATCTACAGTCCTTAGATCAGGTTGCAGCCACGGGCGCGGAGTGCCCCTCGCGCGACAATTGCTTGACGGACAGGTGCATCCAGATGAGCGAGATCGCGACGATCGCGAAAAGCAGCAGGAAACAGCTGGACCAAAGGCCGGTCATATCCTTGAGGAGGCCAAAGGCGATCGGCAGGATGAAGCCGCCGAGCCCGCCCATCATGCCGACGATGCCGCCGACGGCGCCGACGCTGTCGGGGTAGTAGGCCGGAATGTGCTTGTAGACGGCGGCCTTGCCGAGGCTCATGAAGAAGCCGAGCGCGAAGATGACGACGATGAAGATGACCGGAGTGATCGCTGTGGCCGGCAGCGAAAGGATGAGGGTGGCCACAGCCGACACGGCAAACATCGCGTACATGACGCTGCGCGCGCCCTTCTTGTCCGACAGCACGCCGCCGAAGGCGCGGAAGATGCTGCCCGGGATGGAGTAGGCGGCCGCGATCATGCCGGCCGTTTCCAGGTTGAAGCCGTAGACGCCGACGAGATAGCGCGGCAGCCACAAGGAAAGGGCGACGAAGCCGCCGAAGGCGAAGAAATAATAGAGCGAGAAGCGCCAGACCTGAACGTTCTGCAGCGGCGCGAATTCCTCGGCCAGGCTCTTGGAGGCGACGCCGCGGTTGCGGCGCAGCCGGAAGGCCGGGTCATCTGATGTGGTGAACCAGAAGACGATTGCCATCAGCGCCAGGCCGACGGCCCAGATCTCGGCAACCGCCTGCCAGCCCCATGCGAGCAGAACGAAGGGGGCCGCGAATTTGGTGACGGCCGCGCCGACATTGCCGGCGCCGAAGATGCCGAGCGCCGTCCCCTGCTTCTCCGCCGGGAAGAAAGGCGAGACATAGGCGACGCCGACTGCGAAGGAGCCGCCGGCGAGACCGACACCGAGGCCGGCGATCAGCATCTGCGTGTAGGTGTGGGCGTAGGAAAGCAGGAACGTCGCCAATGCGGCGGCAAGCATCGTCAGCGTGTAAACGAGACGGCCGCCGTAACGCCCTGTCCAGATGCCGAGAACGATGCGGACGATCGAACCTGTGAGCACGGGCGTGCCGATCAGCAGGCCGAACTCGGCCTCGTTCAGCCCGAGTTCCTGTTTGATGCGGATGCCGATGATCGCGAAGATCGTCCACACGGCAAAACAGAGGGTGAAGGCCACAGTGGAGATCCACAGTGCTTTGGCTGGTTCGCCGGCTGACATGGGCTGCACTTTCTCAATGGCAGACATAGCTTCTCCGTGGCCCGACAAGGTCGTGCCGATCCATTGCTGGGGGTTAAAACAAAAAAGCCGCTGGTCAGGACGCGCTTGCACGAGGCGCGCGAATATCCTGATCAGCGGCTTTGCTGGCGGCGTCCGCCGTTGGACGCCCAATCATTGGCCTTCCGGCCTATCTACCTCAAAGCAACCCGAATACCGGGTTGCCGAAAATTTGATCGACTACCGTTTGCTTTGCATGTCGCAACGTAGCCCGTGTCTTGATGAGCGCCTGCGTGTGCCCTTGCCCCGATCGTCGTTGATCTGTGCAATACAAGCAATGCAAACCGCGTGCCAATTTTCTACGTGTTGCTCAAGTCTTTGAAATAAAAGCTCTTCGAGGGAGATTTTGGCCTTGCCTGTTTTTCGAGCAGCGGCAGAAGTGCAAATCTTTTGTGCGTTGCGATAGGGCGAGCGCCGATCCGTGCTGGCGTTTTGTGCAGGCAGGTCTGGCATCAGCTTTCGTCGTTGCCGGTGAAGAAGGGCAGGGTACTCCTGACGGCAAAGCCCGCGACATAATCCGGCAGCTCTGCGGGATCGAAGATCCGACCATCCATGAAGCGATCGTTCTCTTCGCCGCCTTCGATGCGAATATCGGCGTCAACAGGCGCGTTGTTGTCGCCTAGAGCTGCGCGATAGAGGTCCGGGCGGTAGGCGGAGGTGGCGGCCCGTGCCTTGTTGAGGCTGGTCTCGGCCTGCCCCCAGCGAATCATCTGGCTGTAAATCCAGAGGGCATGGCTCGGCCTCGGATAGTTGGCGAAACCGGAATGGAACTGGAAATAATCGGGGATGACGCGGCGGTTGCTCCTGGCATCGAGGTTGAATTCGCCGGCGAGAACGCTGCGGATGATGTTTACCGGGGCGGCGATGTAACGGGGATCGGCAAGGGCGGCCGCCAACGCGTCGTGATTGTCCGAGCGGTCGCACCAACGCGCTGCAGCGTCGAGCGCCACGATCAATCGGGAAACGGTTTCGGGATGGCTTTCGGCCCAATCCGGCCGCATGCCGATCACCTTTTCAGGAGCCGAGGGCCAAATATCCTGCTTGGCGGCGACGATACGGCCGAGCCCGCGCTCAGAGGCAACCATATTCCACGGGGCGCCTACACAGAACCCGTCGATCGCACCGGCCGCCAGCGCGTCGGACGTCATCGGCGGCGGCACGACGACGAGCTTGACGTCCTTGTCGGGATCGATGCCGCCCGCCGCCAGCCAGTAACGGAATTCGTAATTATGGGAAGAGAAGGGATAGGTAACGCCGAAGGTCGGCAGCGGCTCTTTGCGTGCCTTCATTGTCGCCAATGTCTTTGCCAAGGCGCAGGCATTGGCGAGCGCGCCTGCCGTTTCCGGCAAGCGGGCGTCCTCGCGCATCCTCTCGAAGAGCCGGGCCGACAGGGTGATGGCATTGCCGCCGCGCCCCAACGAAAAAGGCGTGATCGTCGGCGACGGGTTGGAACCGAGGCCGAGCATTGAAGCGACCGGCATCGGCGAAAGCATATGGGCGATGTCGAACTGGCGAAACGCCAGGCGGTCGCGAACATTCGCCCAGGAAACGTCCTTGACGAGATCGAGGGTCAGGCCTTCTTTCCGTGCAAAACCGAATTCTGTCGCCGCAATCAGCACTGATGCGTCGACAAGCGGAATGAACCCCGCCCGCAGCACCTTCGCGCCTTCGTTGTTCACACGTGCGGGCAAGGGCAGCCCGCCGGAATTGGCGGTCTTCGTCATCATATCCACTCCGGTGTCCTCCGGAAACTCGCAATATCGGCCATTACATCAAAAGCCCCGCGGCGGTGACGACGCTCTGAGCGATCTCCGACATCTTCTTCTTTTCGTTCATTGCCGTCTGGCGCAGCAGGGCGAAGGCCTCTTCCTCGGAGAGGCCGCGCATTTTCATGAGTATGCCCTTGGCGCGCTCGATGAGCTTGCGTTCTTCAAGCGCCGAGCGGGCATCGGCGAGTTCGCGCCGCAGCCGGCTGAAGGCATTGAAGCGGCTGACGGCCATGTCGAGGATCGGCTTGACTCGCTCCTTCTTCAATCCGTCGACGATATAGGCCGAGACGCCGGCGTCGACGGCGGCCTCGATCGACGCCGTATCGGAGCGATCGACAAACATGGCGATCGGGCGGCTGACCGTGCGCGTCAGCTGGAACAGATGTTCCATCATATCGCGGTTGGGATTTTCGATATCGATGATGATCACGTCAGGCATCAGCGTTTCGATCGTTCGCGCGATGCCGTTGACCTCATGCACCACGGTGACGCGCGCATGCCCTGCCTCGCGCAGTCCTTCCTCGATGATGGAGGCGCGTATGGCATTTTCGTCGATCACCAGAATTGTCAGATAGCGATGCGTCATTGGTACAATTTATGACGCGCTGCAGCAATTTTTGCAAGATGTACGCCCGAAAAATGTGCGCAAGAAAACGCTGCACAAATTATAATCATGTTGCGGTGCTTTCGCGCGGAATTAAGGCGTAGCCAAGATCAATCTGCTGCCGTTTGGATGTGACGGAGGAGGTGAGCGCGGTCAGCACCTTTTCAGCGGCCAGTTTTCCGGTTTCGAAGCGGCGGGTCAGGACCGAGGAGAGGGACGGTGCGGCGCAGGCGGCAAATTCGAGATCATGAAATCCCATGATCGCTATGTCGTCCGGCACCCGAATGCCGCGTTTGCGGCACTCCTGCATGGCGCCGAGCGCCAGATTGTCATCCGTGCAGAAGATCGCCTCCGGAACCTCGCCGCCGGCACACGTGATGGCGAAGAGATTGGAGCCGAGCGCGACGGAGCTGTAGCGCGGCTTCTCGGCGATGATCTGCATATTCGGCAAATCGGCCTGCTGCATCGCCGCTCGGTAGCCGTCGAAGCGCGACTGAGCACGGTGATCGAGATTGCCGGTGAGGAACGCGATCCGGCGTAGGCCGCGTTCGATCAGATGTTGCGTGGCGGTCTGCCCGGCTTGTTCCTGCGACATGCCGATATTGAGATCGATCGGATCCGCCGAAAGCTCGAAGGTCTCGACCACGGGAAGATGCGCTTGTGCCAGAAGCTGCCGCGATAGTGGCGTGTGATGAGTACCAGTGATGATGATCGCCTCTACCCCCTGGCCGAGAAGCGCCTTGATGGCGTTTTCCTCCTCGATCTCGGAATAGCGGCTATTGACGACGATTACCTGGAAGCCCGCGGCGACCAGGACGTCGTGCAGCGCAAACAGATATTCCGCGAAGATGACGTTGTAGAGGGTCGGAACAATGACGCCGATCGCATGCGTGCGCGCGGAGGCGAGGCGGCTTGCGGCTATATTGGGGACATAGCCGAGTTCCTTGATGGCGGCGTCGACGCGCAGCCGCAGGGCTGGCGAGACCGCATGAGGCTTGCGTAATACTCTCGAAACAGTAATCGGGCTGACACCCGCGAGATTGGCAACGTCATCAAGGGTTATCCGCCGCATGGAGTTCCGCCGCTCGTTTGAAAAATCAGATTTCATATTCTCTCATGGCAAACAACATTGCCACAACTATAGTTGATAGCGCTAACAAATGCGATTTGACAGCGCTGTCAGCTATGTTAATTTGAAATGTACCGGAAAAATAGGGATGGAATATTTCCGGGCCAAATATGCACATTTAGAAGCATAGAAGAGGCGGCTCAGTTCGCCGGAGGAGGAGAACATTCATGCGTAAGGTGAAGAAAGCAAAACTCGCCCGTATTGCCGCGTTTTCTGCGTCCGCATTTGCCTTGCTCTGTGGCGCGGCCAGCGCGGAGCCAAAGGTCGTATCCGGTCCCGCCGCCGACCCCGGATGCATGGTGCCCTGGGCAGCGGACACACAGTTCCTGCAGTATCCGAAGAAGGACGGCCCCTATCGTATCGCGCTGGCGAACGGCTATATCGCCAATACTTGGCGTATCCAGATGGTGCAGACGGCCAAGGCCTATGCCGCTCAACCGGATGTCGCGGCCAAGCTCAAGGAATTCAAGGTTGTTTCGACCGGCGAGGACGTGCCGGCACAGATCTCCGCGATCAACAACTTCATCGATGCCGGTTATGACGCCATCGTGGTGAACGCTCAAAATCCCACCGCCTTCGGCCCGGTGATCAAGCGCGCCAAACAGGCCGGTGTGATCCTCGTTGCCTTCGACAACATTCTTGACACCAAGGACGCGATCAACGTCAACGTCGATCAGAAGGGGCTCGGCGTCATCTGGGCAGACTGGCTGATCAAGCATCTGCCGAATGGCGGCAAGGTGCTGGAAGTGCGCGGCGTCGCCGGCACTTCGGTGGACACGGATCGTCACAATGGCATCCATGAGACCCTGGACGCCTCCGGCAAGAAATTCACCGTGACCGAAGTGGTCGGAAAATGGGATGACGGCGTTGCTCAGAAGGCGGCGGCCGATGCCATCGCCACCAACGGCCCGTTCGACGGTATCACTGCCCAGGGCGGTGATACCGGCGTCGTGCAGGCGATGATCGATGCCAAACATCCCTTTGTTCCTTTCGGCGGTGAGACGGAAAACGGTTTCCGCAAATTCTGCGCCGCCCATGCCGCCGACGGCTTGAAATGTTCGTCCGCCGGCACGGGACCGGCCCAGGTCGCCGTCGCCATCAAGACCGCGATCGCGGCACTTGAGGGCCAGGTCGTGCCACAGGCGATCAAGCTGCCGACAGCGCTGGTTTCTGACCCGGATTTCAAGGATGGTCAGGATTATTATCCAACTCAATCCGACAACTTCTTCGTCGGCAATTCCTTCCCGACCTGCGGCATCAATTTTACCGCCCAGGAAATCATGGGGCAGACCAAAGAGAACCAATAGCAGCCTTCCTCGGATATGATTGCGGGTGTTCGCACCCGCAATCTGGCCACGACAGAGCGAACGGAGGCTGGACGCATGACTTTGTCCGAACCGATTTTCCGCATGGAAGGCATATCGAAGCGTTATGGCGGAGCCGTCGCGCTTAAGGATGCCCATATCGCCATTCGGCCAGGGGCGATTCATGCCGTCCTTGGCGAGAACGGCGCCGGCAAGTCCACACTGATCAAGATCATGGCGGGCGTCGTGGCGCCGGACGAAGGACACATGCTGCTTGATGGCAAGGAGGTCACCTTTGCCTCGCCGGCGGCCGCCAACGCCGCGGGCATCGTGTGCGTTTTCCAAGAGCTTTCGCTCATTCCCGATCTCTCTGTCGCCGATAACATCGTCATCAGCCATCCGCCACAGAGGTTCGGCATGATAGACCGGCACAAGCAGCGCAAGATAGCCGAGGAAGCGCTGGCTCGCGCCGGCGCGTCCGATATCCATCCTTCAGTATTGGTCAAAGAGCTACCCTTGTCTCGACGGCAAATGGTGGAGATTGCCAAGGCACTTGCCCGCGAGCCGCGACTGATGATCCTCGATGAGGCTACGTCGGCGCTGACGCAGGCGGATGTCGAAAAGGTCTTCGCCGTACTGAAGCGCCTGCGCGCCGAAGGGATGGCGCTTATCTACATCTCTCACCGCATGCACGAAATCGCCCAGCTGGCCGATGACTGCACGGTGTTCCGCAACGGCCGCAGCATCGAATCCTACCCGGCGGGCACCAAGAGCGATCAGCAGGTAGTCGAACTGATGATCGGCCGTGAATACACCAATGTCTTCCCGCCGAAGCCCGCGCATCGACCGGAGAAAAAACCGATCCTTTCCTGCCGCGATCTTTCCTGGGGCGATCGGCTCTCCGGCATCACTTTCGACATCAGGCCCGGCGAGATCGTCGGCCTCGGCGGGCTGGACGGCCAGGGGCAGCGCGATTTGCTGCTGGCCTTCTTCGGCGTGCTGCGTGACCTGAAAGGGGAGATCGCGATCGACGGCATGCCGGTCAGACTGAAGAGTCCCCGTCATGCCAAGTCTGGCGGCATATCCATGGCGTTGATCCCCGAGGACAGGAAGACCGAAGGGTTGATGCTGCCAATGACCGTGCGCGAGAACCTCTCGATTGCAGCCCTCGACCGCGTTTCGCGTAATGGCGTCATTGATCGGACGGCAGAGCGTCGCGAAATCGACGAACTGTTCAAGCTTCTGGCAATCAAGGCTGCGACGATCGACATGCCCGTTGCAGGCCTCTCAGGCGGCAACCAGCAGAAGGTGGTCATCGCCAAATGGCTGATGAACCGGCCGCGCATCATCCTGCTCAACGATCCGACGCGCGGCATAGACGTCGGCACCAAGCAGGAAATCTATCTGCTGCTGCGCAAGCTTGCGGATGCCGGAGCGGCCATCATCTTCTACTCCACCGACTATGACGAACTGATCGGATGCTGCGACCGGGTACTCGTCATGTATGATGGAAGCATTGTCCGCGAGCTTGAAGGCGCCGATATCAACGAACATGAGTTGATCGGCGCCGCGCTCAATATCGGCGGCGACCACGCACAACAAAGGACAGCGCCATGACAAGACTGGCTTTCGGCGAACGACGGTTTTGGTATGCGCAACAGAAGGGGACGTTGTTTGCCGCACTGCTCTTCATCGCCATGTTCGCCCTCTACGTTTCGAACCACCCGGCGGGTTTCACCCCCAATGTCGTGCAGACGGCATCGAACAAGGCGACGCTGCTTGCCTTTGTAGCGATGGCCCAGTGCCTGGTCGTCATCACCGCCGGCATTGACCTTTCGGCCGGCATGGTTTTGGTCCTCTGCAATTGCATTGCCTCCTGGCTGGTCGTCGGAACGCCGCTGGAGACGGCGGCGGGCGTCGTCGTGGTGCTGTTTGCCGGACTCGGCTGCGGCATGCTGAACGGGCTCATCATTATCTTCGGCCGGCTGCAGCCGATTGTCACGACGATTGCGACCAGCGCGATTTTCTACGGCTTGGCGCTATTGCTGCGGCCGACTCCCGGAGGCTCGGTCAACGAGGATCTGGCCGATGCGTTCACCTCGAAGCTTTTCGGGATCGTTCCGGCAAGCCTCACCGTCCTTCTCGCAGTCATCATCGTCATCTGGATACCGTTCAGCCGCTCGACGATAGGCAGGGCAGCCTATGCCGTCGGGTCGGCCGAGAATGCCGCCTTCATGTCGGCGATGCCGGTCAAGCGGGCAAAACTTGCCGCCTATGCCTTGGCCGGGCTCCTTTCGGCGATCGGCGGACTCTATCTCACCTTCTTCTCCTATACCGGCGAAGCGGCCCTGGCGAGCGGCAACGCCTACACACTCTATTCGATCGCGGCGGTGGTGCTCGGCGGCGTTTCCCTCGCTGGCGGCAAGGGAAGTGCCGTCGGCGCCGTCTTCGGAGCCTTGGCATTCCGCACGATCGGCGACCTGCTGTTCGTCTTCGATTTCGATCCGCTTTGGCAGCCCCTTTTCCAGGGCGTCGTGTTGATGCTGGCGATCAGTATCGGCTGCGTCGGCCTTTCGAGGGTCCGCAATCGGCTGGAGTGGTTTCAATGAGCGAGGAAACTACTTTGCGGCAGCTTCGAATGCCTGCACGGCTGCGCGGCGTCGATCCGGCGGTCGCCACCGCTTTCGGATGCATCATCCTGCTGCTGCTCGCTGGCTCAATTTATTCGCGGAATTTCCTGTCGCCCGATTATCTTCTGCAGCAGTTGAAGGTGGCCTCCTTCCTCGGTGTCATCGCCACCGGCATGATGGCGGTTATCCTGCTCGGCCAAATCGACCTTTCTGTCCCGTGGGTCGTGACCACAGGCGCGATGATGGCCTGCGCCGCGACGGCTTACGGAACGACGGGTTCGATCCTGGCAATCCCCTTCGGCATTTTCTGCGGATGCGCGATCGGCCTCGTCAATGGCGTGGCGGTCGCTTACCTCCGAATTCCCTCGATGATCATCACTTTGGCCACCAACGCTGTCGCGCAAGGGCTGATGGTCGTTTACACCGGCGGCTTCTCTCCCCAGGATTCGGCCTCGCCGGCCATGCGATTTCTCGCGGCCGGATATACCGTTCCCGGGCTACCGAATGGCGTTCTCGTCTGGTTCCTGATCGGCCTGCTTGCGGTCTTCCTGCTGACGCGCACGACCTTCGGCCGATCGCTTTATGCCATCGGAAACCGTGAGCGCGCCGCCTATCTGTCCGGCATCGACACACGCCGCATTACGCTTCTTGCCTTCGTCATGTCAGGGGGGCTCAGCGCGCTCGGGGGCGTGTTGCTGGCGGGTTACGCGTCGAAGGCGTCGCAATCCATGGGCGACGCCTATCTGCTGCCCTCGATTGCCGCCGTCGTCCTCGGCGGCACTCACGTGCTCGGCGGCAAAGGGTCCTATCTCGGGACAGTTGCCGGCGTCATCCTGATTACGCTGCTGCAGTCGATCCTTTCTGTAATGCAGATCGAGGAAGCAGGCCGCCAACTCATTTATGGCGCTGTCATCATCAGCATGCTCCTGCTTTACGGCCGCCAGCGGCCGATCTGACGGGCAGGTCCGGACTGCAGACCTCGCCGATCCGGCGCTGCTACGGCTTCGGTTCTCCAGCGACCGATAGAAAGACGATCGGTCTTGTTCTCGCGACAGGGCCGGAAAAATAATACCGGGCGCCAGCCGCAAATCGGAAGAGAATGCCTTCGGTTCTCGTGGTATATGGCTTAAGGAAATGCGACGAAGATCTTGGGATGGGACGGTTTTCTGTCCGCAGCTGCTGCGATCCGTAAATTGCGGTCGACGAAACCTCCGGCAGCCAGCGTCAGTGACCGCCATTTGAGATAACGAAACCCGACAACGGCTTTGGAGGGCCGACCATGAGCTTACGTATCAACGACATCGCTCCCGATTTCACCGCCGACACGACACAGGGACCGATCAGCTTCCATGATTGGATCGGCAACGGCTGGGCCGTGCTGTTCTCGCACCCGAAGAATTTCACGCCTGTCTGCACGACGGAGCTCGGCGCCATGGCCGGCCTCGCTGACGAGTTTTCCAAGCGCGGCGTCAAGATCATCGGCATCTCCGTCGATCCGGTAGAAAGCCATGCCAAGTGGAAAGGTGATATCAAGACCGCAACCGGCTTCGACGTCGATTATCCCCTGATCGGCGATAAGGACCTGAAGGTCGCCAAACTCTATGACATGCTGCCGGCCGGCGCCGGCGACAGCTCCGAAGGCCGCACGCCTGCCGACAACGCGACGGTGCGTTCGGTCTTCGTCATCGGCCCGGATAAGAAGATCAAGCTGATCCTGACCTATCCGATGACGACGGGCCGCAATTTCAACGAGATCCTGCGCGCCATCGACTCCATCCAGCTGACGGCCAAGCACCAGGTGGCGACGCCGGCGAACTGGAATCAGGGCGAAGATGTCATCATCACCGCCGCCGTTTCCAACGACGACGCGATCGCGCGTTTCGGCTCCTTCGATACGGTTCTGCCCTATCTCAGGAAGACGAAGCAGCCATCGGCCTGAAACGGCTTTCAAATCCGTTCCCGGAGCCGCCGCGGCCATTGCCGGCGGCTTTTTCATGCCCGCATTGCGAAATGGGGAAGCTTCGCGCCTTGATCGATGTTATCTAACATGAGCGTCGCGATGGAAGTTAACCTGCTGAGATCCGATGATAGGGCGAAAGCGTCAGTCCGGCATTTTGAGGAGATCGGCGAAGGCCTTGCTTTCGCTCTGCTTTCTGTTTTCCGCCGTCGACACGCCGAAAGCTCAGCCGGAAGAGAGTGCTGCCGAGCCGGCCTGTCTCTATTCGGGACCCTCGGCCTCGGGATCGGGCGAGAGGCTCTGCATCCGCAAAGACAGTTTCAATCGTGACCTCTGCAATGCGATCGAGCATTTCGCCGAGGCCAGTCGGTTGCCGCCAGCTTATTTCGCTCGGCTCATCTGGCGCGAAAGCACGTTTCGCCCCGACGCGGTCAGCTTCAAGGGCGCGCAGGGCATTGCGCAGTTCATGCCTGGAACGGCGAAACTTCGCGGCCTCGAGGACAGCTATCAGGCGCTGGAAGCCTTGAGGAAATCGGCGCAATATCTCGACGAGTTGCGTAACCGTTTCGGCAATCTCGGCCTTGCCGCCGCCGCCTATAACGCCGGCGAAAATGGTCTTGCGACTTACCTTACATCAGGCAGGTTACCCTACGAGACGCGTAGCTACGTGATGGCGATCACCGCGCATACGGTCGAGGAGTGGAAGGACAATCCGCCTGAAGACGCGGCCGTCCCGCTGGACAGGAACAAGCCCTTCCTCGAAGGCTGCGTAGCGCTCGCCGAAAGCCGGATATTGAAGGACACGCCTTGGCGTCAGGAGGGCATTTGGGCACCCTGGGGCATCCAGCTGGCGGCGAATGCAGATATGGCGGTGGCGCGGCGCATGTTTCGCGATGCCGTGCAGGATCTGCCGGCGCCATTGAATGCGGAGCAGCCGTTGATCTTGCGCCAGCGCGATCGCAGCTTCGGGTTCCGCCCGCGTTACGCCGCCCGTATCGCCCGGCAGACACGTATGGAGGCCAACGACGTCTGCAGCCAGATCCGCAAGCATGGCGGCACCTGCCTCGTTTTCAGGAACCAATAGCAGGCCTGCCCCATTCGCGGCGAAAAGTCTGCTTGCGGGATCGCCGGACGGAGCAGCATAGTCGCAGCGGATCATGCCATCGGGAGGAAGACAATGCGTGTTTTGGTCATTGGGGCAACGGGCCACGTCGGAACCTATCTCATTCCCCGTCTAGTGGAGGCGGGTCACGACGTCGTCACCATCAGCCGCGGCGCGGCAAAGCCTTATACGGCAAACCGCGCCTGGGCCTCTGTCGATCAGCGACAGATGGACCGGGTAGAGATGGAGCGGAAGGGTGATTTCGGTCCGGCCGTGCGGGAAGCGAAAGCCGATATCGTCATCGATATGATCTGCTTCACGCTGGAAAGCGCCGAGCAGCTGGTGACGGCGCTGTCAGGGCATGTCGGCCACTTCCTGCATACCGGCACGATCTGGACACATGGATATCCGGTGGCCGTGCCGACACGGGAGGAAGCGCCGAAGTCTCCGTTCGGTGACTATGGCATCCAGAAGGCGGCGATCGAGACCTATCTGCTGCAGCAGGCAAGACTTCGGGGTTTTCCGGCGACCGTCATTCATCCCGGCCACATTGTCGGCCCCGGATGGGCGCCGCTCAATCCGGCCGGCAATTTTAATCTGCAGGTCTTTTCGACCCTGGCCCGCGGAGAGGATCTGGCGCTGCCCAATTTCGGCCTGGAGACCGTTCATCACGTCCATGCCGATGACGTGGCGGCGATGTTCATGGATGCGATCGCCAATCGGAACGCATCGATCGGCGAAAGTTTCCATGCGGTATCGGAGCAGGCCGTGACGCTTCGCGGTTACGCCGAATCCATCTCGCGATGGTTCGGGCGCGACCCGAAGCTCACCTTCGCGCCCTTCGACGTTTGGGCGAAAGGCCAGACGGCCGAGGACGCGGAGGCGACATGGGAGCACATCGCCCGCAGTCCGAACTGCTCGATTGCCAAAGCCCGGCGCCTGTTGGGCTATACCCCGAGATATACATCTCTGCAGGCGGTGCGGGAATCAGTCGGCTGGCTGGTCGGGCAGGGGCGGATCAAGACCTGATCGCCGGTTAATCGTTCATGGGCTCTAATGGATGAGGATCGCTCGGAAATCGTTGACGTTGGTTCCGGTCGGACCGGTCTCGAAGAGATCGTCGATCGCCTGGAACGCCGTGTAGCTGTCATTGCCGTCGAGCAGCCGGCGCGGATCGAGCCCGGCGGCTCGCAGACGCTTCACCGTGCCGCCATCGGCAAAGGCGCCGGCATTGTCTTCCGAGCCGTCAATCCCGTCCGTGTCGGCAGCGAGCACATCAATACCGTCTTGCCCATCGATCGCAAGCGCCATGGCAAGGGTGAATTCGCCATTGCGCCCGCCCTTGCCGCCCTTGGCTCTCAGCGTCACCGTCGTCTCGCCGCCGGACAGGAGGACGACCGGCTTCGAGAATGGCCTGTTCCGCCCGAGAACCTCGCGGGCGATGGCCGCATGCACCAGCGCCACGTCACGCGATTCGCCTTCGATGGCATCCGAGAGGATTGCCGGCGTGATCCCTTGCGATTCCGCCTTGGCGGCCGCCGCCGCCAGCGAAACGCCGGCAGAGGCGATGATGTGATGCTGGTGCCGCAGGAATACCGGATCGTCCGGCCGCGGTGCATCTGCCTTCGGCGAGTTCAGATGGTCGAGCGCGGCCTGCGGCAACTGCAATCCATATTGCCTGATAATCTCCAGCGCTTCGTGCCGTGTTGAACCGTCGGGCACCGTCGGCCCGGAGGCGACATGGGCCGGGTTGTCGCCAGGAATGTCGGAAACAATCAGGCTGACGAGTCTCGCTTTCGTCGCCGCCGCCAGTCTGCCGCCCTTGATGGTGGAGAGATGTTTGCGCACCACATTCATCGCCGAAATCGGCGCGCCCGAAGCAAGCAGCATTTCGTTGAGCGCAATCTCGTCTTCGAGCGTCAACCCCTCCGGCGGGGCGGGCAGCAGCGCCGAGCCGCCGCCGCAGATCAGCGCGATCACCAGATCGTCTTCCGTCAACCGGTTCACCGTTTCCATCAACCGCCTCGCGGCAGCGAATCCCGCAGCGTCGGGCACCGGGTGGGCTGCCTCGATGATCTCGATGAAGCGTGTTTCGCAGCCATAGCCGTATCGCGTGACCACCAACCCCTCGATCGGTCCGTCCCATGCGCTTTCGAGCGCCCGCGCCATCTGCGCCGCGCCCTTGCCGGCGCCAATCACGACGGTTCTTCCTTTCGGTTTCTCCGGCAGGTGCGATTTGATGCCGGTCAGCGGATCGGCGGCGAGAACCGCCGCGTCGAACAGGCTTTTCAGGAAATCACGGGGGGTGGTTATCGTCATCGGTGGTCTCTGCTGCCTCAAGGTTCGATCATGATGGGGACTGTCGGCGCATCGGCGTGGCGGCGTCAAGGCCGAAGATGCGATGATCTGACGGCAGGACGCAGAGTCTGGCCATTGAAAGAGGCGAACGAATAGAAAGCATTAACCATCGTCCCGTAGACAACATATAGGATCAAAGGAAACCTGTATTCGATGGCCACTGAAACGACCCGCCGCCCCGCCGCCTCTCACGAAGGCAAGGTTATTGCCTTTCCCTCCGCAACCGGAACCGCCAACGTCGAGCGTTGCGCTCGGGAACTCGGCCGCCGGCATGGTGCGGACGCGATCGAATTTTGGAAGGCCGAGTGCCGCAGGCTTGCCGATCAGCTTCTGGCCGCGGGAATGCCGGAGAGCGAAGTCCGCCAGCGGGTGATGGAATTTCAGCAAGATGTCCAGATCGAACTGGTCCTCACCCACCAGAAGCAGGCTGTTGCCAAATCGCGGAAACGCTGATGCGTGGCAGCTGGAAGTGGGCAGCAGTTCCAGCTGTAGTTATAACGTTATTGCGCGTCGCACCCATCAGGTTTAACCCTACGCATCTGACCTGCAATCTCTTGCATTGGTGCGCTGTCTGCCGTCTGGACCTCGCTCGACGGCATGAGGAACTTCCGCCCGGATCTGGAGTTGATGTTGTCGATTGACAGCATTGACGCTGCGGGAGCCTTCTTGAATGTCGAACAAATCCAACTTCTTCTCTTCCTTCGCAACCGCCGTCGCCGAGCTGTCGGGAAGGCCGTTCACCTTTGTCGCGGCACTGACGCTCGTCCTCGTCTGGGCAGTGTCCGGGCCGTATTTCGATTATTCCGAAACGTGGCAGCTTGTGATCAACACGACGACCACCATCATCACCTTTCTGATGGTGTTTGTGTTGCAGAACAGCCAGAACCGTGACGGAAAGGCTCTGCAGGCCAAGCTCGACGAGCTCATTTTGACCAGCCAGGCCGCCAACAAGTTCGTCGGCATCGAAAAGCTGGACGAGGGCGAGCTCAGGGAAATGAGCAAGACGCTTTCAGAAAAAGCTGAAAGCATGGAGGAGAAGGCGGAGGAGAAATCTGGCGCAGAGGCAACGTCTGACTAACTGCTTCGCACTTCAGGTTCGCCTCGCCGAAATCTGGTCTCGATGCTGCTGCCGCATGCCTTCAATGGCGTCGACATCTTTCTTCTCCGCCGCAATCCAATGGTTTCCTGCCTCACTCGATCGAATCAGTTCGTCAAGCTTGGTATGCAGCGCCTTCATGTCCCGATTTTGGGAGTGCTGCACCAGCAGCAAAATGAAGAATGTAATGAGTGTCCCCACCATGTTGGTCAGCAAGAACCACTGTCGGGGGAAGGAAAAGCTCAAACCGACCGCGGTCCATGTGGCTGTGAACGCGACCAGCGCGGCAGGAAGCACATGATGCCCTGCCCATGATACCGCGAGGTCGGAAATCTCTCGAAAGCGCCAGCGCATACGGCTCTCCACAGCCCGTATAAAGGAAGATGGAGCAGATCGGAGCCGTGTCCATCAACCAAAGCGCGTTGCATGTCGTTACCGCAAAACCCGGCCTGGTTTTTGCGCGACAATTGCCTGGATGGTCGCGGATAATCCAACCTCCGGAAAGCCGGGCCATCTGAGGGGGCGCAGCATTCAGCTTGCGCCCCATGGGTGCATCCATCAGAGCCGGGAAGTGACGACGAGATCTTCCTCTGCGTCGCGTTGCGATCCTCCCAGAGCCGCAGCCGCAGCGGCTATGAAAGCGCCGACCAGAAGCGACAAGGATCCAAGCAATGCCGTGGTCGAGGCGGCTTTTCGTGCCTCGTCGGCAGCCTTCTGGGTGGCGGCCTTGGCGTCGTCGATACGCTTCAGCACCGCATCCACGCGGGTGCGCGCATCGGCTTCGGAAAGACCGGTTCGCGCAGAGACGATAGTGGCGAGATAGGCCTTGTCCTCATCTGGAACTTGCCCTTCGGCAGCGCCATTGAGGAGGATGCGGGAGACTTCCGATGTTGCCGCAGCATCGTTGGATGTCGCTGCCGCGCGCGCCTGATCAGGGCGTAGCAACGCGTCGGTAAAATAGGCGGTGGAAAGATCCAGCGGCGAGGTTGACGAGGTTGCTGCAGCCGTACCGGCGACCGCAGCAGTCGAGCCAACGGCTTGCGCGGCCGATCCCACCGCCTGTGCTCCGGCACCGGCGAGCGATGTCAGCGACGATGCGAGGAATCCGGCGACAAAGATGGTCGCCAAAGCCCAGCTTAGGAAACCATGCGCGGTGTCGCGGAAGAAAACCTCATCGGTGTGGACGGCCGCCCATTTTGTGCGCAGGCGGCCGGTTACATAGCCTCCGAGTGCGGAGGAGAGCCATTGCACGACGACGAGCCAGATCGCAGCTGTGATGCCGAGCGTGCCGAGCGAACTGCTTTGCCCCGACCAGGGCGACACCATCGTCAGCCCAAGCCCGGATCCCAGAAGCAGGAGGATGAGGGTCACTCCGATGGCGGCGGCTGCGCCACCGAAAATGGGTCCCCATGTCATGGCGGATTTGGAGGATTCGACCGGAGTGGCAACCTCTCCGGAACCTGTCACTGAAACCGACATGATCCGTTCCTATCGCATAAACAGAGCCAGAAGAATGATGATAGGCAGTGGAACGCCAAGCAGCCAAAGTAGAATACCGCGACCCATGAGAGACCTCCTGTCCAAGGCGACGTTACGTGGTTGATGCCACACAACTTTTAACCACGGCGTTTGTTCCCGCCGGTGGAAGCGGTCGGTTTGAAGCGCGCTGGTTTCCTTTCAATCGCGCGGCAGCATTTGAAGGAGCAGCAGATTGCCGGAGCGGTTGCCGCATCCTTGGCATTGAAGGCGTTTGGCCAGACCGGCGAGAGTCAGGTTCTGGCCGCAGCGCCGGGCAACATCCCGCCGGTCGATAAACATCTGGCGGCGACATATGCGGCAATGGCCGTAAATGACAAACCACTCCGGTAACGTCGCCAATGTTGCCTCTTCGATTTCGACGGCGTGGCGATCAGGGGGCGCGAGGCCGATACCGCGCGACGATGTCTCATCGCCTTTCAAAACTCGTAGTCCGTTCACATGCCATGCCGCGGCTCAGGTCCTTATCTCTCAGGGCAAGCTGAAGTCTGAGATGATGGCAATCCAGCAGCAGCGTCGTAATGGCGGCACGGACGTCCCCTTGGTGAAAAGCGACAACTGCGTCGACTTCTCCTCTCAACGTTTCTTCTGCCAATTTCTCGGCGGCCTGCGGACGCACGACCTCGATCTCCTTCAGAGCTTCCAATCCGATTTTCATCTGCCGCCTCACCGATGTTCCTATTATGTTCCCATCGAGCTCCGAGTCAAGAATGAAGGCGTTTCCGCGGATCGTTCGGTCATCGACCGAGGCGGTGCGCGACGCAGCGACGTTCCTGTACGTTTTCGAACTGAAACAATCTCCAGAGGCTTTTGTTTGCTGCCTATCGGCAATGAAGCAGCGAGGAGGATATCCAATGCTTCTGAGAATGATGGCAGTAGCAGCAATTACGATCGGTCTGGCATCGTCGGCGATGGCGCAATCAGGTGGAGGCTCGGGATCGGGCAGCGGCAGCGGAGCTTCAGGTTCCGGCAGCGGCACCATGTCTGGTTCGGACGCCAGTGGTTCCGGCAACACCAACTCCAGCGATGCCGGCGCAAATACGACGATGGGCGCCGGTGCGACTGGTGCGAACGGATCCGGCGGCGATCCAAACGACTGTCAGCGCCAGCAGGCCGGCGGCACCGGCAACCCGGCTCCCACCTCCGGCAATAGCTCGACACAACCCGATGCGGCAAATGCATGCCAGTGAAGGCTCGAGCGGCTTCATCAATTTGCCCCGGAAATCAGTGTCGCTTCCGGGGCACATGCGGCGGGTGCTTGCTGGTAATGCCGCAGGCATAGCCGGCGATATCCGCTCATCCCGCGCGCAGAATTTATAAAGGTCGGCAAGATTTTCGCGGCTGGAACTTATGTCCGTCGAAGGGAGCGCCTATATCTTTAGACACAGAGTGACGTCGGGGGAGATGAACTCGGGAAATGCTCCCGTTATTCCCGAGGGAGGGGCTCTCGCTCATCGAGCGCAGCGGAAATGGGAGAAGAAGTATCCATGAACAGATTTCGCGCAACTTTAACAGCTGCGGCAATTATTCTGGCGGCCATTGCCTCGGCGTGCTCGACACCGCCAAATTCATATGGCTCAGCGTCGGGGTATCAGCCGGGCGATTCGATGAACCCGGCCTGCGCCGACGGCTTCCGACCTGGCGACGGGCGTTCGTGCAGCTATTAGGGCCTGCGCCGCTTCAAATCTGATGCGGGCATACTGAATCCCCTGTCGAGCCCTCCGCCGGCATGAGCGAGGGCCAATTCTGTCACTCGCTGCCCACATGAAGAATTTTGGTTCTGCAATGGTTGGCGGCATGCCGAAGCGGAACCCTTATCGCTCGTCTCCGTTCCTCTTTCCTAACGATAGGAGGAATAAGCCATGGATTGGAACCGCGTCGAAGGTAACTGGAAGCAGATGAAGGGCAAGGTCAAGGAGCAGTGGGGCAAGCTGACGGACGACGATCTTGACGTCATCAACGGTAAGCGCGATCAGCTCGAAGGCAAGATCCAGGAGCGCTACGGCTACGAGAAAGACCGTACCCGGCGAGACATTGACGATTGGTATAGTCGCCAGACCTGGTAAGTCGCTTTGTCGGCGAACGGACCGGTAACTCGGCACGCCCAATTTAATGGGCGTGTCATTTTCGCATCCTTATCCGACGGATGCGGGCGGCAAGGCAGCAGCGCCGCGCCGCGTCGATAGCCGGTCGCCGCCGGCTAGCTGCCCGTGGGCGCTTGCTCTGTCCCTGCGCACAGCATGAAATTAATGGCCGGCTCGAGCACCACCCGCGATCACACCAGCGGCGCGTCGGCTGGTGTTTTCTGTGGGCGGGCAGTCGTTCATCGAAGGTTAATGCTTGTTAACCCAGAATCGCAGCTTGAAAGGATGCGCCGATGAAGATGCTTTTTTCCACACTTGCAGCCATTGTCTTGTCTGCATCTTTCGCCCTGCCGCTAAACGCCACGCCTATCGTCGTGCCGACTGCAGTACATGTGCATTCTCCCGACGTCGAGCAGGTCAAACACCGTCACCATGGTAATGGACATGCGTATGGCCACTGGAAGAAACATCGGTACGTGTACCGCGACTGCCGGTATTATGGCTCGTGCTATCGTCCGCGGTATTACGGCTCCCGCGACTATTACGGCTATCGCGACGATTACCCCTATCGTCGTCGGTCGGGTATGACCGTGTATTTTGATTTTTAGTCGGTAGCACCAGGGACACCAGCCTTGGACCCCACAAGCGCGCCGTCGGTCTCACCAGCCGGCGGCTCTTTTGTTTGAGTGGGGTGACCTGCGCCGTTACCTGTCTGGATCTGATCAACTGCGATACGAGGAGATCAAGGCGTCGGACAGGAGAGGAAGCTACATCAGTAGCCACAGAACTGTCGCAAAAAAGAAGGGTCGGGGCGGTATGGACCGATCGCCAAAGTGGAGAGGGGAGTGGAGAAACAAGTGCCTGTTTTTGGACTTCTCAACAAAAACAGACACTTATTCTCTAAAATGGCTCCCCGGGCCGGATTCGAACCGGCGACCTGTCGATTAACAGTCGAATGCTCTACCGCTGAGCTACCAGGGATCACTGCTTGGCGCGGTGTGAGTGGGCTAATACAAATGCTTGCCCGATTTGCCAAGCGGTTTTTTCAAAAAAATGAAATGAACTTGTATTTGGACAGTCTGCGCCCATCTCTGGGAAATGACAAATAGGAATGATCGCCAAGAGACAACGGGCAACGAGAAGCGCAGAGGGCGGGCAGGGCGCTTCGGTATCGACCACGTAAACCACAGGCTTGTGCTCGGCTCTTTCAGCATCGGTATGCCACGCTCACGCATCGGGCGGATGGCAATCGGCACGGCCCTCGTTTTCTGTGGATTGCTGGGCTTCCTGCCGGTCCTCGGTTTCTGGATGCTGCCGCTCGGCCTCCTGGTGCTCTCGCATGATCTTTCCATCGCCCGTCGGCTTCGGCGCCGGCTGGCAGTTTGGTGGCACAGGCGGCGAAAGCCGGCCGGGTAGCGGCGGTCGCCGGAGACGTCCTGCGGAACTTCGATCGTTTTCTGAATTGGTGCTTTATGGCGCTGAAACGTGCCATGATGGTCCGGGTGAGGATATGAAGCCATTTTTTGTTGTAGTCTTCTGGGTGGCGGCGATCGTCTCAGCCACATCAGCCGAGGCGCAGGCCGTGGACAGCCGCGGTTTTGACGCGAGCGGTATCTGCCGCCGCCCCGAAGGCTGCGTCATCGATCAAGGCCAAGGCGGCTATAATGGGCCGCGCAACTATCGCAATTTTAACGGCCGTAACGAGCGCGACGGCAACAACGATCGCGGTCGGGACGATCGCCGCTTTCGTTCCCAGAACAGGACCTCGCTTGAGAGCGTCGGTATCATCGCTGGCTGATGACGCAAGCCCGGTTGTCGAGTTCGATCTGGATGTATCCGGGTGAATCGATTCTAATTCGATCTCAGTTCGCTTTCCTCGAAAATCCCGCCATGGCCCGGATCAAGCTCGGTTGCCATCAAGAGACTGCAGGCGGCAAGAAGCAGAACGAGCTTCAGCCCGTGGACTGCCATTGAGCCCGATTGTCGACGGGCCGGTGGGACGCGCGATGGCGCGATATAGTATCGGTAATAGAAGTGTGGATCGTTCGTCTCCAGAAGGTTCTGATAGACATGTGGCGGAATGTTCGCATGTCTCACCGGCGCGGAACCAGCGAACTTTACGTGGAGATCCCGGGTCTCGGCATCATATGCCGCACGTCCCTGCCTTTCTTTTAGGGCAGCCCATTCCATCGCAGCTCCTATCCCTCCCACGGCGATAAGATGGCGGGCAGGCGCTCTAAGTCAAGTTGGGAGTTGTTCAAATACCGCCGGTTCTTCGTGTCCCGAGTGGCAGGCAATTCACCAGGATCGGCCGGCGTCGAAATCTTCGCACTCGTCCTCAGTCATCTGGCGGTGAACAAACTGGCCGTCGACGACCTTGCGCATCACGTGGCCGGTGATCGGCATCCTCGTGTTGATGTCGGTGACGGGTTCGGTAACGAGGGCATAGCCCCACTCGTCTTCCTTGCCTCCGTTCACATAGGCCATCGAGCTTCGCCTGAGCGTCGCAAGTAGTGAAAAGAACATGTCTTTGGCGGTCTCGCCGAATGTCGCGTCGTTCATGATTTCTCCCCAGAAAATGGGGATCAACCAAATCGGTTCGCATTACAATCCTAACTATTTGGGGGGATGCGGGAGGGCCGGACTTTTATTGGTATTTAGTTAACCGGCTATCATCATCAGAGGGTGTAGCCGGTCCCGGAGGATTTCCGCAAACGCCTATTCCGAATGAAAAAAGGATCACATTCAGAATGAAAGGTCTTGCGCTCATTCTAGAGCTGGTCTAAATCGCGGCCACCACACGATATTTTTCGATGTCGGTCACAGGTGAGGCCTCGTGGCGGAGTGGTGACGCAGAGGACTGCAAATCCTTGTACCCCGGTTCAATTCCGGGCGAGGCCTCCAATTTCTCCTCATGTCTGCTAAAGAGTTGCGAAACCTCGCTGATTTTCAAAGTGGCGGCTCGGCCGCACGCTATTTTACAGGCAAGCGTACACGTCTTGCGTCGCCCGCCTTAGATTGTCGCAGGCTCAATGCCAGCTACGCGGCAGCGCGCTTCGGCGCTCGGCCTCCTCAGGTCGTTTCACCGTCCAGCAGCCCGCAGCAGAAGATACCGATGAGCGCTGCGAGGATGAAGAAATCGAACAGGGTCAAATATTCGAAAATCGCAGACATGGCCTGCTCCTCCCACTTCTATAAATCATAACATGACGCGGTTGGGCATTCCACGCAGGCGTTGCGCCTGTGGCGTGAAAGAGGCGCCTGGCGGATTCTTTTCGCCGACCGCTGCCAAGCCTTGAAAGCATCCGTGGCGGGGATTAAGAGACGAGGAACAGGAACCGCTTTTCAAGAGCGAGAGGACATGATGGATTTCGAAGCAGCGCGCGCAAAGATGGTCGACACCCAAATCCGCACCACGGATGTTACCTCGCATTCCGTGCTGACGGCATTTCTGACGGTGCCGCGCGAGGCTTTCGTGCCGGAGAAGTCAAAGCTGCTCGCCTATATCGACACTGACGTCGAAATATCAGCCGCCGCACCGGGCAAGCCGGCCCGTTTCCTGATGGAGGCCTCGCCGCTCGCCAAGCTGCTGCAGCTGGCCGCCATCGGCAAAGACGATTTCGTGCTCGAGGTCGGGTGCGGCACGGGATATACATCGGCGCTGTTGTCGATCATCGCCGGCTCGGTCATTGCCCTCGAATGCGACGAGGCACTGGCTACCGAAGCGAAGGCAAAGCTCGCCGGCTACGGCAAGGTCGAGGTTGTGACCGGCCCCCTCGAAAAGGGCTACGCCGCCGGCGCGCCCTATGATCTGATCTTCGTCAACGGCGCGGTCGAGGAGGTTCCGGCCGCTCTTCTCGGTCAGCTTCGCGATGGCGGCCGTCTGGTCACCGTCGAAGGCTATGGCAATGCCGCTCGTGCCAAGGTCTTCGTCGCCGAGCGCGGCGCCATTTCGGAGAACGTCTTCTTCAACGCTTCGGTCAAGCCGCTGCCGGGTTTCGCCAAGGCGCGCGAATTCGTTTTCTGACGCCGTTCTCCCTGTTGAATTCGAGCGACGGGCGCCATTGGCGCCCGTTTTTGTCAGTGCTGCGGAACAGCCTTCACAAACATCATTTTCTGACGCTGCCATCTCCGAATATCGGCGGCAAGCATTCGGTAACAAAACTGTGCATGGCTGCATTCATTTGATTCTCGATGATTTTTTTCGCGTCTGGGGTATTCTAAGGTCGTGGTGATTCGGATGAACGCTCCACACCGTCCGATCGTTGTGTTGGGATAACGGGGATAGATATGGCTCAGCCAAGTGTAGCGCGTGAACCGTCCATGGAAGAAATTCTGGCCTCCATCCGCCAGATCATCGAAAGCAATGAACCCGGCGCCGGCAAGGCGATTTCAGCTTCCGTGCCGCCGGTTTACGGCGCCGACGACGACGAAAACGGCTCCGAAATCCATCTGACGGTGGATGACACCTATGCCGGCGTGGAGTTTCCCGAACCGGCCATGCGCTCGTCCGATCCACGTTTCGTCGCCGCCAATTCGGCCGGCACCGCCCCTGAGACCGAAGCCCCGGCCCGCGCGCTGTCGCTTGCCGATGTCGCAGCCCGCGTGCGCGCCGCCTCCGAGCGCAGCGCCGTGCAGGCCGGTCAAGCCTTGCGCGAAATTCCGAGCGGCTTCCGCCAGCCGGAGCCGCAGCCGGCCGTGATGCCGGAGCCCCCGCGCGCTGCAAGTCCGCAGCCGCAGCCGACACGGCCCGCTTTTGCCGCTGCCGCAGCACCCGTTTCCTCTGTTCCCGTCCAACAGCCGCCAGAACCGACGCTTGCCGAAACACCGCGTGTCGCCGTCGCCGAGCAAGCCGCTGCTGCCGCCGAAACTGCGCCACCGGCTTTGGAGTCCGCTACTTCGTCGACCGAGCGTTTCCTCCCGAGCGTTGTCGACGAGACCCAGCCGTCACTGCTTTCGGAAGACGCCGGTCTGCAGATCAGCCGCTCCTTCGAGGAGCTTGCCGCGGCGATCGACGGCGCCGAGCGCCGCTCGCTGGACGAGATTGCCGAGGACATGCTGCGCCCGATGCTGCGTGAATGGCTTGATGACAATCTGCCAACTCTGGTCGAACGGCTGGTGCGCGAGGAAATCGAGCGCGTGGCGCGCGGCCCGCGCCGCTGATCGGATTGATTTTTCCTGGAAAAGCCGCTCCGGTCTCCGGGGCGGCTTTTTTATTGACTTGGTCGTGGCCATCCTATTTACAAACGCCCATCCTCGAACCTCGAAATTGGTCAAAAAATGCTCGACAAGACCTATGATTCCGCTGCCGTCGAACCGAAAATCGCCGCGAAATGGGATGAGGCGGATGCCTTCCGCGCCGGCGCGAACGCCAAACCGGGGGCCGAGACCTTCACCATCGTGATCCCGCCGCCGAATGTCACCGGCTCGCTTCATATGGGGCATGCGCTCAACAATACGCTGCAGGACATCATGGTGCGCTTCGAGCGCATGCGCGGCAAGGACGTGCTCTGGCAGCCGGGCATGGATCACGCCGGCATCGCCACCCAGATGGTCGTCGAACGCAAGCTGATGGAGCAGCAGCTGCCAGGCCGCCGCGAGATGGGCCGCGAGGCCTTCATCGACAAGATTTGGGAGTGGAAAGCAGAATCGGGCGGCCTGATCTTCAACCAGTTGAAGCGCCTCGGCGCCTCCTGCGACTGGTCACGCGAGCGCTTCACCATGGACGAAGGCCTGTCGCAGGCCGTTCTCGAGGTTTTCGTTACGCTCTATAAGGAAGGCCTGATTTACAAGGACAAGCGCCTTGTCAATTGGGACCCAAAACTCCTGACGGCGATTTCCGACATGGAGGTCGAGCAACACGAGGTGAAGGGCCATCTCTGGCATCTGCGCTATCCGCTCGAGCCGGGTGTCACCTATCAATATCCGATCGCCTTCGACGAGGAAGGCAAGCCGACTGCGTTCGAGACGCGGGACTATATCGTCGTCGCCACGACGCGGCCGGAGACGATGCTCGGCGATACCGGCGTTGCCGTGAACCCCGAAGACGAGCGTTACAAGCCGATCATCGGCAAGCATGTCATCCTGCCGATCGTCGGCCGCAGGATACCGATCGTCGCCGATTCCTATGCTGATCCGACAGCCGGCACAGGCGCGGTGAAGATTACGCCGGCCCATGATTTCAACGACTTCGAAGTCGGCAAGCGCGCGAAGCTGCGTGCGATCAACGTCATGAATATCGATGGCACCATTGCCATCAAGGATAATGAGGATTTCCTTGAAGGTCTCGACAATCCCGCGGCACTGCATGGCGCCTGGGACCGTCTGGAAGGGCAGGACCGGTTCCATGCGCGCAAGGTGATCGTCGAGATCTTCGAAGAGGCCGGCCTTGTCGACAAGATCGAACCGCACAAGCATATGGTCCCGCATGGCGACCGCGGCGGCGTGCCGATCGAGCCGCGGCTGACGGAACAATGGTTTGTCGACAACAAGACATTGGGGCAGCCTGCCCTGGAGTCCGTTCGCGAGGGAAGAACCAGGTTTATTCCCAGGAACTGGGAAAACACTTATTTCAATTGGCTGGAGAACATCGAACCGTGGTGTATCTCTCGCCAGCTCTGGTGGGGCCATCAGATTCCCGCTTGGTACGGTCCTGACGGCCAAGTCTTCGTCGAAAAGACCGAGGAGGAGGCGCTGCAGGCGGCGATCCAGCATTACCTCTCGCATGAAGGGCCGATGAAGGCCTATGTCGAGGACCTGCTCGAAAACTTCAAGCCTGGCGAAATCCTGACGCGGGACGAGGACGTGCTCGACACCTGGTTCTCTTCTGCGCTCTGGCCTTTCTCGACACTCGGCTGGCCCGACGAGACGCCGGAACTTGCGCGTTACTACCCGACGAATGTCCTCGTCACCGGTTTCGATATCATCCCGTTCTGGGTCGTTCGCATGATGCAGATGGGCCTGCATTTCATGAAGGACGAGAATGGCGATCCCGTCGAACCTTTTCATACGATCTATATTCACGCACTGGTGCGCGATAAGAACGGGCAGAAGATGTCGAAGTCGAAGGGCAACGTCATCGACCCCCTGGAACTGATCGACGAATACGGTGCCGACGCACTGCGCTTCACCCTGGCGATCATGGCCGCACAGGGCCGCGATGTGAAGCTCGATCCGGCCCGCATCGCCGGCTACCGCAATTTCGGCACCAAGCTCTGGAACGCCACGCGTTTTGCCGAGATGAACGGCGCCAAGAGCGATCCGCATTTCGTGCCGGAGGCGGCCGAGCTTACCATCAACCGCTGGATCCTTACGGAGCTTGCCCGTACGGAACGTGACGTTACGGAAGCGCTTGAAGCCTTCCGCTTCAACGATGCGGCCGGCGCGCTCTACCGTTTCGTCTGGAACGAAGTCTGCGACTGGTATCTCGAGCTTCTGAAGCCGGTCTTCAATGGCGATGACGAGGGCGCCAAGGCCGAAGCCCAGGCCTGCAGCGCCTATATTCTCGAAGAGATCTACAAGCTTTTGCACCCCTTCATGCCCTTCATGACCGAAGAGCTTTGGGCGCATACCGCAGGCGAAGGCAAGGAACGCGACACGCTGGTCTGCCATGCCGAATGGCCGGCGCCGTCCTATGCGGATGACGCGGCTGCCGACGAGATCAATTGGCTGATCGACCTCGTCTCCGGCATCCGCTCCGTGCGCGCCGAAATGAACGTGCCGCCGTCGGCGACCGCCCCGCTGGTCGTCGTCAAGGCCAACAATCTCACGCGCGAAAGGCTGTTCCGCCACGACGCCGCCATCAAGCGGCTTGCCCGCGTGGAAGCGATATCACTATCCGACGATGCGCCGAAGGGCGCGGCCCAGATTGTCGTCGCCGAAGCCACCGTCTGCCTGCCGCTCGGCAATCTGATCGACCTTGCTGCCGAAAGGGCCCGCCTGGAAAAGGCGATTGCCAAGATGGATGGAGAAATCGCCCGCATCAATGGCAAGCTTTCCAACGAGAAGTTCGTCGCCAACGCCAATCCCGAGGTGGTCGAGGCCGAGCGCGAGCGTCTCGATGAGTTGAAGGGGCAGATCGCCAGCTTGAATACCGCGCTTTCCAGGGTCAGCGAAGCCGGATAAGTTTCATTGTCGATTTTGGTAAGTTATTTCAAAGACGCGCCTGCTTCGGGGCGCGTCTTTCGTCGTTTGGGGAACGCCTGATTCGGTCCTGAGCGGGGCTGATTTGAGGCGCTGAGCCTGTGGATTTTGGCTTTAGGGGTATCCCTTTGGTGAAAACTGTCACTGTTGTCGGATTGATACAGCTTCTGCACTGTTTGGAATGAAAACCCAAAAGACCGTCTCAAAATCGATGGCTCTAGAATAGAATTTTATTAACCAGATTTTTTGACGTGTCCGTCAATTTCTTTACGTAAGTTAGCCACTGCAATGCCTGGGAGCGCCGCCGTGGGGCGCGTTGCCATGTCGAGCGAACGCTTACTAAAGTGGCGTACATCAATTGCTGGAGTGGGGGAGACACAATGGCATCGCGTATGTTTTCCAAGGGCGTAACGTCGCTCGTTCTTCTTTCGTCGCTTGCCTCGCCGTCCTTTGCCGGCGGCCTGGAGCGCGGCGGCTATAACATCGATCAGCTGTTCGATACGTCGCCTTTCTCATTTCAGTCGGGCGTGACTTACGTCACGCCGCAGCGCAAGCTGAAGGATGTCCGAGACACGAATACGTCGATACTGACAGGGGGCGGCAATCTGAACAGCCGTCCAGACACGGCTGACGATACCTCAAATTACACCATCCCCTATATTGGTTTTAAGGCTGGTTTTGGCGATGCGGTCGACTGCCTCGTTGACTATTCGGAGCCCTTCGGCGCACACACCGATCCCGGCATGAATTGGGCTGGCGCCAACGATAACATCGAGACAGAGATCAAAACCCGGAACTATGGCGGCACCTGCTCCTATCGTTTTGATGTCGGCCCTGGGCAGCTTCGCTTCATTGGCGGCGCTTTTTATCAGGAAGTCGAAGGCTTCAAGGAACGTCTGGTTTCAACGCTTCCGCTTCTGCTCGGGACTGGAACTGGCGTCGGTCGCCTGGATATCGACGATAGCGGTTGGGGCTGGCGCGCCGGTCTTGCTTACGAGATTCCGGAATATGCGATGCGTGCGAGCCTCGTCTATAACAGTCGCGTCAAGTACGATGACCTGTCCGGGACTGTTGATCTCCGTCAAGTTCCGGTTGTGCCGCTATATGGGGGCCTGGTCACACCAGTTTCCGGTTCCGCCGAAGCTCCGGATTCGCTGGAGCTGAAGCTGCAAAGCGGTATCGCTCCGGATTGGCTTGCATTCGGATCGGTTAAATGGACGAATTGGAGCGTCCTGCAGTCGGTAGCATTCTGCCCGACCAACGGCTTGCCTTGCCCCGCGGGTGGTCTAACCTCGCTCGACCTCCTTTATCGTGATGGTTGGACGATCTCCGGCGGTGTCGGCCACAAATTCAATGAACAATGGGCCGGTGCAGTCAGCCTGACATGGGACCGCGGCACCAGCCAGGGGTATGGCGCGCAGACAGACAGCTGGACGCTGGGGCTCGGTGCAGCCTACACACCGACCGAACATATCGAATGGCGCTTTGCCGGTGCCGTGGGCGTGTTGACGAGCGGTTCGTCTGGTGCTGTGACCCGGAATGGCGTCACATACGGAGATGATGTTTCCTACTCCTTCGATGACGATCTGGTCGCTGCACTGTCGACAAGCATAAAGATCAAGTTCTAAATTCCTGATTTGAAGAATTGAGAGCCCGGCACTGCCGGGCTTTTCTTTGTGCGCGGCCCGTTAATCATGTCATTTGCTGGTCTCGTTTTGTGACGATTCAGCAACAGTTTTTTACGATGAATGGCGTATGGTGGCGATGGGGCGAATTTGTCCATTTCCCGCCACAAAGAGAGCGCAGCGGTATTGCGGGCGAGGTGATGGCAGACTTACGGTGCGTGTAATCAGTAGCATGGGTCGATTTTTTTCCGGTAACACCAGATCGTACGGCGCAAGTGGCGACAGCCGCGTGATTGCGGCCGTTTCTCTTTCCGGGCAAGGCTATTGCGACCGTAAATTCGACCTCACGATCATGCCGTCGATCCATTCATTGCCGTCGTTATCTGTCCGTTCGCATAGTCAGGCGGGCTTAGCGGCAGATGTCGATACCGGTTTGGTCACATTTGCTATTTACGAATGCGATAAAGGCGGGAAGGCGGATGCCGCGCCCGCCGACGGGGTGCCAGGAAGATTACAGTCGGGCCATGCCGCGAGCCGGGTGGTCCTGAATGAGATGCTGAAAATTCGGCCTCTCGAAAGAGGCCAATGGGCTGGAAGCGACGCGGGCAAAGGGGCCATGGAGCTCGCCGCGGGATCGCTCGCCTCGAAAGAATACATCGGTGGTATGCCCGGCGTCAGCGCCGGCTGCGGGCGATGAGCGAAAGAAATCGGTTGAAATGGTAACGTCCGAGTTCAAATTGTTCAAAATCATGCTGATGGGCATGTGGGTGGCCATGGCGCTGTCCGGTCCGGTTCTCGCTTTCGACATCAAGAGCGACGTCAGCAAGGAATCCGGCCCTTTCGACCTCTTCAAGTTCGGCTTCAAGGCCTACAAAAACGGTCAGAAGGAGGAGGCGGTCGAGGCCTACAAATACGCCGCCGAAAAGGGCCATACCGGTTCGCGCTGGGCGCTCGCCAACATGTATGCCGACGGCGACGGCGTCACCCAGGACGATTTCGAAGCCTTCAAGATCTATAGTGAGATTGCCCAGCAGGGTGTCGAACCCGGCTCGGAAGACACGGGTTTCTTCGTCAACGCGCTTCTCTCGCTCGCCAACTACTACAAGCACGGTATTGCCGGCAGCCCGGTGAAGATCGATCTCACTCAGGCGCGCCAGCTCTATTTCCAGGTGGCCTCCACCTTCGGCGTTCCCGAGGCACAGTTCCAGCTGGCGCAGATGATGCTGGCCGGCGAGGGCGGTAGTGCCAGCCCGCAGCAGGCGAAAAAGTGGTTGAACCAGGCCCGTAAGAGTGGCCATCCCGGCGCCATGGCGGTTTTCGGAAACATCCTTTTCGACGAAGGCCAGACGGCCCGCGGTCTCGCGCTGATGACCGCCGCCCTCGACCGCTGCAAGCCGAAGGATTGCGGCTGGATGGAAGCGCTGCAGGAGCAGGCCTTCTCGGTTGCCAACGAGGCCGACCGTCGCACGGCTGTTTCGCTGTCGCACGCCATTTCGAGCGGTTCTGACTGAAACCTACCACTCAGCGCCACGCGGCATTCAGCCCGCGCATCCTCCACCGCGTCTCTGAAATGACGCTCTGCCAAGTGCTCGGATCTCAGGCCGCGAAATCGAAATAGGCGATCACCGGTACGTGGTCGGACGGCTTTTCCCACGCCCGCACATGTTTTTCGATAGTTGCCGACGTCATCCGGTCGGCTGCTTCGGGTGACAGCAGCAGATGGTCGATGCGGATGCCGTTGTTCTTCGGCCATGCACCCGCCTGATAGTCCCAGAAGGAATAGAGCCGCGTCGCATCCGTCGTCGCGCGCACCGCATCGGTCAAGCCGAGATTTTCAAGTCTGCGGAATGCCTGCCGCGTCTGCGGCAGGAACAGCGCATCGCTTTCCCAGACCCTGGGATCGAAGCAGTCGTGCGGTTCAGGAATGACGTTGTAATCGCCGGCAAGCACCAGCATCTCTTCATAGGCCAGCCGTTCGGCCGCAAAGCTCCTCAGGCGCTCCATCCAGGCGAGCTTGTAGGGGTATTTCTCGGTGTCGACGGGATTGCCGTTCGGGAGATAGATGCAGCAGACGCGCAGGATGCGCGTGTCGGGCAGCGTGAACACCGCTTCTAGGAAACGCGCCTGTTCGTCCAGCGGGTCGCCGGGCAGGCCGCGGTTGACCTCAAAAGGTGAAGTCTTGGAGAGGATCGCGACGCCGTTGAATCCCTTCTGGCCGTGCGTCTCGACATGATAGCCGAGCGCTTCGATCTCCAGCCGGGGGAAGCCTTCGTCGATCGTCTTGATCTCCTGCAGGCAGACGACATCGGGATCGGAATCCTTGAGCCATTGTGTGAGATTGTCGATGCGCGCCTTGACGCCGTTGATGTTCCAGGTCGCGATCTTCATGCTCTGTCCCGTTCGCTAGGGCATGTCGCGCAAAAGTGTGCGGCCGTTTTTGCGATTCACGACATGCGGAAAATCAAAGACCTAAAGCGTGGCAAGCGAGTCTGAAAGATTGCGACGCGCTTTAGTGCGCTCCTTTTATCGCGGTCTTTCGCCGCTGGACAAGCCAATAAACCGGCCGGAAGCAATTCCTCCGACCGTCGTTGGGGACAACGTTCTGCGCTCGGATATTCAGATCGAGAAGCTGGTGCCGCAGCCGCAACTTGCCACCGCGTTCGGGTTCTTGATCTGGAAGGATTGGCCAAGCAGATTGTCGACAAAGTCGATCTCGGAACCTGCCATATAGACGAGCGACAGGCTGTCGATCAGCACCTTCGCGTCGTTTTTTTCGACGACGATGTCGTCATCCCCAGCTCTGTCGGCAAGGTCAAACTTGTAGGAAAAGCCCGAACAGCCGCCGCCTTCAACGGAAACGCGCAGCGCGCTCTTGCCGGCCTCCGCACTGATGATGGCGGCGATACGCTTTGCCGCGGCATCCGAAAGAGTTACACTCGTATCCGTCATATTTCCTCCTGCCGGGGTCAAGATCCGGAGAGAATGGGTTTCGGCACTCAAATGTTCAAATGCCTGATATCAAAGGAACTTAGCATGATCTTCGCAAAAAGACCATGACGCGCCGAAGCGGTCGGGAGAGCGCCTCTTTGCCGTTTCCTCGGGCTATAGGTATGAAGAGGGCAAAGCGGCGTCAATGGGCAGATGCGGCAACAGGCAGAATGACGGTGAAGAATGACGATTGACAGGCGAGCTTTGGGTTTCGGCGGCAGCGAAAGGGCGGTCTATGCGGCAGACCCGTGGACGACGCGTGGGCGTCTCTATCCGGAAGACAGCAGCCCGACTCGCTCCGATTTCCAACGCGACCGCGACCGCATAGTCCATACCACCGCCTTCCGCCGGCTGAAGCACAAGACCCAGGTCTTCATCGCCCAGGACGGCGATCACTACCGCACCCGGCTGACGCATACGATCGAGGTGGCGCAGATTGCCCGTGCGCTTGCCCGCGCCCTGAAACTCGACGAGGATCTGTCCGAGGGCGTGGCGCTGGTGCACGATTTCGGCCACACGCCGTTCGGCCATACCGGCGAGGACGCGCTGCACGAGGTGCTGCTGCCCTATGGTGGCTTTGACCACAATGCCCAATCGCTGCGCATCGTGACCAAGCTCGAGCGGCGGTATGCCGAATTCGACGGCATCAATCTGACATGGGAAAGTCTCGAAGGTCTCGTCAAGCATAATGGTCCAATGCTGACGCCAGATGGTGTGGGCACGCACGGCCCGGTTCCGCAGCCGATCCTCGATTATTGCGAACTGCACGATCTCGAACTGGGCACCTATGCCAGCCTCGAGGCCCAGGTTGCGGCGATCGCCGACGACATCGCCTATAACACCCATGATATCGACGACGGCCTGCGCTCCGGCTATCTGAGTTTCGACATGCTGGAGGAAATTCCCTTTCTCGCCGAGTTGATGGCCGAGGTGAGGGGGCGCTATCCGCATCTGGAACCGAGCCGTTTCACCCACGAGATCATGCGCCGCCAGATCACCCGCATGGTCGAGGACGTTATCGGCGTCGCGCAGGAGCGCCTTTCACTTCTTCGTCCTGAGAGTGCAGCCGACATCCGCGGCGCCGACCGGGTTATTGCCACCTTTTCCGAAGAGATGGCCGAAACCGACAGGCAGATCAAGGCGATGCTCTTCAAGCGCATCTACCGCAATCCCGATATCATGCGGATCCGTGCCGGTGCTGCCCAGATCGTCACGGATCTCTTTGCCGCCTACATGGCCAGTCCCAAGGAGATGCAGAGCCATTACTGGGTCGATCATATCGCCGGGCTCGCCGATGCGCCGAAGGCTCGCCATGTCGGCGACTACCTCGCCGGCATGACCGACACCTATGCGATCAGTGCCCACAGGCGATTGTTTGACCACACTCCGGATTTGCGATAGGCAGCGGTCGCCCGCCGAAGGCCGATTTGCGCCTTTGGCACAGCCTATGCATGGAAGAGTGCGATGAACCTTTTTACCGACTTCGAAGCCAGGATCAAAACCGCCCTTGAACAGATTGATCTGGTCAGGGAAAAGCGATCTGAGCTCGATTTCGGCCGCATCACAGTCGAACCGCCGCGCGATGCGAGTCATGGCGATGTTGCGACCAATGCCGCGATGGTGCTGGCAAAGCCGCTCGGCACCAATCCTCGCGCCCTTGCGGACGTCATAATCGCCAAGCTCAAGGAGGATGCCGACGTCGCCGATGTCTCGGTCGCAGGTCCGGGTTTCATCAACATCCGTCTCGCCGTCCGCTATTGGCAACGGCTGCTCGCCTCGATGATCGGCGCCGGCACCGACTATGGCCGCTCGACCCTAGGCCAAGGTCGCAAGGTCAACGTCGAATATGTCTCGGCCAATCCGACCGGCCCGATGCATGTCGGGCATTGCCGCGGCGCCGTGGTCGGCGATGCGCTCGCCAACCTGCTCGCCTTTGCCGGTTACGGCGTCGAGAAGGAATATTATATCAACGACGCCGGCTCGCAGATCGACGTGCTCGCCCAGTCGGTCTTTCTGCGTTATCGCGAAGCGCTGGGTGAACGGATCGGCGAAATCCCGTCGGGCCTCTATCCGGGTGACTATCTCGTGCCCGTCGGCCAGTCGCTTGCCGCCGATTACGGCGTCCGGTTGCACAATATGCCGGAGGAGCAGTGGATGCCGATCGTCAAGGATCGCACCATAGACGCGATGATGGTCATGATCCGCGAAGATCTGGCGGCGCTGAACGTCCATCACGACATCTTCTTTTCCGAGCGGACCCTGCATGCCAATGGAGCGGCGGCGATCCGCACGGCGATCAACGACCTGACCTTCAAGGGTTACGTCTACAAGGGCACGCTGCCGCCGCCGAAGGGCCAGCTTCCGGAAGACTGGGAAGATCGCGAGCAGACACTGTTCCGCTCGACCGAGGTGGGCGACGACATGGACCGGCCGCTGATCAAGTCGGACGGCTCCTACACCTATTTCGCCGCCGACGTCGCCTACTTCAAGAACAAGTTCGATCGTGGTTTCGACGAGATGATCTATGTGCTTGGCGCCGACCATGGCGGCTACGTCAAGCGCCTGGAAGCGGTTGCGCGCGCCGTTTCGGAGGGCAAGGCGAAGCTGACGGTGCTGCTCTGTCAGCTCGTCAAGCTCTATCGCAATGGCGAGCCGGTGAAGATGTCGAAACGTTCGGGCGATTTCGTCACGCTTCGGGACGTCGTCGAGGAAGTCGGCCGTGATTCGGTCCGGTTCATGATGCTTTATCGCAAGAATTCCGAGCCGCTCGACTTCGATTTCGCCAAGGTGACGGAGCAGTCGAAGGATAATCCTGTTTTTTACGTGCAGTATGCGCATGCCCGCTGCATGTCGGTCTTCCGGCAGGCAAGAGAGGCTTTTCCCGGCCTCGATGCTTCGCCCGAGGATCTTGCGAAAGCCGTTGCTGGCGTTGGCGATCCGGCCGAATTGCAGCTCGTCGCCAAGCTTGCCGAATTCCCGCGTATTGTCGAGGCGGCCGCCCAGTCGCAGGAGCCGCATCGCATCGCATTTTACCTCTACGATCTCGCCAGTGCGTTCCACGCGCACTGGAACAAAGGTAAAGATCAGCCGGAATTACGATTTGTTAATGATAAAAACCGAGAATCAAGTATTGCCAGACTTGGGCTGGTGTACGCCGTCGCGTCGGTTTTAAAGTCGGGACTTGCTATTACAGGCACTGCCGCACCTGACGAAATGCGATAACGTCACCATTTACCCACAATGCGCTGGCATTTGAGCGTTGGCGTTTGCGAGTGGGATAGGCATGGCTGAGAAACAATTTGCGTATGATACGCGCGTAAAAGACGATCTGTTTGCGGACGACGATCCGTTGGCTGAACTTGCCCGGATTGTCGGTTTCGAGCCGCGTGTTGCAGCGAATACCGTAAGCGACGCCGCCCGGCGCGAACCTGCCTTCGATCTGGAGGATGAGCTCGGGCGAGAATTCGATCGATACGATTCACCACGTCCGCTGGCCGAACTCGATCGGCCGGCCGAGCCGATCTCCGATGGCATCACTTCCGAAGACTATGTCGAGCCCGTTCTCGATGCTTCTCCCGCTGCCGTAAGCGTGGATGTTCCGGAGCCCGTCTCCGTTGGTCCCGTCGCCGCAGAAGAAGCTGCCCGACCTCCGGCAAGAAACTGGGACGTAGCCGCTGCCGACCCGGCGGCCGGTCAGCCGCAGCTGTCCGCAGATCCTGTTTCCGAGGTGTCGGTCCATACCGCTTTCGGCGGCGCCCGCGACCTGATCGAGGAACTCGAACTGTCGATCGGTGCCGCGCCGATCTCTTCGCTGGCGCAGCCCGCCAAAACCCCGCAATGGTCGGCCGCCAGCATCAGGTTGCCGCTCGCCAATTTCCACGCCCCCAAACGTGAGGAGCCGGTGGCAGCGGTTGAGCCGGCCGCCGAAGCAGTTGCTGCGCCTGCGGCTGAACCAGTCGCTGAACCGGTGGCTGAAGCAGTCGTTGCCGATCTTGTCTCGGCGGAGCCGGAGCCCGTGATCGAGCAGCCGGCGCCCGCCGCCGCTGTCGAGCCTCTGGAGGAGTTCGAATCCGCGGCGCCGTCGTTCGGCTTTCCCGCTGAGCTCGATCGCCACGATGAGGCAATTGCGTCGCAAGAAACTGCTGGAGCCGAGGAATTCGTTGAAGTCGAGGATGATCTGGAAGAGTTCGGCTCCGATGCTGGTTTCGATCTCGCGGCCGCCATCGAGGGCGAGATCCAGGCCGATGCCGCGCTGACTGAGGTCGGACAGGAAGTTCCGCATATCGCCGGCACCTTCGATGTCGACGACCTGCTGGCCGACGTCTCGCGCTATCCCGTGCCCCGCCCGGTATTGCAGCGCGCTAATCTGGCGCCGGCTTCGCCGGAGCCCGCTCCCGTCGAAGTCGACCCGGTCGCTGCCGCACCGGTTCAGCCCGAGGCGATCGCGCCCCTACCGGTCCTCTCAGCTCCGATCGAAATGGCGCCTGCCTTTGCTGGCGAAGCCGCAAGACCTGTCGCGTCCCAACCTGTCTCAACGGCCTATTCACCGGCGCCGCAGCCCGCGCCGGAAGCCGATGATCCCTTCGCGGGCCACGATTTCGAACTGGACCTCGCCGGTATCGAGCTGGAACTTGCCGATCTCGATTTTTCCGAAGCAGCCGAGCCTGCGCCGCAGCCAAAGGCACAGCCGGCGCCCGCCGCGCCGGAGCAGGCAACGCCTGAGTACCCGCAGGCCGCTGTCCCGGCGCAGCCCGCGTCGGCCCTGGTTTCCGAGCAGCCGGTCCCAGCTCCGGCTCCGGTTTTCAACTGGGCACCTGCCGGAGAGGCGTCCGCCGCTGAATCGACCGAAGATCTGCCCTTCGATCCGGCGATGATCTCCGATCCGGAGGATCGTCCCGAGACGGTGGACGATATGCATGTGCCGACGCTGCCGCCGGTCGAGCAGCCCGCTCCGGTCGCGAAAACCGCGGATTTCGATTTCGATCTCGATGCAGAGATCGCGAGCTTTTTCGAGCCGGCCAAACCGCGCGAAACGGCGGCGTCCGCCCGTAATATGGCTGCCGCTGCGGCAACGCCGGTCAAGCCGACCATTGCCGACGGTCTCGACGATTTCGAACGGGCGCTGGAGGAAGATTTCCGCCGCAGCGTGCGCGAGCCGGTCGAGCGCCGGGAAACCTCCGAGGTCCACATCGAGTCGGCAAGCCAGGCCGCTGATTTCAGCCGCGCTCGGTCGATGCGCCGGCTGCTGGCCGGCGCCGTCATGCTGGTGGTCTTCGCTGGCGTCGGTTATGGCGTCTATTCCTCCGTCTGGAACGGCGAAGGGCTCGGCATTGTCGCGTCCGGCGAGCCGCGTGTGATCACGGCCGACAAGGAGCCCATCAAGGTCGTTCCGGAAAATCCCGGTGGCAAGACGGTTCCGAACCAGGATAAGGCCGTCTACGACCGCGTTGCGGGTTCTGCCGAGGAGCCGAAGCAGAAGGCGCTCGTCTCCTCGGACGAGGCCCCGGTCGATGTTGTCCAGCGCACCTTGACGCCGGAGGCATTGCCGGAGGATGACGAGAACGCCGGCGCTGACGATCGGGTCACGCCGACCGCGGTTGGTGAGACGGAGGATCCGCGTCTGTTGCCGAACCACGCCAACGCCGACGACGCTTCCGCCAGCGACGCCGACAAGACGCCATCCGTTTCGCCGCGCAAGGTCCGCACGATGATCGTCAAGCCTGACGGCACGCTGGTCGCCCGCGAGGAGTCCGCGCCGGTCGACCAGCCGGCCGCGCCTGCTCAGCCGATGCCGTCTGGCCAGCCGCCAGTAACGGCGCAGTCCGCCCCGTCTGCGCCATCGGCCCCGATCGCGCCGCCGGTGGCCGGAACGGCTGCGAGCTTCCCGGCAAGCGCCGAGATTGCTTCCGTCGATGCGCGTTCTGCAGCACCAGTTCAAACCGCGCCGACGCAGCCGTCGCCTGCCGCAACTGCCGATGAGCAGGCGGCAAATCCCGCACCGGTCGATGCGCCGGTACGGCCGGTCAAGACGGCAACGATCGCCGATACGGCCCCGGTTCCGATCGCCCGTCCGGCCGATCAGCCTGTCAACGTCGTTGGCACGGTTACCGATAAGGGCAATGTCCGCACCCCCGCGCAGCAGCCGAAGCCGACGCAGGTCGCCTCGGCAACGCCGGCCGCCGCCCAGCCGCAGCAAGCCGGTTCCGCCGGCGGCTACGGCCTCCAGATCGCTTCGCTGCCGTCGGAAGACGAGGCCAATAAATCTTACGCAAACCTGTCGAAGAAATTCGCCGGCGTGCTTGCTGGCCGCGCCCATGAGATCCGCAGGGCCGATATCGCCGGCAAGGGCACTTTCTACCGTGTCCGCATCCCGGTCGGCTCGAAGGATGAGGCAGCAGCCCTTTGCGAACAGTATCGCGCAGCCGGCGGAAGCTGCCTGATTTCCAAGTAACATCGGGTTATCAAATAGGGAGCGGCGAGCCGGATCGGCCCGCCGCTCTTTTTTGTGCATCGCGCCCGCAGTTACTCGCATTTGGCCCGCCGCCGTCTATGATTCGTCCATGACCGAATCAAAAGCGATGATCCTTGGCTGCAGCGGCCTTGCCCTCACATCCGAAGAAAAAGCCTTTTACCGGGACGAACGGCCCTGGGGCTTCATTCTCTTCGGGCGCAATATCTCCGAAGCAGCGCAGATCACTGATCTCGTCGCCGAACTGCGCGACAGCGTCGGCTGGCATGCGCCGGTGCTGATCGATCAGGAGGGCGGTCGCGTCCAGCGCATCCGTCCGCCGGTTCTGCCGCGTTATCCCGCAGGCCAGGCGCTTGGCGATGTCTATCGCAGCGATCCGGCGCTCGGGCTGCGCGCCGCTTGGCTGATGTCGCGCCTGCATGCCTTCGATCTTTCGAAGCTCGGCATCAATGTCGATTGCCTGCCGGTTCTCGACGTGCCGGTCGAAGGCAGCAGCAACGTCATCGGCGACCGCGCCTATGGCGGCGATCCCGAAACCGTCATCGCCATGGGACGGGTGGCTGGCGAGGGGCTGAAGGCCGGCGGCCTGCTGCCTGTCATGAAACATATGCCCGGCCACGGTCGCGGCTTTGCCGATTCACATCTGGAGCTGCCTGTCGTCACGGTCTCGCGCGATGAGCTGGAGGCCCGTGATTTCCCACCCTTCATCGCGATGAAGGACGAGCTGATGGCAATGACCTGCCATCTTGTCTTCACATCGATCGACCCGGACAATCCGGCGACGACCTCGCGCAAGGTGATCGACGGCGTCATCCGTCAGCATATCGGCTTTGACGGTCTGCTGCTTTCCGACGATAGCTCGATGAATGCGCTTTCCGGCACGATCGGCGAACGGGCGGCGAATATCATTGCAGGCGGATGCGATATCGTGCTGCATTGCAATGGCCATATGGACGAGATGCGGGAGGTCGTGGCAAATGTTCCGCCGCTCGCCGGTCTTTCGCTTGACCGCGCAAAAGCGGTAGAAGCAGGCTTTGCCGCGCCGGATGGTGCCGATGAGGCGGAATTGAGGGCGGAATTCGAGGCGATGTTTGTGTCGGTGTGATCGTAGGAGAGCAGGGTGGTCAGCACGGTCAAGGGCTCGGAACGTCCGCAGGCGGCAACGCCGATGGACAAGCTGTGGCAGGAGAACGGCGCCGAGCGCGCCAGCCACGAGCCGGCGCTGGTGATCGACGTCGCCGGATTCGAAGGCCCGCTCGACCTGCTGCTCTACCTCGCCCGCAACCAGAAGGTCGACCTGTCGCGAATTTCCGTGTTGGCGCTCGCCGAGCAATATCTGCAGTTCGTCGAAAGCGCCCGGCGCATCCGCATCGAGCTTGCCGCCGACTATCTCGTCATGGCGGCCTGGCTTGCCTATCTCAAATCGCGGCTGCTCATTCCCCAGCAGGTCAAGGATGACGGTCCCTCGGGCGAAGAAATGGCGGCAAGCCTTGCTTTCCGCCTGAAGCGTCTCGAGGCCATGCGTCAGGCGGCGGATGGCCTCGTCAACCGCAACCGCCTCGGCCGCGATATCTTCGCCCGCGGTGCACCCGAGCATATTCCCGACCGGCAGCAATCCGCTTATGCGGCAAGCCTCTACGATCTCCTGACCGCCTATGCGGCGCTGCGTCAGCGCCATGCCGTCACCCAGGTGACGATCGAGAGGCGTAATGTCTGGTCGCTGACCGATGCCCGCGAACTGCTGACCCAGATGATCGGCGAGGTCGGCGACTGGACGGCGATGGAACATTATCTGCTGCGTTATCTCGCAGCGCCCGAGGAGCGCGTCACGGCGATCGCCAGCGCCTTTGCCGCCTCGCTGGAGCTGGTGCGCGAGGGCAAGCTCGAAATCCGCCAGGACGGCGCCTTTCAGCCGATTTTCATGCGTCGCGGTCCCAAGCACGCTACGCTGCAGGTGGTGGAACAGGAGCGGCCGGCTTGATCGATCCCAGGAGCGACGAGGGGGAAGGCCGCGACTTGCGGGCCGAGATCGAGGCCGAGCGCACCGCCGAGGCGCTGGTCTTCGCCTCCTCGCAGCCCGTTTCCGAAGTTTTCCTGGCCGAGCGCCTGCCGAGGGGCGCTGACGTGCGCGCGATCATGCTGCGCCTGAAGGAGCAATATGCGCCACGGGGCGTCAATCTGGTCCAGGTCGAAGGCGCCTGGGCCTTCCGCACCGCCGCCGATCTCTCCTTCGTCATCCGCCGTGACGACAACGAGGTGAAGAAGCTTTCGCGCGCCGCGCTGGAAGTGCTGGCAATCATCGCCTATCACCAGCCGGTGACGCGCGCCGAGATCGAGGATATCCGCGGCGTTCAAACCTCGCGCGGCACGCTCGACGTGCTGATGGAAGCCGGCTGGGTGCGGTTTCGCGGCCGCCGGCGCACACCGGGCCGGCCGGTGACATTGGGTACGACGCGCGATTTCCTCGACCATTTCGGCCTCGAGGAACTGCGCGATCTGCCCGGTCTCGAAGAATTGAAGGGGGCGGGCCTGTTGTCGGGCCGTATCCCGGCGAATTTCAATATTCCGTCGCCGTCGATGAACGACGAATTGACCGAGGACGAAGATCCGATCACCCAGATGGATCTCGAAGAACTCGGGTTGCTCGCCCCCCGTTCTACCTCCGAAGATTGAAGGACTTCCTCTTGCTTTTGCCATGCAAGACGAAAACAATGGTGCTCACGATTTTTCGATGGGTCAGTGGCTTGTCATAAAGGGCGATACCGTGACATTAAGCGCAGTTCAAAGGGCTTAATGTTGGAAACGGTGTCAGAAATCCTTACATCGTGGGAACATCGAAACAGGGAGTTAGAGTGATGGGTTCTCTTAGCATGTGGCACTGGCTGATCGTTCTGGTCATCGTGCTGTTGTTGTTCGGTCGCGGCAAGATTCCGGAACTGATGGGCGATGTTGCCAAGGGCATCAAAAGCTTCAAGAAGGGCATGACGGACGAAGACGCGCCGGAAACGGCAAAGACCGTCGATCACAAGGCCGACGAAACGAAGTAATCAAGTCCGGGAAAAAGCGCAGCCCCCGCGCTTCCCGTCCAGGAGCCTTGCATGTTCGATATTGGCTGGACCGAGCTTTTGGTCATCGCGGTCGTGCTGATCGTCGTTGTCGGTCCGAAGGATTTGCCGCCGATGCTGCGCGCTTTCGGCAAGATGACGCAGCGCGCCCGCAAGGTTGCGGGTGAGTTTCGGGCGCAATTCGACGAAGCGTTGCGCGAAGCCGAGCTTGACGATGTCCGTCAGACGATCAGCGACGCCCAGAAGCTCAACCCGGTTAATAGCCTGCGCGAGGCGATGAACCCGCTTCGCCAGATGGGCAACGAGATCAAGGCCGACTTGCAGAAGACGACTGTGGCTCCGGAAAATAAGACCGAAGTGCCGCCGGCTGCCGTCTCGGCCCCGACGCCGACGATGAGCCTGCCGGAAACGCCGCCCCTGGTGCCGGCGCCTGCGCAGCCCGAGCCCGTCGCAGCAGCGACTGCCCAGGCCGATACGGTTGCCGGCAAGCCGAAGGCCGTGCGCAAGCCACGCGTCAAGGCCGCCGACAAGGTCGATGCCGCCGAAGTCGTTGCCGTACCTGTGGAAAAGCCGAAGCGGGCCGCGGCGGTCAGGAAGCCTGCAACGTCGAAGAAGCCGACGCAGACGAAGAAGAAGGACGAGGCATGAGCGGTGATATCGAAGACAAGCCGCAGCCGCTGATCGAGCACCTGATGGAGCTGCGCACACGGCTGATCTGGTCGATCGGCGCGTTTTTCGTGGCTTTCATCGCATGCTTCTTCTTTGCCAAGCATCTCTTCAACTACCTGGTCATTCCCTACAAGACGGCTGTGGAGTGGGCGCATCTCGACGTCGAGAAGGCCCAGCTGATTTATACGGCGCCCCAGGAGTTCTTCTTTACCCAGGTCAAGGTGGCGATGTTCGGCGGCCTGGTGGTCGCTTTCCCCATCATTGCCGCCCAAGTCTATAAGTTCGTGGCACCCGGCCTCTACAAGAACGAGCGCCAGGCCTTCCTGCCGTTCCTTATCGCGTCGCCGGTCCTGTTCCTGATGGGGGCTGCGCTCGTCTATTTCTTCTTTACGCCGATGGTCATGTGGTTCTTCCTGTCGATGCAGCAGGCGCCGGGTCATGACGAGGTGGCGATCTCGCTGATGCCGAAGGTCTCGGAATATCTGAGCCTCATCATGACGCTGGTCTTCTCCTTCGGCCTCGTCTTCCAACTGCCCGTCATCACGACTCTGCTTGCCCGCGTCGGTCTGCTGACGTCGCAATGGCTCGCCGAAAAGCGCAAGTTCGCCATCGTGCTCGCCTTCGTCGTCGCCGCCGTGCTGACGCCGCCGGATCCGATGTCCCAGATCGGTCTTGCGCTACCAACGATCCTTCTCTACGAGATTTCCATCTATGCGGCGCGACTCGTGGAGCGCCAGCGTGCCCGGCAGGCGCTCGAAAAGGAAAGCGGATCCGCGGACGTTGCCAAGACCGACAGCGTCTGAGGCGATCCGGAAATCCTTTTATGACGCCGTCTCATCCGGTCGAGGCCCGGTCAGGCTTTGGCCGGTCATTTCTGTTGCAACGACCTGGAACGACGATGCTCGATATCAAATGGATCCGTGAGAATCCCGAAGCGCTCGATGCCGCTCTTGCCAAGCGCGGCGCGGAGCCTCTGGCCCAAAGTCTCGTGGCCCTCGATGAAAAGCGCCGCTCCGCCGTGCAAAAGACGCAGGATCTGTTGTCCCGCCGCAACGCCGCATCCAAGGAGATCGGCGCAGCGATGGCCCAGAAGAACGGCGAGCTTGCCGAGAAGCTGAAGGCCGAGGTCGCCGAACTGAAGAACTTGCTGCCGGCGATCGAGGAAGAGGACCGTCAGCTGACGGCCGAACTCAACGACGCTCTCTCGCGCATCCCGAACGTGCCCTTCGACGACGTTCCTGTCGGCAAGGACGAGCACGACAATGTCGTCAGCCGCATCGTTGGCGAAAAGCCGCGTTGGAACCACACGCCGAAGGAGCATTTCGAAATCGGCGAGGCGCTCGGCTATATGGATTTCGACCGTGCTGCCAAGCTCTCCGGTTCGCGCTTCACGGTTCTGACCGGGCCGCTCGCGAGACTTGAACGGGCGCTCGGCCAGTTCATGATCGACCTTCACACCAGCGAGCACGGCTATACCGAAGTCAGCTCGCCGCTGATGGTGCGCGCCGAAGCGGTGTTCGGCACCGGCAGCCTGCCGAAGTTCGAAGAGGATCTGTTCAAGACGACGGACGGTCGCTACCTCATTCCGACGGCTGAGGTGACGCTGACCAATCTGGTGCGCGAGGAAATCCTCGACCAGGAAAAGCTGCCGCTGCGCTTCACCGCCTTGACCCCGTCCTTCCGCTCGGAAGCGGGCTCGGCCGGCCGCGACACGCGCGGCATGCTGCGCCAGCACCAGTTCTGGAAATGCGAGCTCGTTTCGATCACCGATGCCGAGAGCTCCATTGCCGAGCATGAAAGGATGACCGCCTGTGCGGAGGAGGTGCTGAAGCGCCTCGGTCTGCATTTCCGCACGGTGACGCTTTGCACCGGCGACATGGGCTTCGGCTCGCGCAAGACCTACGATCTCGAAGTCTGGCTGCCGGGGCAGAACACTTTCCGCGAGATCTCCTCCTGCTCGGTCTGCGGCGATTTCCAGGCCCGGCGCATGAACGCGCGCTACCGCGGCAAGGACGAGAAGAGCAACAAGTTCGTTCACACGCTGAACGGATCCGGCACTGCCGTCGGCCGCTGCCTGATCGCCGTCCTTGAAAATTATCTGAACGAAGACGGCTCCGTCACGATTCCGGGCGTTTTGCTGCCCTATATGGGCGGAATGACCAAGATCGAACGGGCGGCCTGAGGCGATGCGCATCCTGCTCACGAATGACGATGGCATCCATGCCGAAGGCCTTGCTGCGCTGGAGCGGATCGCCCGCACACTGTCCGACGACGTCTGGATCGTGGCGCCCGAGACCGACCAGAGCGGCCTGGCCCATTCGCTGAGCCTTTCCGAGCCGTTGCGGCTGCGCAAGATTTCCGACAAGCATTTCGCCTTGCGCGGCACGCCGACGGATTGCGTCATCATGGGCATCCGGCAGGTGATGGACATCAAGCCTGATCTCGTTCTCTCCGGCGTCAATTCGGGTTCGAACGTAGCAGACGACGTGACCTATTCCGGCACGATCGCGGGCGCCATCGAAGGCACGATGCAGGGCGTGCGCTCCTTTGCGCTGAGCCAAGCTTACCTTTACGAGAACGGCGCGCGCATCGTGCCTTGGGAGGTCTGCGAAGCGCATGCGCCGGCTCTTCTGGAAAAGCTGATGGTGCTCGACCTGCCGGAGGGCACGTTCCTCAATCTCAACTTCCCGAACTGCCGTCCCGACGAGGTCGATGGCGCCGAGGTCACCATGCAGGGCAAGCTTGCCTTCAACCTGCAGGTCGAGGCTCGCTCCGATGGCCGGGGTTTTCCCTATTACTGGCTGAAGTTCGGCGAACGTGCCGGTGCCTTCATCGAAGGTACCGATATTCACGCCTTGAAGCATAATAAGATTTCGGTAACGCCTTTGAAACTGGATCTGACCGATTATTCCGTGACGGACCGCGTGGCGCGGGCCCTGGGATACGGAGCACAAGTTTGACGGCAAGGCTGGCGGAGAAGGAGGGCTTCGCGGCGCTTGTCCTCAGACTGCGCGCCGAAGGCATATCCGATCTCGATCTGCTGACGGCGGTCGAGCAGACGCAGCGCTCGCTATTCGTGCCGCCGCAATTTTCCGACGACGCCTATTCGAGCCGGACGATACCGATCGAATGTGGCTCCTTCCTTGAAGGCATCGATTTTGTCGTCCGCATCCTGCATCACCTGAAGCTCAAACCGGGGCAGCGCGTCCTGGAAGTCGGCACCGGCAGCGGCTTCACCGCCGCTGTCATGGGCCGTCTGGCTGAGCGTGTTCTGTCGATCGACCGCTACAAGACGCTGACGACGGCCGCACAGCGGCGCATGGAATCGCTTGGTTTGCGCAACGTCGTCATCCGCCACGCCGACGGCAGCGCCGGCATGCAGGGAGAGGGCACTTTCGACCGTATCCTGGTCACCGCCGCATTCAATGCCATGCCGCGCTTTTATACCGACCAACTCGTTTCCGGTGGTTCGATGATTGCGCCGCTGATGATTTCGGAGAATGAGTGTCGCATGGTGCGGCTGACGAAAACCGGCAGCCGTTTCGAACGCGAGGAACTGTTCGAAGCGCCCTATCTGCCGATCGTTCCGCGTCTTGCCTCGCTGCTGTAGAGGCGGCGTCCGAAAGCCCGCGCAGTTTTCGGCATCACCTTCCAGACACTGCGATTTTTCACCCGTAAGCTATGGTTATCAACTTCTCAAAAATATCGCACTGATTCCAGCGTCTTAACCACGTGGTAATACTAACGCGTTTTAATAGACTCACAAATGGTTGCGTTCTCAGTGGGTCGAGTCAATGCGTTTCAGTCTTTCGCCGAAGTTCGGTAAGTCGGCCGGTAATCTCCTGGTTGTGGGCCTGCTGGCGAGTACCGCAACGGGCTGCAGTTCCGATGTGACACGGTTCGGCGGCCTGTTTTCCTCCTCAGGGCAGGATCAGATCACCACCAGTTCCATTCCGCGCGGCGGTCAGCAAGGTGATCCGGTGCCGCGCGCCGATCTCGGCGGTTCCGCCGTCGCCACCCAGTCGGGTTACGGTGGCAACAATACGCTGAATCAGCCCTATCCGGCGCGCCAGGGTTACGAGCCGGTGCGCACGTCGAGCGCACGCATGGCTTCCTCGCCGGTGTCGATACAGCGTTCCGAACTCCCTGCTCCGACGGCTGTTGCGCCCTCTCGCCAGCGGGAAAGGGAAGTTGCGCTTGCCCAGCCTTTCCCGGCTTCAACGCAGCCTGAAAAACCGCGGCTCGTAGCGCCGGCTGCCCCGAAGCCGACGCCCGATTCTTTGACGACGGGCACGACGCCGAAGGTTTCCGGCTGGTCCGCGACCAACGCGCCTTCTGTCACGCTGCGTCCGGGTGAGAGCATTGCGACGTTATCGCGGCGCTTTGGCGTTCCGGAAAAGGAAATCCTGCGCGTCAACAATCTGAAAATGGCCTCGGCCGCCAAGCCTGGCCAGGCAATTCTGATCCCGACTTTCAACGGCGGCAATGCCGCCAAGGCGGCCTCGCAAGCGACCGATCTTTCCAAGCCCGGCAATATGCCCGACCCGGCCAAGGCGCCGGAACAGAAGGTCGCTGTCGTCCCCGGCGCCAATTCCGCGCGGGACAAGGCCGTGGCGAGCGCCGATCCCACCGGCAAGGTTCCGGTTGGCGCCGGCAAGGACCCGAAGACGCCGGCCGGCAGCTATGTCGTGAAGCAGGGCGATTCTCTGGCGAAGATCGCGAAGGCCACCGGCACCAACATCGACGATCTCAAGGCCGCCAACAATCTTTCGGCGAATTCGCTGCGCGTCGGACAGGCCCTGAAGCTCCCGAACGGCGGTGCCGACACTGTCAAGACCGCCTCGATCCCGGCTGAGAAGGTCGATTCGAAGCCGGCTGATCCGGCGCCCGCTCAACAGACCGCGTCCGTTCAGCCTGCGCCCTACAAGGCGCCGGTCGCCACGCAGACCGTTGACGATGTCGAGAAGAAGTCCGACGTCAGCTCCGACGCGCCGGAATCGACCGGCATCGGCAAGTATCGCTGGCCGGTCCGCGGCCAGGTGATTGCCGCCTATGGCGCCAACGTCAACGGCAACCGCAATGACGGCATCGATATCTCGGTGCCGCAGGGCACGCCGATCAAGGCCGCGGAAAACGGCGTCGTCATTTACGCAGGCAACGGCCTGAAGGAGCTCGGCAACACGGTTCTCGTCCGTCACGACGACGGCACCGTCACCGTCTACGGCAACGCCGACACGCTGAGTGTCACTCGCGGTCAGAAGATTCAGCGCGGTCAGACCGTCGCCGTCTCCGGCATGAGCGGCGATGTCAAGCAGCCGCAGGTCCATTTCGAGGTGCGCAAGGACGCCTCACCGGTCAACCCGATGACTTTCCTGGAATAGGTATAGCGTACCAGGAGCGCAAAAGCCCGGCCACCAGCCGGGCTTTTGTCATTTTAAGATCTCGTCGCGTCGATTCCGTTTCGAGAGGCGCCTACGTCCGGTCGATATGAACGCGTGTGCGTCCGGCCAGATCCTGGATATATTGCCAAGCGACGCGGCCGGAGCGCGCGCCGCGCGTCGTTGCCCATTCCAGCGCCTCGGCATGCATTTTGTCACGGTCGAGTCCGAGCTTGAAGTGATCGGCATAGCCGTCGATCATGCCGAGATAGTCTTCCTGGCTGCATTTGTGAAAGCCGAGCCAAAGACCGAAGCGGTCGGACAGCGAGACCTTTTCCTCGACAGCCTCCGATGGATTGATCGCCGTCGACTGCTCGTTTTCCATCATGTGACGCGGCAGAAGATGGCGCCGATTTGACGTGGCGTAGAAGAGCACATTGTCGGGTCGCCCTTCGACGCCGCCATCGAGTGCCGCCTTCAGCGACTTGTAGGCGGTGTCGTCGTGATCGAAGGAAAGGTCGTCGCAGAAGACGATCACACGGTACGGCGTGTCTTTCAGGAGGTCGAGCAGGTTGGGCAGGCTGGCAATATCCTCCCGATGCACTTCAACCAGCTTCAGCGGCGCGCCGCTTTCCCGCCGGACATCCTCATGCACGGCCTTAACAAGCGAGGATTTGCCCATGCCGCGCGCGCCCCAGAGGAGCACGTTGTTGGCGGCATAACCCTCGGCAAACCGCACCGTATTCTCATGCAGGATATCGCGCACATGGTCGACGCCGCGGATGAGCTTCAGCGCCACCCGGTTCGGCTTCTTCACCGGCTGCAGATACTGACGCAACGGTGCCCAGACGAAACAGTCGGCCGCATTCCAATCGTTGGCGGCAGGTGCCGGCCCGGCCAGACGCTGCACGGCGTCAGCGAGCCTTTTTAGTTCGGCAAGCAGGGCGGTGTTGATTTCCTCGGTCATCATGGGCCTCCTGATTTCTCGCTGCGCCAAGCCGCTTTGATCTTTCGATGCCGCCTACCATGGCGTTTTGCCGGCGGAAAGGTTATGAGGCAGCGAAATCGGTACTGTTCCCGGCTGTTTCTGTTGCATTCATCCAAGCGGCAACTATAGTCCGGCAACCTGAAAAGCAGGCGGAGTTCCGCCACAGAAGCCTGAGGAGTTTAGCATGTTCATCACCCCGGCATTCGCCCAGACTGCGACCGATACCGCAACAGGATTCGGCGGTTCCGGTTTCGAAATGATCATCCTGTTCGTGCCGCTGATGGTCGTCTGGTATTTCCTGCTGATCCGGCCGCAGCGCGCGCAGGCCAAGAAGCGTGAGGAAACTCTCAAGGCGATCCGCCGTGGCGATCAGATCGTGACCGGCGGCGGTCTTGTCGGCAAGGTGACGAAGGTCGTCGATGATAAGGAAGTCGAGGTCGAGATTGCCGAAGGTGTTCGCGTGCGCATCGTCCGCAGCGGCATTTCGGACGTTCGCGTCAAGGGTGAGCCCGTCAAGGCCGACGCGGCGTAACAAGCGATAACGGCGGAACCGCCGGATCGGAAGATCGTCGAGAGAATGTTGCATTTTTCCCGCTTGAAAACACTTCTGATTTGGCTGGTTGCGTTTGCGGCCGTCGTCGTTGCTGCGCCCAATCTCCTGAGCGAGGCGCAGCGCTCGTCTCTGCCGACATGGTGGCAAAACGACCGCGTGACACTCGGTCTCGACCTGCAGGGCGGTTCCCATATCGTTCTGAAGGTCGAGCGTTCCGATATCGTCAAAGACCGCTTGGAAGAGACCGTCGCGAATGTGCGCAAGGCGCTGCGAGGTGCCGGCATCCGCTATACCGGCCTGACCGGCAACGGCCAGACAGTCACTGTCCGGATTACCGATCCGGCTGAGGCGAAAAAGGCAGTCGATCTCCTGAAGCCTCTGACGAACGGTGACGAACATTCAGGGCCTGGCCTTGCGCTTCGACAGGGCGAGGAAGGGCAGCTCTCACTGCAGATATCCGATGCCGGCATCACCGCCGACATCGCCTCGGCCCGCAGCCGGTCGCTCGACATCGTTGGCCGCCGCATCGCCGGCTTCGGCTATGAAGACTTTCAGGTTCGCCCCGATGGCGACGACCGGATCGTCGTGCAGGTGCTGGGATCCGTCGATGCGGAGCGGCTGAAGAATATTCTGAACCAGCCGGCAAAGCTTTCCTTTCATCTGCTCGACGAAAGCATGTCGGGACAGGAGGCGCTGAACGGCCGCTGGCCGGCCAGCTCGGAGGTGCTCTATTCGCTCGACGATCCGCCTGTTCCGTATCTCGTCGACCGCACGGCATTCGTCACCGGCAGCAACATGATCGATATCGAGCCTGTCGTCGATCCGCAGACGCAGGATACCTCGATTGACTATCGCCTCGATGCGGAGGGTACTCAGCGGCTGGCGCAGGCGACAGCGCAAAATATCGGCAGGCACCTTGCCATCGTCTTTGACGATCAGGTGATGTCTGCGCCGGTCATCGACGCGGCGATCATCGGCGGCGAGGGCCGGATTTCGGCGAATTTCTCCGAGGATGGCGTTCGCGACCTTGCGGTGATGCTGCGCGCCGGCGCCATGCCGGCGACGCTGACGAGCGTCGAGGAGCGCAGCGTCAGCCCGAGCTTCGGCGCCGACTCCATCTTCTCCGGCCTGGTTGCCGGTCTCGTCGCCGTCGTGCTGGTCGCAGCGCTGATGATCGCGCTCTACCGTATTCTCGGCGCCATCGCCGTCGTCTCGCTGTTCGTCAATCTGATCTTCATCGTCGCTGCGCTCAGCCTTGCCGGCGCCACGCTGACTTTGCCCGGTATTGCCGGCATCGTGCTTATCGTCGGCATGGCGGTCGATTCCAACGTGCTGATCTATGAGCGCATCCGCGAAGAGGAAAGAGCCAGTTCCTCCTTTGCGCAGGCCGTCGGCCGCGGCTTCTCGCGCGCCTTCGCAACGATCGTCGACGCGAATGTCACGATCTTCATCGCCGCCATCATTCTCCTGTTTCTCGGCAGCGAGTCCATTCGCGGGTTCGCGGTGACGCTGGCGGTCGGCATTCTGACGACTGTCATCACGGCTTTCACGCTGACGCACTCGATCGTCGCCGCCTGGCTGAAAGCGCGCCATCCCAGGCATCTGCCGAAGAGCGTTCTCGCGCATCTTTTCGAGCACGCCAATGTGCGTTTCATGGGAATCCGCCGTTATGTCTTCACGGCGTCGGCAGTGATCTCGCTGACCGCGATGGCGGCCTTTGCCACCGTTGGCCTGCAGCTCGGCATCGATTTCACCGGCGGCTCGCTCATCGAGGTGACGGCGAAACAGGGCAATGCCGACATCGCTGATCTCAAATCACGCCTCGACGATCTCAATCTTGGCGAGGTCAGCGTCGAGCGTACGGGCGGCCTTTCGAATGCGCGGATCCGCATCGCGTCCCAGGGCGGCGGCGAGAATGCCGAGCAATCGGCGGCGACGCTGGTGCGCGGCGAACTCGAGGCCGATTACGATTTCCGCCGCGTCGAGGTCGTCGGGCCCGCCATCTCGGGCGAATTGACGATGATGGCTACGCTCGGTGTCGCAGCCGCACTCGCGGCGATCCTGATCTATATCTGGATCCGTTTCGAATGGCAGTTCGCCGTCGGCGCCATCATTGCCACACTGCACGACGTCATCATCATGCTCGGTCTCTTCGTGCTGACCGGCATCGAGTTCAACCTGACGAGCATCGCCGCCGTGCTGACCATCGTCGGTTATTCCCTGAACGACACGGTCGTCGTCTATGACCGCATGCGCGAGAATCTTGAACGATACAGGAAGATGCCGCTGCCGATCCTGATCGATGCCTCGATCAACCAGACATTGTCACGCACCGTCCTGACGGCGGCGACGACATTGCTCGCCTTGCTGGCGCTCTATCTGTTCGGCGGTGACGTCATCCGCTCCTTCTCCTTTACGATGCTCTTCGGAGTAGCTCTCGGCACTTTCTCTTCGATCTATATCGCTGCTCCCGTGTTGATCGTCTTCCGGCTGCGGCCGGAGGCTTCCGACGGAGAAGAGAGCAACAAGACAGATGCTGGTCGAAAATCCGGCACGGTGGTTTGAAAACATGGCAAAAGGCATAGAAATCCGCGCGGCGCATTTTCCCGGCCGGGCTCCGATCGACACCTACGGCAATGGCGGTTTCCGTTTTGCCGACATGTCGCATCGCGGCTCGATCCTTTGCCTGCCCTCCGGCATTTACGGCTGGGACATGGACATGTCGAAGCCGCTGTCGCCTGAAAATTTCCGCCGTGTGCTTGATGAGGCTGATGATATCGAGGTTCTGCTCGTCGGCACCGGAACCGAGCTTCGCCGTCTGCCCGACGAATTGAAACAGGCGCTGAAGGCGCGGGGCATTTCTTCCGATCCGATGAGCACGGGTGCCGCGGTACGCACCTTCAACATCATGCTGTCGGAGCAGCGCGCCGTCGCGGCGGCGTTGATTGCGGTCTGACGATGGCTGATGCGAAGATAGCGACCAACCAGGACGTCTGCCTGGCGATGCTGCGCGACAATGATCGCGACCGATATCTCGCCTGTCTTCTGTCGCCGGAGGAGAAACGCGGCGCGCTAGCGGCCCTTTACGCGTTCAATGCGGAGCTTGCCCGCATCCGCGACCTTGTGCACGAGCCGCTGCCTGGCGAAGTGCGCATGCAATACTGGCGTGACCTGCTAGAAGGCGGCGCGCATGGCTCGACGGCCGCCAATCCCGTCGCCGCCGCACTTCTGACCGCGATCGAAACCCATCGCCTGCCGCGCAGGACGCTGCTCAATATGATCGACGCCCGCACCTTCGACCTCTACGACGATCCAATGGAGACGCGGGTCTCGCTCGAAGGTTATGCCGGAGAAACGGCCTCCGCGCTGATCCAGCTGGCAAGCCTCGTGCTTTCGCCGGAGGCCGCCCCGCGCTCGGCGGATGCCGCCGGCTATGCCGGCGTCGCACAGGCGATTGCCGGGCTGTTGCTGCTGATGCCGCTGCATCGCCGCCGCGGCCAGATCTATATTCCGCTGCAGATCCTTGCGGCCACCGGCCTCGATCGCGACGCCTTCCTCGCCGGCGAAGACCGGCCGCGCATCTCGGCCGCCATCGAGGCCTTCGCCGGCCTCGGCCTTGAGCATCTGGCAAAGGCGAGAGGGGCAGGGGCGATTGCACCAGCCGTGTTCCCGGCCTTCCTGCCCGCAACGCTGGCCGAACCGGTGCTGCTCAAGGCGCAGAGGCGGGGTGTTCTCCTGTTCGACCGGCCGCTGCAATCGCCGCAATGGCGCCGCCAGCTCAGAATGGCGCTGGCAGCGGGCCGCCGAAAAATCTGATATCGGTCAAATTCGCGCAAGTCTCGCGCACTACAAGGTCCTTACCACTATGCTTTGAACGGAGATTCGGCGTGGGCATTATCGTCTGGTGCGTCCTTTTCGCCATCGTCATCTTCTTTGCTTTCGTGGCCACACGCATGGCCGCGCAAAACAAGGAGGACAGTCTGCACGACACCGGTCTGGCCATCATCGAGTTCGGCCGCGCCTTTCCCAACGAGGCGATCCGCCAGCTGCAGGCGACGGAAAACGGTCAGGCGATCTTCGTGCGCCTGCACGACAACAAGGCCGGCCTCATGCGCAACATGGCACGCCATTTCTCTTGCCATCTGATCGAGCCCGGCCGCGTGCGTGCCGTAAGCACCGAGACGGGCAGGGGGTTGGCGATCGAATTTCTCGATGCGCCCAGCCACAATGGCAGATTCGAGTTTGCTTCGCCGAAGGAGGCTTCCGAAGTTGCGCTCTGGCTGCTCGGCAATTACATCGCCGAGCCGGATAAGGATCTGCCATCCGACAGTATTTCCGCGGCCAACAAGCAGTAGAACAGCTGCTTAGGCACTTTCGGCCAAGGTCGGTGTCTGACCGAGCCAGGCGGCGCAGTCTGCAAGCGCGCGACGTGCAATCAACTGCCGTTTCATGATCGTTTTGTCCTTGCCGCGAAAGCGCTTGAGGCCCTCGGGCTTGACGATCGAGCCGGGCTCGAGCTCCGGAAACAGCCCGAAATTGATGTTCATCGGCTGGAACGATCGCTTGCCCGGCTCCTCGTCGGTCACAATGTGCCCGCCGGTGATATGACCGAGCAGCGAACCGAGCGCCGTCGTCGCCGGCGGCAGCGAGATCGCCTCGCCCTTGCGTTCGGCAGCGGCGAAACGCCCGGCCATCAGACCCACGCTGGCGCTTTCCACATATCCCTCGCAGCCGGTGATCTGGCCCGCAAAACGCAGGCCCGGCCGTGATTTCAGCGTCAGCGACGGGTCGAGCAGAGTGGGGGAATTGATGTAGGTGTTGCGGTGCAGGCCGCCGAGTCGGGCAAAATCCGCGTTTTGAAGACCGGGAATCATCCGGAAGATTTCCGCCTGCGCGCCATATTTCAATTTCGTCTGGAAACCGACCATGTTGTAGAGGGTGCCGAGCGCGTTGTCCTGACGTAGCTGCACGACCGCATAGGCCTTGACGCTGGGGTTATGCGCATTCGTCAGCCCCATCGGCTTCATCGGCCCGTGGCGCAGCGTCTCGCGGCCGCGTTCGGCCATGACCTCGATCGGCAGGCAGCCGTCGAAATAGGGGGTGCCTTCCCATTCCTTGAAGCCGACCGTGTCGCCTGCGATCAACGCGTCGACGAAGGCGTTGTATTGCGCTTCGTCCATCGGGCAGTTGATGTAATCCTTGCCGGTGCCGCCGGGGCCGACCTTGTCGTAGCGCGACTGATACCAGCAGATATCCATGTCGATGCTCTCTCGGTAGACGATCGGAGCGATGGCGTCGAAAAAGGCGAGCGAATCCTCACCGGTCTCCGCCTGGATGGCGCTGGCGAGCGACGGCGCCGTCAGCGGTCCGGTGGCGACGATGGCAAGATCCCAGTCGCTTGGCGGCAGGCCGGTGACCTCTTCGCGCACGATGGTGATGAGCGGGTGGTCGTGGATGGCGCGGGTCACGGCATCCGAAAAGCCGTCGCGATCGACGGCGAGCGCGCCGCCGGCCGGTACCTGATGGCGGTCGGCAGCGGCCATGATCAGCGAGCCCGCCATGCGCATTTCCGCATGGATGACGCCGACGGCATTGCTTGTCGCATCGTCGGAACGGAAGGAATTGGAGCAGACGAGTTCGGCGAGATCGTCGGTCTTGTGCGCATCCGTGCCGCGCACGCCGCGCATCTCATGCAGGATGACGGGAACGCCCACACTGGCGATCTGCCACGCGGCTTCCGAACCGGCAAGCCCGCCGCCGACGACGTGGATAGGGGAGTAGGAAGAGATCGTGTTCATTCCGGGCTGATATCATGTCGGCAGGTGCGATCCAACACCCCGGAAGCAAAAACGGCGCCGATGATGGCGCCGTCTTGAAACATCGTGCCCGTTGCCAGAACCGCGATTAGCGGAAAGACCGGGATGCGATGTTGCGGATGTCGTAGCGGCTGACGCCGATATCGGACAGGGTCTGGTTCGACAGGCTGCCGAGTTCATTGAGTGTACGACGATAGCTGAGCCAGCTTTTTGCGATGCGGATCGGGTTCATTGTCTTCTTCCTCGAACAAATGTCCGCGGGACGGCGGGATCGCCTGTCTCTCTGCGGTTGATGTTTATATAGGCGATATCGGTCGCATTGTGCAGTGCAAATAAAAGGCGTCTGCCATGCAATTGTGCACGATGATGCTCTCAATTTGAGCGGTGAATAATTTTTAAGCGGGCGAAAGAGCTGGGAAGGTCGCAACCGGAGCGGCGGCGGATTGCGTGCAAATGAAAACGCCCGCTGCGGTGCAGCGGGCGTTTCAATCATTGGCGGATCTGCTCGGGAGGAAGCAGCGATCGACTTGAATTAGCGAGAAGAAGCCTCGCGGGCAACGCGGTGAATGTCCGAACGGTCGATGCCGAGGTCATGCAATTCGCGGTTGGTCATGCGGCCGAGTTCCGTGACCGTCTGACGATACTTGCGCCAGTTGTTGAAAGAGCGAGTGATGTTCATGTTGGGCCCCTTTCCGAGGGTTTGATCTGCCAGCAGCCACCGATCGGCGCTGAGCTCTATTTGATGGCTGGAATATATGTTGCGACGCGAAGAACGAAAACAGCCAAGTTTTCAAGTCACCCATGCGATCTGTGCAATGCTTTACACAATCTTACCGCAGTCTGGTCAACGAATAGGCAAAATAATCCCTGGAGAATTCTGCCTGTTCTCCCGCTCGCTCGGTCTTGCGATGAAGCAAAGCTGCCCCTCTCGCGATCGGCCCGACCGCGTTTTGCGCTGAGGCGCCAAGCTGTTCATTCATCCCAATGCCGGTGGCAAAGCAATGGGCTCGCGATGCGGTCCCATCAGTTCATGAGGCGGAGCTTCTAGTGCCAAGCTTTGCCGCCAGGGCTGTAATGCGAATGCCGATAAGTGGTTGAATTACAGGCTGTGTTGTCGTCAAAATAAAACGCCCGCCGGGGGAGGATCCGGCGGGCGCATTATATTGACTGGCAACTGGGAGGAGGAGTGTTGCCAGTCTATCGCAACGCGCTTGGGAGGAGGAGTGCGCGGCTGCGAATCTCGTCACGAACAAAACATCCGCGGGCTTCCGGGGAAACCGGGCCGGGGCGCCATCCCCGTGCTTGGTTGAATCGACAAATAGTATGACTAATTGATATTTTGCAGTGCAATAAATACATGAGGGGTATGCGAAAACCGCATACCTTTCCTTCATGCACTCATATTAGCAGTTCCGACGTTACCGGCCGGTTAATATCTGACCCAAATTAGACCAGTGAGGAATTTGCATGTTTGTCGCCGGGCGGGCGTTTGCGAAGCCGCCCGCTGCGGCTATAACGATGGAAGCCGTAGCGCCGGCGTGCGTCACGGAAATGAGGGATGAGGCATGTATCGCGGCAGATTGGAGCGGGATCTCTCGCTCTGGGTGGGCAAGGGTCTGATTGGAGAGGAAGCGGCGGCCAAGCTTCTCGCCGAATATGACAGCCGCCCGGCAAGCTTTAGCCTAGGCCGGGTGTTGATGGCGCTGGCGGCGGTGTTGCTTGCCGCCGCCGTCCTGCTGGTCGTCGCGTCCAACTGGGAGGCCATTCCGCGGCTCGTCCGCGTCGGCGCCATTCTCGCCCTGATTTGGGCTGTGCACATTGCAGCCGCCTCCATGTTTGCCCGGGGTGCGACAGCAGCAGCAAGCGGGCTGCTGGTCATCGGCGCGATGAGCTTCGGTGGCGCGATTTCGCTGGTCGGGCAGATGTATCATCTCTCCGGCGACGAGCAGACGGTGATGTATCTCTGGTTCGCGATTGCGACGATCTCGGCGATCCTGTTCCGTTCGGGCGCGGTCGTCGTCGTCGCAGGCTTTCTCTCCTGGGCGTCCTTTGCCGTCTATCTCGAGAGCAACGACACGCATTGGATCGGATTTGATCCCTGGATGGCGCCGGTCATGGCGGTGATCACAGTCGCTCTGGTGCGTTACACCGGTGCCGAGCGCGCCCGTCATCTCGCTTATCTGCTGCTGATCGGCTGGCTCGCCTGGCTCTACGCTCTTTATGAGGAGATTGCGGTGGCGCTCGCCTTCGCGATCGGCGGAATGGCGGTGTTCGCGCTGACGGCGTTGCCGCACCCCCGCATCGCTTCGCTCGTCAGGAGTGCCGGCGCAGCGCCGGCATTCTACAGCTTTCTCGTCGCCGTAGTCGGCTTGCTGCTGCTGCATATCGAGATTGAACAAGGCTGGCGGCTGGTGGTGCTCGGGGTGGCGACGCTCGCTGCCGCCGTGCTGGCTATTGCCCTGCACGGCAGGGATAATGGCGCGGTGCGTTATCTCGCCTACACGACCTTTGCCGCGGAGATGCTCTATCTCGCCTCCGTTACCGTCGGCTCGATCCTCGGCACGTCGAGCCTCTTCCTGTTCTCCGGTCTCGTAGTGGCGCTCGTCGCCTGGATCGTCATCCGTCTCGAACGGCGCTTTTCGCGGGAGGCGCGCGCATGAGCTCGTTGATGGCTAGGCTGCAGTCCGGCAAAGGATATCTTATTTCGGCGATCATCGTCGCCGGCTTGCAGACTTTAATCCTCGGCACGATCATTCAGAGCCGTGCGTCGATCCTCAGCAGCGGCGCTGAGGTCCTGCTGAAGACCGCCCCGGTCGATCCTCGCGATTTCCTGCGCGGTGATTATGTCGTCTTGAATTACGACATTTCCACCGTGCCGGTACAGACGATCTCCGGTGGCGTTCCCGCAGAACCCGGCGAACGCACGCTGTGGGTCCGGTTGAGGAAGCAGGCGGACGGTTTCTGGACGGTGAGCGAATCGTCTTTCCAGGCGCTGCCGCCGCAGCCGGAGACGGTGATCCTGCGCAGCAAGCCTTTCTACAGCGGCGGGCTGGCCGCGGGCGACAGCATGCGGGTCGAATACGGCATCGAGCGCTATTATGTTCCGGAAGGTCAGGGCAAACCGATCGAGGAGGCCCGCAACGATGGCAACGTCGCCATAGCGGTGAGGGTCTCGCCGGATGGAAGCGCGCAGATTCGCAGCCTGATCGTCGACGGCAAGGCGGTTTACGACGAACCGCTTTTCTGATCTCCGGCGCCTTCGGGGCAGCGCGGTTTTCGGGCCTTGAACAGCCCGTCATTGGACGTTCATTTTTCCTTTGCCTCGACCAAATCGGGTGATATAGAGACGCCGCGCTCCGGAAGGCCTCATGCGCAGGCATAGGCATGCGGTTCTGTGAACGCGGGTATGGTGAAATTGGTAGACACGCCAGATTTAGGTTCTGGTGCCGCAAGGCGTGGGAGTTCAAGTCTCTCTACCCGCACCAGGCTGTTTGCAGGGGGAGACTAAGAAGTTAGTTATCCCCGATACCCGGGAAGCGAGTGCCGTTCCCCCTTGGGTGGAATGATGCAGGAATTGGGAAAAGCCACGCGCGGCACGCTGCCGGCGTCGTGCTCATAGAAACGAACGGCGTCTGGGCACGGCCGCCACGACATGAAGGTAGGAAGACATGCAGGTTATCGAAACGCTCGCTGAAGGGCTGAAGCGCGAAATCAAGGTCGTTATCCCGGCCAAGGACATGGAAGACAAGATGAATGAGCGTCTTGCCGACGTAAAGGACAAGGTCCGCATCAACGGCTTCCGTCCGGGCAAGGTTCCCGCTGCTCACCTGAAGAAGGTTTACGGCAAGTCGATCATGGCCGACCTCGTCAACGAGATCGTCCGCGAACAGCCGGCCGCCATTCTGTCCAGCCGCGGCGAAAAGTCGGCCACCCAGCCGGAAATCGCCATGACTGAGGACAAGGACGAGGCCGACAAAATCCTTTCCGCCCAGCAGGATTTCGAATTCACGCTCTCCTATGAAGTGCTGCCGCCTATCGAGCTGAAGTCCGTCAAGGGCATCAAGGTTACGCGCGAAGTCATCGACATCTCGGATGAGGAAGTCAACGAACAGGTTCTGAAGGTCGCCGAAAGCGCCCGTTCCTACGAGAGCAAGACCGGCAAGGCTGCCAACGGCGACCGCATCACCATGGATTATGTCGGCAAGGTCGACGGTGAGGCCTTCGAAGGCGGCACCGATCAGGGCGCCGAACTGGTGATCGGCTCCGGCCGCTTCATCCCGGGCTTCGAAGACCAGCTCGTCGGCGTCAAGGCTGGCGAAGACAAGACCATCACCGTGACCTTCCCGGCCGACTATCCGGCCAAGAACCTTGCCGGCAAGGAAGCGACCTTCGACATCACGGTCAAGGACGTCGCAGCCCCCGGCGCCGTCGAAATCAACGACGAACTCGCCTCCAAGCTTGGCATCGAATCCGCCGATCGCCTGAAGGAAATCGTCCGTGGCCAGATCGAATCGCAGTACGGCTCGCTGACCCGCCAGAAGCTGAAGCGTCAGATCCTCGACCAGCTCGACGAGATGTACAAGTTCGAGACCCCGGCTTCGCTCGTCGATGCCGAGTACAACGGCATCTGGAGCCAGGTGAACAACGATCTCGCTCAGTCAGGCAAGACCTTCGAGGACGAAGACACGACCGAAGAGAAGGCGCGTGAGGAATACAAGACGCTCGCCGAGCGTCGCGTCCGCCTCGGCCTCGTTCTCTCCGAAATCGGCGAAAAGGCCGGCGTCGAAGTCACCGAAGACGAGATGCAGCGCGCGATCTACGATCAGCTGCGCCAGTATCCCGGCCAGGAAAAGCAGATCCTCGAATTCTTCCGCAGCCAGCCGGGTGCCGCCGCTTCGATCCGCGCGCCGATCTTCGAAGAGAAGGTCATCGATCACCTGCTGACCGAAATCGACGTCACCGACAAGAAGGTGACGAAGGAAGAACTGCTCGCCGAGGAGGAAGGCGAGACGAAGGCCGAGACCAAGAAGGCCGCGCCGAAGAAGAAGGCTGCCGCCAAGGCCGAAGCTGCCGACGGCGGTGAAGGCGAAGAAGCCGCACCGAAGAAGAAGGCTGCACCGAAGAAGAAGGCGGCTGACGAAAGCGCCGAATAATCGCTTTTCAGTTCTGAAACTTGTGAAGGCCCCGCCGTCGTGCGGGGCTTTTTCTTTTCGGGTCATCCGGACGGGGTACTCGACGCCCTCTCCGTCCTGGTGTTATCTTCGCTGGCAACAACAAATAGTTGAGCAAACTGCAAGCATGTCGCCCGGGATGACGACATGCATAAAAAACAAGAGCGTTGGGTAATGGAGGACCTGAAAATGACCGCAAAGAATGACATGAAGACGCTGGTAGAGGAAATCTATTCTGTGCGTGGTCGTGGCGACATCGAGGGTACGCTTGCGCTGTTCGGCGAGGGTTGTACCTTTCGCATGGTCGGCAATGCACGGCTGGCGCCTTTGACGACCGAATCGAGCGGGCATGACTTTCGCCAAACGATAACGCAGCTTATCGCGGCATGGGATCTATCCAAGGTCAGGACGACCGGCATCTATGTGGATGAGGATGAGCAGATGGTCTTTGCCCATCGTGAAGGCGAGGTCAGACACATCCCATCGGGCGTAACCTTCTCTACGGAATTCGTCGACAAGATCCATTTCCAGGATGGCAAACCGGTCAAGATCGTCGAATTCGTCGACACGCTACAAGTGGCCGAGACGAGCCGGATGATCCAAATCGCATAGAGCGTGGCGCGTCTCTGGAAGATCGCGACGCGCTTAGCCGAATCAAAGTCGGAGGCTCCAAGCTTCGCCTTGATGTCGCCTGTGCTCTCCGGCCGGCGGGGAGTCGGCCGCTATTGCAAGAATTTCCGCTTAATGCCCCGTCAGTTGCGCGACTTTCCTGACATGGCTGACGGCTGCGGCGCCGCCGGCGGTCTGGGTGAAGAGGTGGAGCGTTTCTTCTTCGTCGTCGGCGACGGGCGTCAGAGCCTGATCCATATAGGTCTTCGACTTGGCATCCCGTGAAATCAGGAAGGCCGAAATCGTCAGTCCGATAATCGTGCCCGCGAGCGAGGCATGTTTGCGGACGGTGTCCCAGGCAAAACGGGGCCAGAAGACCAGCGGATGTTCGCGCGGCAGTTCCGGGCGCCGCTCCGACGGCGTCTTCAAGCGCAAGAGGCCGCTCTGCAACGGATGCACGTTTTCCAGTGGCACCGTGGTTGCGAAGGAGACGAGTACCTTGACGAGCCTTGCGAGCGGAACCCCGGTCGCCACGGCGCGGCGCAGCAGCGTCTTCATGTGATCAGGTGAATAATAGAGCGACCAGGCCTCATGGTAGATCTCTTCCCATTCCTGCTTGCTCATCTTGGGATGGGCGGTGCAGACATGCTCGACATCGTAGATATTGAGGTCGCCATTCATTTCCACGCCCTTCTTCCAGAGAACCTGATGGTCCTCGGAGCCGGGCAGCGGCGTCAGGATGAAGAATTCGATGACGTCGAGCGGCAGCTCTTCCTGGATGATGGCGATGTCACGGCGGATCGAGTCCGGCGTGTCGGCGGGGAAGCCCAGGATGTAGCCGGCAAGCGTCATGATGCCCTGTGCTTTCCAGGCGAGCAGCATCTTGCGGTACTCGGTGATCTTGTTCTGGTTCTTCTTGGCGGCCGTCAGATTATCCGGATTGACGTTTTCGAGGCCGATGAAGACACGGGTGACGCCGGCGCGCTTGGATTTCTCGATGAAATTGGGGATCTTATGGCAGAGCGTATCCACCTGGATCATCAGGCCGAGCGGAATGCCGTCCCGCTCCTTGAGTTCGATCAGCCGGTCGAAAATCGCCTCCCAATCCCTGTTGCGGGCGAAATTGTCGTCGGTGATGAAGAACTTGTGAATGCCCTGCGCCCAGTTCATCCGCACCAGCTTCTCGACATCGTCGGCCGAGCGGAAACGCGATTTTCGCCCCTGCACGTTGATGATGGTGCAGAAGGAGCACTGGTAGGGACAGCCGCGTCCGGCATCGAAGCTGGTGCTGAGGCCGAGCGTGCGCTGGATATTGTCCTTCGGCAGGAAAGGAACGGGGGTGCCGCCGATGCCGGGAAGGTCGTTCATGAAATTATAAAGCGGCTTCAGCTCGCCGGCGGCAGCATCGCGCAGCACCATGTCCAGCCGCCCCTCGGCCTCGCCGGCGAACATCGAGATGCCCATATCGCGGCAGGCATCGAGCCCGACCGCTTTGCCGTCGAGCATCGACAGGCAACCGGACACATGGAAGCCGCCCATCGAGACCGGCAGGCCGGCATTGCGGAAGGGGCGGGCGATGTCGAGTGCGCGCGGATATTGGTTGGACTGGACGCCGACCAGCGCGACCATGCCGAAATTGCCGTGGCGCCTGAACTGGGCGAGCAGCCCGGGAAAATCGATCCGCGTATTGGTTTCATCGATTACGGTAATGTCGATCGCGGTATCGGGTCCGAGCACCTTGCGCTCGGCGCATTCGGCGGCGATGCCGTAGAGGGCCGCAAGCGAATTGGACGGGATCATCGCCCGCCACCAGCGGATGACGTAGCCATCGTCGTCATAATGCGACGGCTTAATCAGGATCAGCTGAAAACGTCGGCGCGCGGCTTCCGGGACATGGGACAAGAGTATCTATCTTTCTTAGAAGCTTTTGCGAGGAGACAAAATGGCATTGAAGGCAAATATCAGGCACGGCGTAAGGATACGAACCATCGGGCTTCAAACTCGGCCATACAAATCAGCACCGGCGCGATACTCCACGCGGGTTCTCAACCATCAATATACTACATGATGTCAAGCAGCAATGCGCGGTGGTCGGATACCTCCGGCGCCTCGACCACCTCGAATTTGGCGATATTCACCCCCGGTGTCACAAGCATGTAGTCGGCATATCGACCCTCTTTGAGATAGTAGGAGGTTCGCGTGTCTACAAGGCCGTTTCCGGTGACGAGATCGGAAAGCCCAAGTCCGGCGAGAATCGCAAAGGTTGTGCTGTCAGGCAAAACGTTAAAGTCGCCGCAGACGACGAGCCCCTCGTCGCCGGGCCAGACGCGCTCGATGAGCCGGACCAGCGCTGTAGCCTGCTCCTGACGCGCGGCCGTATCGCCCTTGCCGGCGGGATCGCGCAGGCCGTGCATGTGGACGATGGTGACGGTCGAAGCGTGCTCGTGGCTGAACAGACGGATGCAATGGGCGTTGCGCGGTCTGGGATGTTCACCCCAGCCATCGGCGGAAAAACCGCCATGCACGAAGTCCAGCGCCTGGGCGATGACGGAATGTGATTTGCGGACGAAGGTCGCCAGCCCGAATTCAGCGACAATGACGGCGTCGCCGTCGAAGAGCTCGCCTCTCGATGTCGGGCAGAAGAAGCCGTCGTGGCCGGGCAGGGCGGCGCCGATCTCATCGAAGAGGTTGGCGCGCTGCGGCAGTTCCAACCCCGCATCCCGGTATATCGACCATCCGTGGTCGGCATTCGGCGTCCGCAGCACCTCCTGCAGGCACAGCACATCAGGGTTGGCATGCCTGATATAGGCGATCAGGGCCCCGTGCAGTCGGCCGCCCCATGCATTCAGCGAAATGATGCGCAAGCTCTCGGCTCCATCTTAGCTGGCGGAATCAGATGGTGGCGCCGCCTTCAGAGTTCCGACTTGATGTCGCCCATCCGGTTCCAGGCGTCGAGGCCGGCGATCTTGTAGGCTTCGGCGAGCGTCGGATAGTTGAAGGTGTTTTCGACGAAATATTCGACCGTGCCTTTCAGATTGAGCACCGCCTGGCCGATATGCACCAGCTCGGTGGCGCCCTCGCCGACGATATGCACGCCGAGCAGTCGGCGGGTCTTCAGCGAGAAGATCAGCTTCAGAAGCCCGGTATCGAGGCCCATGATGTGGCCGCGCGAGGTTTCGCGGAAGCGGGCAATGCCGCATTCATAGGCGATGCCGCGCTCCTTCATCTCCTCTTCGGTCAAACCGCAGGTCGAGATTTCCGGCACCGCATAGATGCCGTAGGGGAAATATTTCTGCGGCTCCTTGGCGACCGCGCCGATCGCCACGCGCGCGGCGATGCGGCCCTGTTCCATCGAGGTCGAGGCAAGGCTTGGAAAGCCGACCACGTCGCCGGCGGCATAGATGTTTGCAACCGATGTCTGGAAGGTCTCCGGATTGACCTTGAGACGGCCGCGGCTGTCGGCCCCCAGTCCAATGGCCGGAAGGTTCAGCGCGTCGGTGGCTCCCATACGTCCGGCGGCAAAGAGCACCATGTCGGTCACAAGATGGCGGCCGTTGTCGAGCGTCAGCTGGACCTTGCCGCTATCGAGCCGCTCGACCTTCTCGGCCTTCGTGCCGAGCAGCAGCTTCATATTGCGGTCGCGCAGCTGATAGGTGAAATCCTCGACGATTTCCTTATCGATAAAGTCGAGCATGGTCGACTTTGGATCGATCACGGTCACGGCAGTATCAAGCGCCGAGAAGATCGTCGCATATTCGATGCCGATAACGCCGGCGCCGATGACGACCATGGTGCGCGGCAATTCTTCGATATCAAGCAACTCGTCGCTGTCGAGCACGGTCTTGCCATCGAACGGCATATAGTCCGGCCGGAAAGGCTTCGTGCCCACGGCAAGCAGGATACTGGCGCCGCTGACCGTCAGCGCTTCGCCATCATCCTTGATGACCTGCAAGGTGGTGGAATCGATGAAACTCGCTTTGCCGCGCATGTGGTGGACACGGTTTCGGGCGAACTGATGCTCGAGCACCTCCACTTCATGGTTGAGCGTAATCAAGAGGCGACGACGCAGGTCTTCCGCACTGATCTCCTGCTTGACGCGGTAGGATCGCCCATAGAAGCCGCGCTCGCGCCAGCCGGAGAGATTAAGCGCGGTCTCGCGCAGCGTCTTCGAAGGGATGGTGCCGGTATGGACGGACACGCCGCCGACGCGCTTGCCCTGTTCGATGACAAGCACTTTCTTGCCGAGTTTCGCAGCCTGGATCGCGCCGCGGCGCCCTGCGGGACCGCTACCCACCACAACGAGATCGTACTGAAACATCCTCTAGCCTCGGATTGGAAATGGAATCATTTGCGACAAAAATGTCGCTCCTCTATCGGTAGCCGGTCAATGTTACAGATTGTTTTACGGCTGCCGATTCAGCCGGACCTGTGCTTTTCAGATCAGGTCCAGCCCTTTCAAGCTCACATGGCCGTCCTTGCCGATGATGATGTGGTCGTCGACAGTGATATCAAGTGCCTTCGCCGCGTCGGTGATCACCTTCGTCATATCGATGTCAGCGCGCGACGGTTGTTTATGCGCGAGTGATGTAATCCGTGGAAATATCGCTCACTCCAGTGACCCCGAGCAGCGCCATATTGCTATGCAGTTCCGTTTTCAGGATATCCGCCGCTCTGAGCACGCCCGGTAGCCCCGCGACGGCTGCAGCATAAAGGAACGGCCTGCCCACAAACACGAAACAGGCGCCAAGCGCGAGGGCCTTCATGATATCCGTTCCACGCCGGATGCCGCCGTCGATCATGACGGCAATGCTGTCTCCAACGCGTGCTGCAATCTCCGGAAGGACCTGAAGGGGGGATGCGGTGCCGTCGAGCTGGCGGCCGCCATGATTGGAGACGATCACTCCATCCGCGCCGGCATCTGCAGCCCGTGCCGCGTCTTCAGGATGCATGATCCCCTTGACCACGAGTTTGCCGGACCACCGCTTGCGTATCCGCTCCAGGTGGCTCCAATTGAGATGGTCACGCTTGCCGAAATCGCGCGTGACGTTCGAGGAGATGATCGGCGCGCCTCTTGTGGCGTAGGAATTTTCAAAATGCGGAATGCCGTGCCGGACGATCGTGCGCAGGAATGTACCGGTTGTCCAGCGTGGATGCGAGATGCCCTGCCATGCCAAGCGGAGCCCGGGACGCAAAGGCGTCGAAAACCCCGCCCTTACATTATTTTCGCGATTGGGCAGCGTGGCGGTATCCACGGTCAGCAGAAGGGTGGCGAGGCCGGCCGCGGCGACCCGATCGATGAGAGCGTCGATGCGGTCGGGTTCGCCGGGGAGATAGGCCTGAAACCATGCTTGTGGCGAAACCGCCGCGATCTCTTCCAGCGGGATGAGTGACGAACCGCTTATAATCATCGGGATTCCCGATTGGTCCGCTCCTTGCGCGAGCACAATGTCCCCCCGGTAGGCCATCAGCGCGCTGATCCCCATCGGCGCAATGCCGAACGGTGCGGCATAGTTTTTGCCGAAGAGGCTCGTCTCAGTGCTGCGCCTCGAGACGTCCCGAAGTACACGAGGCCGAAAGGCATAGGCCTTGAAGGCCTCTGCGTTATGCCGCAGCGACGCGTTGGTCTCGGTCGCGCCGGCGATATAACCGAACAGAGGCTTCGGCAGATGCCGCCGTGCCCTCATTTCAAAGTCATCGAGGCAGAGCGCATCGCGGCAGAGCCGGGTCGATCGATCAGTGTTACCGCTGGAGATCGTCATGAAGCTTTATCTTCTTGGTATTTCGGGCGGGTATTGTTCAGCGAGTGGCGGCGCAGGATTGCATAGAATCCCGCGCCGGCGACCTCTGTCAACTGAAGCTTTCCGCAGTGTTCGCTTGCCTCGGATGCTTGCCTGCGACCTCCGGTCGAACGGCAGAATGAGCGTCGGCAGCTGCCGCCGGGAAGAACAGCAGAGCGCCGCTGATCGGACCGCCGGTCCAGCGCGCGCTCGGCCGCGACCTTTCCGTGCAGGAATGTCGCTAATTATCCGTCAATAGAGTAAACCGACGTCTGTCGCTCCGCTCGCGCGCCAACTGCCCCGCCGCTGCGCAGAGATCGGGCGCATAGAGCTGGCAAGTTTTTCGCTTTTCGATTCCCCTATCAATCAGATCCAGAAGTCGTGCAGGTGCGATGTCGGGCGGCGCGGCAATGCGACCGGTGACGACGTGTTTCTCCATTTTCTCATGATCGGCGTGATCGATGTCGGGGTTGCGCCAGCAATTTGCGCACATGATCCTAAAGTTTTCGGTGTGTGAATAGATAATGGCGTCCTCGTCCAATTCCCCGCTTAGATCGATCAGTTGCCCTGCTGTCTCTTGCGTGCCCGCGAAAGCAAAAAACTGGTAGTTCCGGCGCACAAGCGTTGCCAGATGCGGGAAGACCGGGACCTCTTGTTCACCGTAGGTATGATACGTAATCGGAGCGCCGTCCATGAGGACGACATCGCCATAGTCGACGCCGAGACTGCCGAACAGTACGCTGCGAATAATGCCATGACATGGACTTAAACGCTCGATCCATACGGTCTCCTCCTCCCCTGGATCATCCGAGTCCGCCGTCCGCTCAGCAAGAGGCCGCTGGGCAAGTCTCACCTTGCAGGCCGCATACCCGCCTTCCGGTAACCCGAACCGCCCAAGCTCGATCTTCTGACCCATCCGCTTCCACACGTCCAAAGCGGTCTCGGCGTCCCCTGCGCCCGTGGCGCAGATTCCAAGGTTCCACTCGGTGCTGTCGATAACCTCCCGCTGCAAGCTTGCAGCAGCCAGGCCCGCCGCTACGCCTTCTGCGAATCTGCCCCGCGTCTTGTAGAAAAGGCCCAAATTGTATTGATGCGCGCTGTTCCGTGGATCGATTTCCGTCAGTTTCCGGAGACTGTTCTCGGCGATTGCATCCATTTGGCGTGCCATCATTCGCGCCGACGTGGCGAGCCCGCGCAGTATCTGCTCCTGTTCAGGCCGCCCGTCATGAAGCTTGGCTAAGCGGTCCAGCGTCGCGACCATCGACTGAAATATCGGGTGTTCCGGCGGTGGCGCGTTCAGATCATCGATGTCGCGGACGGATTCCAGGCATAGTCCGATCGCCGAAAGGAGATCGATATTGTCTTCGTGGGCATCTGCGATCTCGGAAAGAACGTCTGTTGCGTCTTCTCTTGCGAGGCTTTGTTGGTCAACTATCCATAACAATGCCATCGCGGCCTCAGTCTGGCGACGCTGGGCTTTTCGAAATGGTTGGATCTTCTGCCATGCCGCCGACGTGCGGCCCGCCTGTCCTTCTGCAACGACGTCACGCGCTATCGCGTCGATCTCATCGGAAGTGAGAACAGCATTGGGACCATTCGACATGTCGTCTCCGTGGAGGGCTTCGGGGCGGACGATAGTTATGTAGTCGCGTCTCAGCGTAGGGGGATTACATCAACTTCAGCCCCTTCAGGCTGACATGGCCGTCCTTGCCGATGATGATGTGGTCGTGGACGGCGATATCGAGCGCCTTGGCCGCCTCGACGATCACCTTCGTCATGTCGATGTCGGCGCGCGAGGGCGTCGGATCGCCGGAGGGATGATTGTGGACGAGGATGATCGCCGTTGCCGACAGTTCGAGCGCGCGTTTGACCACCTCGCGGGGATAGACCGGCGTATGGTCGACCGTGCCGCGGCCCTGCACCTCGTCGGCGATCAGCACGTTGCGCTTGTCGAGGAACAGGATGCGGAATTGTTCTCGTGTCTCGTGCGCCATGGCGGCGTGGCAATACTGGATGACCGAGGTCCAGGAGGAGAGAACCTGCTTGCTTCTGATCTCGCTCTTCAGGGTCCGGTGAGTGACGGTGGCGATCAGTTTCAAATCGAGGGCGACATTCTCGCCGACGCCCTTCACCTCCGTCAGGAGACCAGCCGGCGCGCCAAAGACGCCGGAAAGCGAGCCGAATCGTTCGATGAGCGCCTTGGCGATCGGCTTGGTGTCACGTCGCGGGATCAGCCGAAAAAGCAGGAGTTCGAGGATTTCGTAATCGGCGAGCGCCGTATCGCCCAGCTCCCGGAAGCGGTCACGCAGCCGCTCGCGATGGCCGTGATAATGTTCCGGCCCGGAAAGCGAGGCGGGTAGGGAGGTCAGTGCGTTCGGCGCGGCTGGTTTTTGCGGCCGGCCGCCGAAGAACGAGCGTTCGTCGGCAACAGGCTCTTCAGTCTCGAAAGGCAGCGTGTCGTCGGAAGATGTCGCAACAGGCCGCTTCGCCATCAGATCGTCACCTGGCAAGCGGCGGCAATCCGGGCCGGTCGAGGCCACCCGGTGACAGCGTGAAGATTTCGCAGCCCTCGGCGGTGACGCCGACCGTGTGTTCATACTGGGCTGAAAGCGAACGGTCGCGGGTCACGGCCGTCCAGCCGTCGGCGAGCACCTTTACATGCGGCCGGCCGAGATTGATCATCGGCTCGATGGTGAAGATCATGCCTTCGCGCAGCTCCGGCCCTTCATTGGCGCGGCCATAATGCAGGATGTTCGGCGAATCGTGGAACAGCCGGCCGACGCCGTGGCCGCAGAAATCGCGCACCACCGAACAGCGCTCGGCTTCCGCATAGGTCTGGATCGCCTCGCCGATCGCGCCGGTGCGGGCGCCTGGCCTGACGGCTGATATGCCGCGCATCAGGGATTCATAGGTGACTTCCAGCAACCGTTCGGCGGCGCGCTTGATCGTGCCGACCGGATACATGCGGCTCGAATCGCCATGCCAGCCGTCGAGCACGAAGGTAACGTCGATATTGACGATGTCGCCCTCGCGCAGCGGCTTGTCGTTCGGAATGCCGTGGCAGACGACGTGATTGATCGAGGTGCAGGTGGATTTGGTGTAGCCGCGATAATTCAGCGTCGCCGGATACGCGCCGTGATCCATGCCGAAATCGAATACGAATCGGTCGATCTCGTCGGTGAGCAGGCCGGGCCTGACGATATCGGCGAGTGCATCGAGGCAGCGCGCGGTCAGCTGGCACGCCTTGCGCATGCCTTCGAACGCCTGCGCATCGTAAAGCCGGATGGCGCCCGTATTCTTCGGCGGCGCGGAGGAGGCTTCGATATAATTCACCATTGCAGGGCCTTAGCGGGGATTGTTAGATTTGTTCATAATGCAGCTATGCCGGGTTCGTCCATCGCGATCAACCGTCGGGACGAGATTTCTGAAGGGTTTCGTGCCGCCTTTCGCGCCCATGCGACGCCGGATTCTGAGTGCTGGAGGAAATATCCACAGTCTTCCCAAGGGGATAGGATTGATCGGATAAGGTCTCCCCGCTACTCACCGATTGGTGACAGTGGGGAACGGTCGGTGATGCTGAATGAAGCTGAAAATCTTGATAATTCGATGGAGGTCGGCGCGGAGCCGGAACGGCGCGTGCGCGATCGCGGCGCCACCGAGCGCGCCATCCTTGCCGCCGCCAAGGGCCTGCTGGCGCAGGAGGGCTTCCAGAATTTCGGCATCAATGCGGTCGCCCGCCGCGCCGGCTGCGACAAGCAGCTGATCTACCGCTACTATGGCGGCCTTGACGGTTTGGTCGAGGCGATCGGCGCGGATCTCGGCACATGGGTGAGGGATCGCATTCCGGAAGATGCCGGCGGCATGTTCATGCTCACCTATGGCGATCTGATGGAGCGACTGGCGCTTCTGCTGCTCGACGCCTTGAGAAATGATCCGCTGATGCGCCGCATCCTCGCCTGGGAAGTATCGGAAAACACCGAGCAGGTGAGGCGGTTGTCCGAGGCCCGTTCGAAGGCTCTCGCCCTTTGGCTGGATCGCATGCGCGGTTCGCTGGCGCCGCCAAAGGGCATGGATGCGGCAGCCGTCAATGCCGTCGTCATCGCGGCAATCCAGCACCTCGTGCTTTCCGGCGCAGCCGGCGGCCAGTGCGCGGGCCTGTCGCTGAAGACGTCGAAGGACTGGGAGAAGGCCGCGACGGCACTGAAGCGTCTCGTGCGCGGCGTCTACGGCTGACCCCCTTTCATCCACGGGCCCCATTCATCCACAGGGAGGAGGCGCGGCGTTAACCTTAACGAATGGTTTACGTTGCGTGGGGCTGGTTAACCCGACAGTGTGGCGGGGAGCAGAGATGATACGAGTGAGAACCTGCGAGTTGACGCCCATGGGAAGCAAGATCGCCAAAGCCGCAATTCTGGTGACGGCAATGATGTTCTTCGCAGTCCTGGCGCTGGATATCGCAATTCCGACGCTGGTGCTTTGCATCATGGCATTGTCGACCTGGCTGGTTTCCCTCGGTCTGCCCGTCGCCCGCAAGCAGGGAGGAGAAGCCGCATGAGGTGGTTTCTGATCTTCTGGGCCGGTCCCATCGTCTTTCTGGGCGCATGGTACTGGCTCTCCTATTACGACATGAATTTCGGCATCTTCATGCTGACGCGGCAGGTCCATGACCTGACCTTCGCGATCTATGGCGAAGCCCTCGGTGTGCCGCCGGAGACCATCCCGCCGCTCGTTGCCCGCGCCATTGCGGTGGATAGCCTCGTCGTCTTCGCCATCATGGGCTTCAGAAAGCGCAAGTTGATCGCCGCCTGGTGGAAGGCGCGTCAGGCGCTGAATTCGTCTCCCGCAGACCTTGCGAGCGAGGACAGCCTGTCGAGGGCGCCCTGAAGGATGAAGCTTGCCGCGGCCGAATCGATCCGTTCGGCCCGCTTGGCGCGCGAAACGTCCATTTCTATGAGCGTCCGTTCGGCCGCGACCGTCGAAAGCCGTTCGTCCCAATAGACGAAGGGCAGCACCGTTTTCTGCTCCATGTTGCGCACGAAGGCGCGCGTCGCCTGCACGCGCGGCCCCGCCGATCCGTCCATATTCATCGGCAGGCCGATGATGAAGCCGGCAACCTTTTCCGCCATCGCGAAGTCCAGCAGCGCCTGCGCGTCGATCGTGAACTTGACGCGGCGGATCACCGGACGTGGCGTGGCGAAACGCCGGCCGAGATCCGACATCGAAATCCCGATCGTCTTGGTGCCGAGATCGAGCCCGGCGATCGCCTGCCCGGGAGCAAGGATTTCGGCCATTTCCTCGATCGTCAGCACCGTCATTGCCGTTTCATCCCGTCAAAAAGAAATTGAAGCCGCCGCCGCTTTCCTTTGCCGGCGCATGAGATATGTCCTTACCATCGAAATCCAGTTTTGCATCACGTGAGGATAGATTTCATGAAGATCACCTGGCTTGGCCATTCCGCCTTCCGCATCGAGACATCAAAGGCGAAGATCCTGCTCGATCCCTTCCTCAGCCATAACGCCTCCTTTTCCGGCCAGGACATCAAGGATGTGTCGGCAGGCATCACCCATATCCTGCTGACCCACGGCCATGGCGACCATGTCGGCGACACCGTGGCGCTTGCCAGGGAGACGGGTGCGGTCGTTCTTGCCAATGCCGATCTCGCCGCTTGGCTCGGCTCCAAGGGCGTCGACAGGATCGAGATGGGCAACACCGGCGGTACGGTCACGTTCGGCGGCTTCTCCGCGACGTTCACCAATGCGCTGCATTCCTCGGCCCAGATCACCGAGGACGGCGTCTCGCATGCGCTCGGCAACGCCAATGGTCTGATGCTGCATTTCGACGACGAAGCCTCGATCTTCGCCATGGGCGACACCGACATCTTCTCCGACATGGCGCTGATCAACGAGTTGCACCAGCCCGATATCGGCTTCGTGCCGATCGGCGACCGCTTCACCATGGGCGGCGCGGTGGCGGCACTCGCCTGCCAGCGCTATTTCAGCTTCAAGACCGCGATCCCCTGCCATTACGGCACCTTCCCGATCATCGACCAGACGGCCGACAAATTCGTTGCCGGCATGGAGGGGTCGAAGACTGAGGCGAGGGCGCTGAAGCCTGCCGAGAGCCTGTCGATCTGACGAAACCCCGTTGCACCGGGCGGACATGGCCTTTATAGCGGGTAGGAAAAATCCTATCCGGAGAATGCCATGTCCGTCGATCTTGCCACCGTGAAGCGCGTCGCCAAACTTGCTCGTATTGCCGTCTCCGAGGATGAGGCAAATCGCATGGTCGGCGAGCTGAACGGCATCCTCGGCTTCGTCGAGCAGCTCTCCGAAGTCAACGTCGATGGCGTCGAGGCGATGACGTCGGTGACCCCGATGGCGATGAAGAAGCGGACCGACGAGGTGACCGATGGCAACAAGGCCGCCGATATCGTCGCCAATGCGCCCGTCACCGACCATAATTTCTTCCTGGTGCCGAAAGTCGTCGAATAAGGCTTCGAAGGCCTCTTTCCGCCCCTGTTGCCATTTTCAAGACCGAAGCGAAAACACGATGAGCGAACTCACCAGCCTGACCATTGCCGAAGCCCGCGAGAAGCTCCGCGCCAAGGAAATCACCGCAATCGAACTGACTGAAGCCTATATTTCGGCGATCGATGCGGCCAATGACCGGCTGAATGCCTACGTAAAAACAACGCCGGATCTCGCCCGCGTCATGGCCAGGAAGTCCGACGAGCGGATTGCAGCTGGCTCGGCGGGCGAGCTCGAAGGCATCCCGCTCGGCATCAAGGATCTCTTCGCCACCGTCGGCGTCCACACCCAGGCCTGCAGCCATATTCTCGATGGTTTCGAGCCGCGTTACGAGTCGACCGTGACGCAGAACCTCTGGGATGATGGCGCCGTCATGCTCGGCAAGCTGAACATGGACGAATTCGCCATGGGCTCGTCCAACGAGACGTCCTATTACGGCCCGGTGATCAATCCCTGGCGGGCAGAGGGCTCCAACCAGCAACTCGTCCCGGGCGGCTCCTCCGGCGGCTCGGCCGCTGCTGTTGCCGCCCATCTTTGCGCCGGCGCCACCGCGACCGATACCGGCGGCTCGATCCGCCAGCCGGCCGCCTTCACCGGCACCGTCGGCATCAAGCCGACCTATGGCCGCTGCTCGCGCTGGGGCACCGTCGCCTTTGCTTCCTCGCTCGACCAGGCAGGCCCGATCGCCCGTGATGTGCGCGACGCCGCGATCCTGCTGAAGTCGATGGCAAGCGTCGACGCGAAGGACACCACATCCGTCGATCTGCCGGTGCCCGATTATGAGGCCGTCCTCGGTCAGTCGCTGAAGGGCATGAAGATCGGCATTCCGAACGAATACCGCGTCGACGGCATGCCTGAGGAGATCGAGACCCTGTGGCGCCAGGGCATTGCCTGGCTGAAGGATGCCGGCGCCGAGATCGTCGATATCTCCCTGCCGCACACCAAATACGCGCTTCCGGCCTATTACATCGTCGCGCCCGCCGAGGCGTCCTCGAACCTCGCGCGGTACGACGGCGTGCGCTACGGCCTGCGCGTCGACGGCAAGGATATCGTCGACATGTACGAAAAGACGCGCGCCGCCGGTTTCGGCAAGGAAGTCAAGCGCCGCATCATGATCGGCACCTACGTGCTGTCGGCCGGCTACTACGACGCCTATTACATCCGCGCCCAGAAGGTCCGCACGCTGATCAAGCGCGATTTCGAATTGGCCTTCGATGCCGGCGTCGACGCCATCCTGACGCCGGCGACGCCGTCCTCCGCCTTCGGCGTTGCTGACGAAAACCTCGCCGCCGATCCGGTGAAGATGTATCTGAACGACATCTTCACGGTGACGGTCAACATGGCGGGCCTGCCCGGCATCGCCGTTCCCGCCGGCCTCGACCAGAAGGGCCTGCCGCTCGGCCTGCAGCTGATCGGCAAGGCCTTCGACGAGGAAACCCTCTTCAAGACCGCCTACGTCATCGAGCAGGCTGCCGGCAAGTTTACGCCGGCCAAGTGGTGGTAACGGGTCTCACGATCCGAAAGATAGCCTTTGCCGACCACGAAACGGTCGGCGCCGTCGGCTTTGCCTCATGGGCCGCAGCCGATGCCTTCGACCACAGTTATCGCGACCCCGATGTGATTGCCAGAGTCAGGCAAGAGTTCACAGTGTTTCCGCGAGAGACAAAAGGTGAGATCTTCGTTGCCGAACTCGACGCGGAGATCGTCGGCTGGGGCGCACGTGAAGGCCAACCCAACTATGTGTCCGATCTCTGGGTGCATCCCAATCATCAGGGCAAGGGGTTGGGCGGGGCTCTGCTGTTGCATCTGTGCGAGCTGATGACGGCCGAAGGACTGACGACCGCCCGGATCGACACGCATGCCAGGAACATAGGCGCGATCCGGCTTTACAAACGCTGCGGTTTCACCATCATCTGGCACGGTATCGAATTCTCCAGGAGCATGGGCGTCCCGCTCGAAAAGGTGCATCTGGAGAAGCAGGTAGGCTGAGCAACAGCCGAAACTGGGAGGGCTTCATGGCAGGCAATGATCTTATGCGCCTGATCGATGCAATCGATCGCCTTGCTGCCGGCGGCTTCGCCATGGGCGCTGATTGGCAGGCGGTTCACGATATCTGTCAGCGCCACGAAGGCGAACAGCCGTTCGACTGGGGCCACGCCCTCTGCCATCGCATCGAGGGCGATGACTGGAATGCCGACTACTGGTATCGCCGCGCCGGCAAGACCCGCGGCACGGGCACGATCGCCGACGAATGGGCGGCGATGCGGGCGGAATTGTCTGCAAAGGCTTGAGCTTTGCCCTGACCGTGCCGGTTTAAGGCGCGGCCAGAGTGAGTTGGTCGCCGACCTATCTATTGTCCAGCTGCGACCTGACAGACCCCCGGCCGCGATGGGCTCCTTGTCTCCCGCGTCAAAGGATGCGCTGCAGCCGACAGTCTTCAACCTGCCAAGGCTGTTGTGCAAATTCTTTTGAGAAGTACGGTTTGGCCAGAAATGCTGGATTGATGAACGTGATCAACAGCATCTCAACTGCATATGCTGGAGCAAAGCAACGTGGGCCGATCTGTTGAAACAAGTTGGCTATCCGGGGTACTAAAATGGCGATGCTGAGAATCGGCGATATTATCGAGATCAACACCGCGAAAGGACTAGCTTATGCGCATTACGCGCACAAGCATAAGCAATATGGTGCGTTGCTTCGGGTGTTTAGGAAATTTTTTGATACACGGCCGGACAGTTTTGCCGATTTAGTAAACAGCCGGCCATTGTTTATGTGTTTCTTTCCGCTAAGCGCAGCGGTTGATCGAGGTATTGTGTCAATTGTTGGCAATGTGCCGCTGCCATCTGACGCCACGAAATTCCCGACGTTCCGTGCCGGTGTTGTAGACCCGGCTACGCGGAAGGTGGGCGTGTGGTGGCTGTGGGATGGTGAAAAGGAATGGCGGATCGGGCAGTTATCTGCTGAACAGCATCAGCTGTCGATTCGTGGGGTGTGGAACGATACGTTGTTGGTCGAGCGAATTGAATCTGGTTGGACGCCGGAAATAGATTCGGCGTGACATAGAGCTTTCATCCGGGGCGCGACTCTTTCGGAAACATTGTCGGTTTCGAGGTGAAAACATCAATGTCTGATACGGTGAAGCTTGATCGTAGCTAAGGTTCTGAAAAATATTTCTGTAATGCAATTTGGTGGCGCTTCGAAATTCGGCCCAGTTAACAGTGTTGCTTACAAAACCATGTGTGATGGCTGTGCTCCAGTCGATGCGCCAAGCGCCGTTCTTCGTCCTTTCTTATCTGAGAGCAAGATACTGTTCGACGAGATTGTGAAGTGATGGGAGCGGCGCCTAAATGTTTCTAGAAGAAATCACATCTGCGCTAGATGAAAAAATGGGGCAGATAGGCTTCATTAAAGTATCAAAATTCTTATACTGCCGTAGCAATGATGGCGAGACGGAGAGTTTTGTCGAATGGAATTTATTTGGGCGACCCGTCAACAATCTAGCATGTGATTTTGGACTGCGGAACATTGCCGCGTTTAGTTTTGCAGAAAAGTGCTTGAAACACTACGGCGGGAGAAACAGTAGGGTGGAAGGCCGGTTTAATCAGCGGTGCCAATTGGGGCAATACTACTCATGGGGAGAACGGTCATCGCTGCGGTTGAGTGACCATGCCGGGAATTTGGAGTTAGTGCTTGAGAAGGCTCAAGCCGACATTCACCGCTTCGACCGAGAGCTGGGAGGGTTTTTGATCTCGAAGGACAAACTTTGCGATCTTCTGATAAGTGATTACAAATGGATGCCGTGGGACTGGTGTAATGGCGCGGCAAGGGCTGCGGAATATGCCTATCTCGCTTCAAGCATCGGCGGCACAAGCCCAGGTGTAATACGTGCTGCTCTTAGGCCGTACGAGAATGTAAACATCAGATCCGGCCTAGATCGCTCTGTTGAAGTTCGCGAGTATTTGGATAACGTGTTCCGGGATCTAGGCGCGATATCAACGTGATTAATGGTATCGCGAAGTCTAATCGTGAATATACTTGAGCCCAGCGCATCCCCATTGGGATCAGACTTATTGCCGGGATCGTTTTCGGAGTAGCTGTATCGGTTCGTCCCGACGCTCTCCTCGGTATCGGATCCCAATCATCCGGGGAGATTAACCGGCCGAAGGCTGGATCGTAGTATCTGGCATTGAGATACATCAGGCCGGTTTCGGGATCGAAGCGTTCGCCGATATAGCTCTTCTTGGTCTGGAAGCTGGTGTTGGTGGCTTCGCCATAGGCGGCGTAGCCGGTCTGTTCGATACGGTAGCCGCTTTCGTTGGTCACCTGCCGCACCGAGGCGTAATAATCCGAGCGTGAGACGTGCTTTGACGAGATTGAGCGAATGACAGCAAGGTTGGGACGTGTGAATGAGGTGGTTTACCTGGTTCACGTTTTCGAAGGGAAATGGAATATGCACAATCCTCAAGCGATCTATCTGGAACTAAGTTCTGGAATATCCTTCACCCTTCGTTGCGGAGCCGATGGAGAATCATTGCAAATCGCTCACGGCAAGGTCGCTATGGCGGAGAGAGACATGGGCGAACTTGGCCAGGAAAGGCTAGTTAACGCAACAAGAAGGGGTGGTTGGGAAAATATCTCCGGCCAAGACATTGATTTCCTAGGGGTGATCAAAGGTCAATATGCTATCGAAGGTATCGTGTTTCAGAGCTCCCAATCTGAGCTGTTTGTTATGAATAGGGGGGACGAGCTTGTGATCTATAATCAAGCGCCCCAAAATATTCTCAGTGAAGAAGGTTTGACAGTATCTCCGTTGGATGGAGCGAGTAGCTCGCCGGATTAGGTTCAGGACAGGGTGAATCTAATCATTTGCGGGCAGCGAGGAAGGAGTCTTAAGTCGGACTTGTAGTATTTCGCGGCTTACCGCCTTCGGCCGGCTTTTTGCCAACGGCAACATGGTCTCGGATGGTGCCCGCACGCTGACCTGGGACGGCGCCAACCGGCTGGCGAGCGTCACCCAGGACGGCGCCACGGTGAGCTTCGCCTATGGACCGGACGGCGCCCGGGTGAAGAAGAGCTGGGGCTTCGGCACGACGCTCTATCCCGACGCCAATGTCGAGATCGACCGCTCGACGCCCGGCACCGACATCTACACGCTCTATCCGCATCCCGACGCCAAGATCGCCGTCACATCAGGCAGCACCGAGCAGGACAAGTTCTTCCTGCACCGCGATCATCTCGCCTCGGTTCGGCAGGTGACCAACGAAAGCGGCTATCGTATCGAACAGACCGGCTATGCCGCCTATGGCGAAGCCACCAACACCAGCTTCCAGACCAAGAAGAGCTACATCGGCGAACGCTTCGATGCCGAAACCGGGCTGATGTATCTCAATGCCAGGTATTACGATCCGGCGTTCGGGCGGTTCATCTCGCCGGATGATTGGGATCCGACCAAGGAGGGCGTCGGCACCAACCGCTACAGCTACTCCGAAAATGATCCCGTCAATAAGTCCGATCCGAATGGGCACCAATGGGGCCAGCTCAGCGGAACTAGCACAACAGGCTTCTTTAGCGATTTTATCGGCAGCCTTTATGGTCAAAATCCTCACAGCCGGCAAAGTGACCAAGTGCTAGCTGACCGGGCCGGGAAAGACGTGCAGGCCGCAACCGTGACAGTCGCGAAGACAGCTGCAGATCAAACAGGTCTACCGGATATTTATGATGGAATACGCAATAGGAGTGCTTGGCGGATAGGTGTCGGTGTTCTCACAGCCGCTTCACTTGTTGGGGGACCAGAAGGCAAGGTGATCGAGAAGCTGGGTGCGGAGGCAGCGAAGAAACTCTCATCCAGGATATTGACCGTTGAAGAGGCAGGCGCAAATCTCGCGCAGCGGATCGGAAAAAACCGCGTTTCCGTTATGACGCCCTCCGGCCGATGGCATATTGATCTGGCTGGAAAGCCGCACTTTGAGAAATCACTAGGTCAGGAAATCCCAGCTCCACATGTGAAATTCCAAAAGCTACATGAGGCACCGGATGGTAGGACGAGCCTCAGCCCTGGCACTACAAGGGCGGCGACGTGGGATGACATCAGAACAGCGCTAAAGATCATTGAAAGGTGGGGTAACTAATGGATACCGTTTCAAGACTCTGTGCCTGGTTTGAGCGCCAATGCGTAGACGAATGGCACGAGGATCGCGGGGTTAAAATTGACACCATAGACAACCCTGGTTGGTCGATGAAAGTTGACCTCAAGGGAACTGCCCTCCAAGATAGGGACTTCGAAGAGGTGCGAGTTGAAAGATCAGATCGTAATTGGTTTGTTGCTCGCAGAAATGATCAAAGCTTCGAGGCATTTGGCGGTCCACTCAATCTTAACGAGATGATTGAAAGTTTTCTCACTTGGGCCGAATAGTTCGACGACCGACAATGCCGGCGACAAGACCCTCGACGAGATCTACAGCTATTCGCCGAGCGGCAGCCTGCTGTCGCGCACGCGGATCGGCGCCTATATCCATCCGAATCCAGCGGCGATCCGTCCGTATGCGGCAACCCAGATCCGCGCCAAGACCATCGACCATGCGACTATGACGCCAACGGCAACATAGTCTCGACGGCAGCCGCGCACTGACCTGGGACAGCAGATTTGGGAGGATAGAATGAGCGATATTTGGGCCATTCGCGACGCTCGCCTGCTTGAAGAGGAACAACCTGTGGTGAAAGACCTGCGCGAGGCAGGCGCGAACATCACCTCGGTTTGGGACCTGGTTAACAGCAGAAGTGGATATCCGAATTTGGTACCGATCTTGATGAAGCATTTGCAATTGCCTTACTCTGATCGAACACGAAGCGGGATTGCTAGAGCTCTAGCGGTTCCCGCGGGCGGCGAATATTGGGACTTCCTTGTTCAGCAATACATCAACGCGAAGCAAGGCAAAGGCCCTGTTTTCCCCGATGAGGAAACGGAATTTGTCTTGGGGTTCAAGGAAGGTTTGGCTTGCGCGCTTTCCGGATCAGTAACTGAAGAGAGGCTTCATGACCTTATTCGATTGGCAAAAGATCCCTCCAATGGAGAAAGCCGCCTCTTGCTGATTGGACCCTTGAGGCGCTCGAAAGGCGCTATCAGCAAAGATGCGGTCGAGGAACTACGACACGATCCGCAGCTCGCTAAAGAAATCAACTCTTGGCGCAAGAAGTAGCGGACGTCGCATCAGGCCAGGAACCACTCGCGTGTGACACACGTCAGCTTGCTCTGAGGCGGAAGTGAACCGCGCCCCGATTAGGGCGCGATCAGAGTGAGTGAGTTAGTTACTTGACCTATCTATTGTCCAGCTGCGACCTCACCAGCCTCAACCCTCGTTCATTAATCCGGTAAGGTTGACCGCCTGAGGACTTGATCGCCTTCAGCCGCTTCAGCCTGCGGAAAAGGTCGAGGTCGACGCCGGGATAGAGCCAGCCGTCGCGGGTGAAGCAACTGACGTTCTCGATTTTTCTGTTGTCGTCGCGGGTAATTTCGATACGGCCGCCTTGGGCCATGAGATGCAGGATGCGCTGCTCCGTGCGGGAAATGTCCATGTTGTGAGATCCGGTATCGCGCCGTAGGGGCGCACAAAAACGATCTGGCGCTCATTCGAACGTCAGGGCTTCGTTTTTTCGGGCCCATGCGCGCAAGAAAACTTGCGGGCAGGGCCTTTACCGGCTCTCAGACTGGCTCAACATAAAATATCTATTATTCAGCCCCGAAAAAGCGGTCAAGCGCATCCCTGTCGGTGAAATCCGGTCGAAAACGCTGGTTTCGCTTGATCATCCCTTTGCAGCTACTGGTAAATTCCGCGACTCAGTGCTCTAGTTGGAGGGGTAACGCGGAGGTGTCGTTGATCCACATTCGCAATGCCCGCGACGGGGAAGCGGAGCTATTGAGCGAGATCGGGCTCAGGGCCTGGCAAAAGGCGATGGCGTCGATTGGCGAATCGGATGCGATGATCGACGCGGCGCGCAACGCCTTTCGCAACTTCGTGGAGAATGATTGGCTGACAATCACCGTCATCGAGCAGAACGGCCAGGTCGCAGGCTGGGCTGCACGCGAGGGATTGGACGAAACCATCTCGGATTTCTGGATCGATCCCGTCTTCACCCGGCAGGGACTCGGCTCAGCCCTTCTCGAACGCATCGAGAAGGATATCGCCGGCCGAGGCTTCGAGACGGCGGCGGTGCAGACCCATTCCAGCAATAGCGAGGCAATCGGCTTTTTTCGGAAGCACGGTTACGGTATCCACTGGCTGTCGGTCGCCTATAATCCGAAGCTTGACCGAGACGTGCCCTCTGTCGGGCTGACGAAGCCGCTGGTTTCGGAAAGCCAAGGCGGATATGGGCAGGAATTCTGAAGTTTAAAAATCCAGATGAAGGCGAGGGGCCCATAGTGTCGCGAGGGCCAGCATCGTGGCCAAGGCGCCGTGAAGGATCAGGATCGCCGCCAGGATCGACCGGAACGGTTCCTTTTTCGTCTTGTGGCGCAGGATCTGTTGTGCCGCCAGCGCACCGAGGCTGCCGCCGATCAGCGCAAGAGTCAGAAGCGAGCGCTCGCTGATGCGCCATCCGCCCTGGCGCGCCGCCTGCTTGTCGAGGAAATAGATCGAAAAGACGATCAGGTTCAGCGCCAGCAACAGTGCGATCAATTTGGTGATGTCGGTCATCGTCATGCGGCTACACTGCCATGCCCCGGTTAACCAGCGGCAAATGTCGCCCCGTCAAACCGCGATCCGCAATGGGGAAAGCCTTGCACCGGAATGCCATTTCCTTTACCTCACCAGTGGAAAAGAACAGCCTGCAAAGAGCATCAGATGACCATTGTCGACGTCCGCACGCCTGATCCGAAACGCTTCATCCCCGGCGCCACCGGCGACTGGGAAGTCATCGTCGGCATGGAAGTCCATGCCCAGGTGCTGTCCAATTCGAAGCTCTTCTCCGGCGCTTCGACGGAATTCGGCAAGCCGCAGAATTCGAATGTTTCGCTGGTCGATGCCGCCATGCCCGGCATGCTGCCCGTCATCAACGAGGAATGCGTCAAGCAGGCCGTGCGCACCGGTCTCGGCCTCAAAGCTGAGATCAACAAGCGTTCGGTCTTCGACCGCAAGAACTACTTCTACCCCGACCTGCCTCAGGGCTATCAGATTTCTCAGTACAAGGATCCGATCGTCGGCGAGGGCAAGATCGTCATTTCGCTCGGGCCGGACCGCCAGGGCCAGTTCGAGGATATCGAGATCGGCATCGAACGCCTGCACCTGGAACAGGATGCCGGCAAGTCGATGCACGACCAGCACGCGACCATGTCCTATGTCGACCTCAACCGGTCCGGCGTGGCGCTGATGGAGATCGTCTCCAAGCCCGACATGCGCTCGTCCGACGAGGCCAAGGCCTATATGACCAAGCTGCGTTCGATCGTGCGTTACCTCGGTACTTGCGACGGCAACATGGATGAAGGCTCGATGCGCGCCGACGTCAACGTCTCCGTGCGCCGTCCGGGCGAGGCTTTCGGCACGCGCTGCGAAATCAAGAACGTCAACTCGATCCGCTTCATCGGCCAGGCGATCGAATACGAAGCGCGCCGCCAGATCGGCATTCTGGAAGACGGTGGCACGATCGATCAGGAGACGCGCCTCTTCGACCCGAACAAGGGCGAGACGCGCTCCATGCGCTCGAAGGAAGACGCGCATGATTATCGCTACTTCCCCGATCCGGATCTGCTGCCGCTCGAATTCGACGACGCCTTCATCAAGGCGCTCGAAGCCGATCTGCCGGAACTGCCCGACGACAAGAAGGAGCGCTTCGTGCGTGAACTCGGCCTGTCGGTCTACGATGCCTCGGTGCTGGTTTCCGAAAAGGCAATCGCCGATTATTTCGAGGCCGTGGCCGCCGGCCGCGACGGCAAGACGGCGGCAAACTGGGTGATCAACGACCTGCTCGGCGCGCTCAACCGTACCGGCAAGGACATCGAACAGACGCCGGTGTCGCCGGCACAGCTCGGCGCGATCATCGACCTCATCAAATCAGGGACCATCTCCGGCAAGATCGCCAAGGATCTCTTCGAGATCGTGCTGACCGAGGGCGGCGATCCCGCCGAGATCGTCGAATCGCGCGGGATGAAGCAGGTGACGGATACCGGCGCCATCGAGAAGGCCGTGGACGAGATCATCGCCGCCAATCCCGAACAGGTCGAAAAGGTCAAGGCGAAGCCGACCATGGCGGCATGGTTCGTCGGTCAGGTGATGAAGGCGACCGGCGGCAAGGCCAATCCGCAGGCGGTCCAGGCGCTCGTCAAGGCGAAGCTCGGCATCGAGGAATAGCCCGTGTATTTCGTCCGCACCGCCGGAGAGCGCGACCTCGAGAAGGTGCGCGTCCTTCTGGCGGAGAGCTTTCACGCCACCTATGACGAGCTCCACGGCACAACAAAGGTGGACGATCTGATCGCCCATCTCTTTACGCCGGCAGCGCTGAAGGCGCGGCTGGTGCGCAGGGACGCCGAGTTCCTCGTCGCCGATAACGGCCGCAACATCGGCGGCGTGGGTTATGCGGCGATGTCGCACGCGCTGACGAAGACGGTCATGCTGCATCTCCTCTATGTCAGTCCGTCGCTGCAGCGCCAGGGCATCGGCCGCGATGTCTTCGCCGAGCTCGAAACCTGCTTTCCGGATGCTGAGATCATGCGCCTGGAAGTCGAGCCGCAGAATGCGGCGGCGATCGCCTTCTACCGGGCGCATGGCTTCACCGAAGTCGGCCGCAATGAGAACAGCGGGCCCGGACAATCCGGCATTCCCTCGCTGATTTTCGAAAAACCGCTGGAAGGGCATTGATCCCGTGGCGGTCAAGTTGTCCGATATTCTCATTCGCGAAGCGCACAGGGATGATCTGCCGGCGCTTGTGGCGCTGTTTGCCGCCGATGCTCTCGGCGGTCACGGCGATACGACGGTTGCCGGGGCTTTTGCCGATTATGCCAGGGCCTTCGCCGTCATTGAGGCTTCGCCCGACCAGACGCTTTATGTCGCAGAGTGCGGCCGCGAAGTCGTCGGCACGTTCCAGATGATGCTCACGACCTCGCTGACAGGCCGTGGTTCTTCGACGATGATCATCGAGGCGGTGCAGACGCGGGCTGACATGCGCGGGCAGGGCATCGGCACCGGAATGATCGAATTCGCCATATCAGAGGCAAAAGGCCGCGGCGTGCGGCTGGTACAGCCGACGTCGAATGCCATACGCAGGGATGCCCATCGTTTCTACGAAAGGCTTGGCTTCAAGCCTTCGCATCTCGGCTTCAAGATGGCCTTGAAATGACCCCTGCCTCTCGTGGAATCGCTGGACAATTCGGCTTGGCGACGGCATAAGCGAGGAGCTAAATTCTGGTTTGGCCCGCACTGGCGGGCACAAGGAAAAGACATGCGGAATCTTCTGGTTCAAATCTTCACCTGGTGGAACAGTCAGACGATAGGCACGCGTTTTGCGACCTGGCGTTTTGGCAAGCGCGTCGGCGAGGATGAATTCGGCAACGTCTATTATGAAGGCGGCATGTCTTCCTATGGTCTGCCGAAGCGCTGGGTGATCTACAAGGGCTATGCCGAAGCCTCCGCCATTCCGCCGGGCTGGCATGGTTGGATGCATCATCGCACCGATGTTCCGCCGTCCAAGGAAAACTACGTCGCCAGGGAATGGCAGAAGGCGCATCGTCCGAACCTCACCGGTTCGCCGCAGGCTTACCGTCCGCCGGGCTCGCTCGCGGTTCCCGGCGAGCGGCCGCGCGTCACCGGCGATTACGACGCCTGGACGCCCGGCAACTGAGACGGCCCGACCGGGCGATCGCAAGCCCGGCTTTTGGCCACAATTGACCTTTACCCGCAGGTTGGCCGCGCTAGACCGCGGCCGTGAACCGAAAATATCTGGAGACGGGTGCATATGAAGCTCTTCACGCGGAACATGGTCCTGCGTGGCGCCGGATCGCTGCTGGCGCTCTCGGCTCTGCTTCCACCGGTTGCGGCGCATGCCGCACGCATCGACAATCCGGTTGCCGTCTTCTCCGGCCTCGACAAGATCACCGGCCGCATCACGACGTTCGATGTCTATGTCAATGAGACGGTACAGTTCGGCGCGCTGCAGGTGACGCCGAAGGCCTGCTATTCGCGCGACCAGGCGGAAGCACAGAAGATCGACGGCTTTGTCGAAGTCGACGAAATCACCCTTGACCGCAAGATCCGCCGCATCTTTACCGGCTGGATGTTTGCCGACAGCCCCGGCCTCAATGCGGTCGAGCATCCGATCTACGACGTCTGGCTGAAGGACTGCAAGACAAGCTCGGACGTCCCGGCTCCGGACAAGGCGACAGCCCGCTGATTGATATCAGCTGGGACAGGCTCCGAAAAATCTTCACAATTTCCGCGCCGTCTCCTGGTTAAGCCGCGAGCCTATGCCGTGGGTGTCTTGTTTCGGGTGAAAAGACCTTTGGCAAACCGAAGCGCACCGCCAAGCACGACGACAATAAGGATGCCGGCCTTTTTCAGGAAGGCGGCGGCAAGCGCCAGGAGCCCTACCTTTGCGGCGATCTTGGCGCCAGCACCCGCGGCGATCATCCCGGCCATTCCGTAGGCTGCGATCTTGTCGCCTTCGACGAAGTCGGTATAGGCCATTCCCTTGTCGAACTGCACGAGCGTCGTCACGGTCGGAATGACCTGCTCGATCTCCTTCAACTGGTTCAGGCCGGCAACGAAATCGAACTCGAATACGCCCTGGCGACCAAGAACGCGTACGGAATAGTTAAGCGTATGCGGGGCTTGCGCATCATCGCCGAACAGCAGATCGCGCGCCCAATGCATCGCATGCGCAGATTTGTCGTAATGCGGCGTCGAGGCCCAGCCGACAAGCGTGATCTTTTGAAAACCCTGCTTCTCGCGCTCGACGTTGTTTTCGCGGATGGAATCCTTGATGTTCTGCAGCAGTTCATCGTAATCGGTCGTGGCGGCGTCGGCGTCTGAGACATAACCGTCGGCGCTGTATTCGACGATGGAACCCCAGGCCTCGATATCGGTCGGCGCGTATTTCGCCGGGAAGATCATCCCCATCGTTCCCTCCGCCGCTTGCGGCGGATTTCCCCAGATATCGACCAGCACCTTCTTCGTATCCGCGGAATTGAGATAGTAGAAGCCTTCGGGGATGTTCAGCGTTGCCTGTGCAGCAGGCAGCTTGATCGCGCCCTGCTGAAAGTCGAGCTTTTGCAGCAATGGTTTTTCTGCGTCCGAAAAAGCCCTGGCAGGGAACATCTCCTGGTAAGGGCGTGCCTCGGCTTGACCCGTGAATAAGGCGAAAAGGATTGCGGCCGCAAAATATCGTTTCAAAATTCTATCCGCCGTTGCAAGGCCAAACCTACTCAATTCGGCTCGAAAAGCAACGCAGGGATGAAACGATCACGCTCAAAACTCCAGGTGTGGCGATTCCATCGCGATGGCAAGCAGCAACGCATATTCAGCCTTCGGCACGTCGATCGCTCCGAACGTCTTCAGGTGCTCGGTGGTGAACTGCGTGTCGAGCAGCGTGAAGCCCTTTTCCCTCAGCCGGTCGACCAGGTGTACAAGGCAGATTTTCGAGGCGTCCGTCCGGCGTGAAAACATGCTTTCGCCGAAGAAGGCCGAGCCAAGCGAGACGCCGTAGAGACCGCCGACCAGTTGATCGCCGTCCCAGGCTTCAACGGTATGGGCATGACCGATTTCGAACAGCGTGGAATATAGCGACCGGATCGTCTGGTTGATCCAGGTGCTCGGGCGCCCCGATGTTTCCTCGGCGCAAGCCGCGATCACCTGGTCGAACGCGTGATCGAATCGGATGTCGAAGGGTTTCCTGCGCACCGTCTTGGCGAGACTTTTCGAGATATGGAAATTATCGAGCGGCAGAACGCCGCGCAATTCCGGTTCGACCCAGAAGATCTCCGGGTCGTCGGCGGACTCGGCCATCGGAAACAGGCCGATGGAATAGGCGCGCAGGAGGATATCAGGGGTTATGCCTGGTGACTTCCTGCGCGATCCTGCCATTCCTGTCCTATGCCGCCGGCGTGTTGGCGAGGTAATGTTCCAGCCAGTGGATGTCATAGTCGCCGTTGGCGATATCCTGGTTGGAGACGAGATCCTGGAACAACGGCAGCGTCGTCTTGATCCCGTCGACGACGAATTCATCGAGGGCGCGGCGCAGGCGCATCATGCATTCGACACGGGTGCGGCCGTGCACGATCAGCTTGCCGATGAGGCTGTCGTAATAAGGCGGGATCTTGTAACCCTGATAGGCGCCGGAATCGATGCGCACGCCAAGGCCACCCGGCGCATGGAAATGGGTGATCGTTCCGGGCGAGGGCACGAAAGTGCGCGCGTCCTCGGCATTGATCCGGCATTCGATGGCATGGCCGGAGAAGTGCACCTCGTCCTGCGTCACCGAGAGACCGCCGCCGGAGGCGACGCGGATCTGCTCGTGCACCAGGTCGATGCCGGTGATCGCTTCGGTGATCGGATGCTCCACCTGCAAACGGGTGTTCATTTCGATGAAATAGAACTCGCCGTTCTCGTAGAGGAATTCGATCGTGCCGGCGCCGCGATATTTCAGCTTCTTCATGGCATCGGCGCAGATCTGGCCGATCTTCATGCGCTGCTCGACATTGAGCGCAGGCGAATTCGCTTCTTCCCAGACCTTCTGGTGGCGGCGCTGCAGCGAGCAGTCGCGTTCGCCGAGATGAATGGCGTTGCCTTCACCGTCACCGAACACCTGGATTTCGATGTGGCGCGGCTTGCCGAGATATTTTTCCATGTAGACGGCATCGTTGCCGAAGGCGGCTGCCGCCTCAGTGCGCGCCGTCGACCAGGCTTCGATCAGATCGGCCTCGCTCTTGGCGACCTTCATGCCGCGCCCGCCGCCGCCGGCCGTTGCCTTGATCAGCACGGGATAGCCGATTTCGGCGGCCGTCCGCAGCGCGTCCTCTTCGGTCTTCACCTCGCCGTCCGAGCCGGGAACGACGGGAATGCCAAGCTCCAGCGCCGTCGTCTTGGCGGTGATCTTGTCGCCCATGATACGAATATGATCCGCCGTCGGCCCGATGAAGGTGATGCCGTGCGCTTCGAGGATATCGGCGAACTTGGCATTCTCGGACAGGAAGCCGTAGCCCGGATGCACGGCGTCGGCGCCGGTGATCTCGCAGGCCGCGACGATCTGATGGATGTTGAGATAGCTCTCGCGCGAGGAGGGCGGACCGATGCACACGCTTTCGTCGGCAAGACGCACATGCATGGCATCGGCGTCGGCGGTGGAATGCACCGCGACGCATGCGATGCCGAGCTCCTTGCAGGCCCGAAGCACGCGAAGGGCGATTTCCCCGCGATTGGCGATGAGGATTTTCGAAATCATGGGCTTGGGCCTATTCGATGACGACGAGGGCTTGGCCGTATTCGACGGGATGTCCGTCGTCGACGAGGATCTCGGTCACCTTGCCTGACTTGGGCGAAGGAATCTGGTTCATCGTCTTCATCGCTTCGATGATGATGAGCGTCTGGCCTTCCTTGACGGTGGCGCCGATTTCGATGAAGGGACGTGCGCCCGGAGCCGGTGCCATATAGACGGTGCCGACCATCGGCGCATTGACGACATTCGCCGGGTTGCGGCCGGGTGCTGCGGCGGGTGCGGCAGCGGCCGCTGCCGGAGCGGTGGCTGCTGCCGGAGCGGCAAAGGCCGGTGCAGCGATCGGCGCCTGGACGTATTGCGGCGTGCCGCCGCGCGAAACGCGGATGCGCAAATCGTCCTGCTCGACCTCGATCTCCGTCAGATCCGTCTCGTTGAGAATATTGGCGAGATCGCGGATCAGTGCCTGATCGATACCCGATTTCTTTTCAGCCATGGTGTTGCCCTGTCTTCTTCTTATGCCGTGATGTTCTTCAGCGCATGGAGCGCCAGGATGTAGCTGTGAGGCCCGAAGCCGCAAATCACGCCCTTGCATGCCGGCGCGATCATCGACTCGTGGCGAAATTCTTCCCGTGCATGGACGTTGGATATGTGAAGTTCGATGACGGGAATTGAAATAGCGCGGATCGCGTCGTGCAGCGCGACTGAAGTATGCGTGTAGGCGCCTGCATTGATGGCGACGCCAGCGGCCGTTTCGTCGGCCTCGTGGAACCAGTCCACGAGCGTGCCTTCATGGTTGCTCTGACGGAAGTCGATATCAAAGCCGAGCTCGCGCCCTGCTGCCTTGCAGTCTGCCTCGATGTCCTTGAGCGTCTTGCCGCCATAAATCGCGGGCTCTCGTTTGCCCAGCATGTTCAGGTTTGGCCCGTTCAGGACAAAAATCGTTTGCGTCATCGAATGTTCCGTAAATGCACGACGGCAACCTATAGACTCCGCGAGGGCTGAATGAAAGCCCTTACGGGTTGGCCGGCAGGAATCGCGCCACATTTGTCCACATGGCTGCAACGCTTCGATTCTGGCGGTTTGATGAGCGGCCGGTCGGCTGTCTGATTCCTCAGCAGGCGGTCTTGCCGCAGCTGCGCATGTTCTTGACCTTGGCTTCGAGATCGTCGAGCCCGACGGCGCCCGGGACCAGCTCGTTGCCGATGACATAAGAGGGCGTGCCGCTGATGCCGAGACTGGAGGCAAGCTGATAGGTCGCCTGAACGATCCCATCGTTCGGGCTCTTCGCCATCTCGGCACGAATCTTGTCTTCGCTGATGCCGAGAGAGCCTGCGACGGCGATCGCGCTTTCTTCCGAGGCGCGGCCTTCGCTGCTGAGAAGGGCGATATGGAAATCGGCATATTTCGCAGGCGCCAGCCTGCGGAAAGCGTCGGCCACTTTGTGGGCGGCAACCGAATCCGGCCCGAGGATCGGGAATTCCTTGAGCACGAAGCGGACGTTCGTGTCCTTCTTCAGCATCGCCTGCATATCGGGAAGCGCGTGACGGCAGTAGGTGCAATTATAATCGAAGAATTCGACGACGGTCACATCGCCCTTGGGATTGCCGAGCGTGACGTCATCCTTTGAATTGAAGATGTTCGCGGTGTTCTCCTCGATCGCCATATTGGCCTTCACCAGCCGCGCGGCTTCCTGCTTCTTCTGCAGCGCCTCCTGGACGTCGAGCATGATCTCCGGATTTTCGATCAGATATTGCTTGATGAATTCGCCGAACTCCTTCTTCTGCTGATCGTCGAGCGCTGCGGCCGGAAACGGGATCGCGATCGATGCGGCAAGCGCCAGTGCGGTGAAGTTTTTCGGGAAGAAGGCCATGATATCCTCGTCATCGGCGATGTGGTCTTGGTCGAGAAAACCGTCGCCGGGTTATGGACTTGAACGCGTCGCGTCAAGGTACGGTGCGTCGAGTTCTGTTCAAACAGGAATTTTCATCCCTGCACCGCCCTCGCGGGATTGTGATGAGCCGATTAATGCGGCAATTGTCTGGCCAACAGCGAAGAAGCCAAGCGAGAAGCGATCTTGTTTTCCATATCGAAACGCAGCGAAGTCGAGCCTTTTCATGCCATGGATGTGTTGGCGGAGGCGACGAAGCGGCGGGCAGCGGGTCACGCCGTTATCTCGATGGCGGTCGGCCAGCCCTCGCATCCCGCGCCTCGAGCTGCGCTCGAAGCGGCACGCGCCGTCCTTGTCGAAGGCCGGATCGGTTATACGGATGCGCTGGGGACGGCGCGGCTGAAATCCGCACTTGCCTGGCACTACAGGGACCGTCACGGCCTGGAGATCGATCCCAAGCGCATCGCGATAACCACAGGTTCCTCGGCAGGGTTCAATCTTGCCTTTCTGTCGCTTTTCGATGCCGGCGATGCCGTGGCGATCGCGAGACCGGGTTATCCCGCTTATCGCAACATTCTCGGCGCGCTTGGGCTGAAGGTTCTCGAAGTGCCGGTGACGGCCGAGACCCACTTCACCCTGACACCTGAGAGCCTCGAGGCGGCGCAGCAGCAAAGCGGCGTCAGGCTCAAAGGCGTGCTGCTCGCAAGCCCCGCCAACCCGACCGGCACGGTGACCGGCCGTGACGGGTTGAAGGCGCTTGCGGATTACTGCGCGGCCCAATCCATCGCCTTCATCTCGGATGAAATCTATCATGGGCTGACTTTCGCTGGGGAGGAGGCGAGCGCGCTTGAGCTGACCGACGAGGCGGTCGTCATCAACTCCTTCTCCAAATATTGCTGCATGACTGGCTGGCGAATCGGCTGGATGGTGCTGCCGGAGCGCCTGGTGCGGCCGATCGAGCGGGTGGCGCAGAGCCTCTATATCTCGCCGCCCGAGCTCTCCCAGATTGCAGCGGTGGCCGCGCTTGGCGCAAGCGAAGAGCTTGATCATGTCAAGGCGAGCTACGCCGCAAACCGCGCGCTGCTGCTCGACCGCCTGCCCAGGATCGGCCTTGCGCCCGCTTCGCCGATGGACGGCGCCTTCTACGCCTATATCGATGTTTCGCGCTTCACCAATGACAGCATGGGTTTTGCCAAACGCATGCTCGCAGAAATCAACGTCGCGGCGACGCCGGGCCTGGATTTCGATCCGCTGGAGGGACATCGAACATTGCGTCTCTCCTATGCGGGTTCGCAAGGCGAGATCGCCGAGGCGGTGGAGCGGATAGCAGTCTGGCTGAAGTAGGGCTGCGGGGGCAAGCGGCTGCTTGCCCACCTGCTCCCAGAGCTTCTCCGGGTTAGATTGAAGCATTCTGCCGGAGCAGGTTTTCGTCAGGGCAAAGGCGATTGGCGACGGGCATACCCCAGGTACGTCCGAGCCGATCGCCTTTGATCATGGCGGAAGCATGCCCGGCCCTTCGGGTTGGCTGAAACGGGCCGGCTGATCGACCGGCCGGCTTGGCCGTAGAACTGGGCTACGACGCGCGCCGGCCGGTCGACCATCCGACTCCGTTTGAGCCAACAGAATGATTCAATCTAACCCGGAAAAGCTCTAAACTAGCTGCGCGACGAAAACAGCGAGGCGAGCGTCGAGGCGGGCTTGTTGTTCAGCCGCGGCACCACCACGAGCTGCTTGATCTCGCCGCGTTTGTAAGCGGCCAGAAAGCGCTTGTAATCCTTGAAGGAAACGCAGCCGTTGGAATCGCCGTTCTTGCCGAGCATATAGGTGTGGGCGAGCAGGCCGACGCGGTCGAAGATGGCGTCCGAGCCTTCCACCGGTGTCAAACGCAGCGCTTCGACACCGTGAAAGAGGGCCTCGCGCATCGTGAGGACATAGGTGTGCGGCGGCGTCGGTCCGCGCATCTTCTTATCCACGTAGCGCGGGTTGTCGCGCATCTTTCCGAGACCGGAATGAGCCTCCAGCCGTTCGCCGTTCGGCAGGTAGACGGTGCTGTTTTCGATGTCGTAGATCGCGACGCCTGCCCGCAGTTTCGGCGAGAAGACCGGCTTGTCGTAGCGCGGCACGGCATCGTCCTCATCGTCCACGATCGGCGAGTTCGGCTGGGCATAGGCCAGGGCCGGCCCAGCTGAGCGCTGCGCACCCTTGGCGGCAGGCGCCGGTTTGCCGATGAGTCCGTCCGGACGCGCCATCGGCAACGGCACGGAACCTGCGTCGGGCGACAGGACGAGATCGAAGGGTTGATCCTCTGCCGTTGCGACCACCACCGGTGCTGATTCCGTTGCAGGAACTGAGGCGGTCCTGACAGGAGACGCGATCGGCTCGATCGGGGCCGGCGCGATCTGCCGGGGGTCTGCATCGGCAAGCACCAGCATCGCCTGGAGTTGGGCTGCGGCGACGGCCTCCTTCGACGGGACGATGATCCGGTTGCTGTCGTCTTCTTCAATCTCTGCCGAGGCGAGTTCGACCGGCGGCAGCGCGATCGCATCATCCTTGCGGAACTTGGCACTGTCGGAAATCGCGGCGACGACCGGTTGCTCGGCGGCCGTGACGAGCCGATTGCTTTTCGCAAGAGCTGCCAATGCCGTTGCGGCGGCGGCAGTCTTTTCGGCGTGAGACTGGATGAGGCTTGCCGTCAGCGGCATCTTCGGCTTTGCGTCGAAGGCTGTCAGCCGGTCACCCTTGCCGACATGGATCAACCGCTCAAGGCGAGCTGACGGCGCCACCTTTGGGGCGGCCCCGATCTGTGCCAGCCGATCGGGTGGAGAAAAGGGCGTGGCCACCGAATGCATCGTTGCCAAGGTCGCGATCAGCCATGTTGAGGTTAAAAGCCCGGCGCCGACGACACCGTAAAGAAAACCGCGAGATCTGCGCGAACGCAAAGCAGATCCGCCAAGAGGGGCGACGTTATCCAACGTCCCTACCGCAAACGCCATACTACACTCGTCTTTCAAACTCGCTACGCAGGCCGGCGGCACTGACTGACTAAAACTTCGCCGGGGCCGGTAAGGGCGCAAAGGGGCCGAATTTAGGCCGCCCGCGACTTCCGACTGTTTCGCGAGGATGACGAATTATGGTTTCTAATTTGTTTACGCGATATCGCTGTTTCTTGGGATGTCCCAAAAAGAGATGCCTGCCGGCGTCTCAGGTGCGTTCCATCACATAACTTCCCGGTGCTTCTTCGATCGCGTTCAGCGCATCGCCGCCGGGTTTGCGCGCCGCAACGCGTCTGCCGTCCTGCGTCTCGATCCACGCCTGCCAATGCGGCCACCACGATCCCGGCGTCTCGGTGGCCCGCTCGAGCCAGGTCTCATAGTCGCCCTTGGCCGGGCCGCCCGTCCAGAACTGGTATTTCTTCTTGTCGGGCGGGTTCACGACACCGGCAATATGTCCCGAGCCGGTGACGACGAATTCCACCTTGCCGCCGAAGAACTGGCTGCCGAGGAAGACCGATTTTGCGGGCGCGATGTGGTCCTCGCGTGTGGCGAGATTATAGATTGGGATCTTCACATCCTTCAGCGATACGCGCTTGCCGTCGAGGATCATCTCGTTCTGCGTCAACGCATTGCGCAGATAGCAGTTTCGCAGGTAGAAGGCGTGGTTTGCCGCCGCCATGCGCGTCGAATCGGCGTTCCAGAACAAGAGGTCGAAGGGCAAGGGCTCCTGGCCCTTGAGATAGCTGTTGACGAAATAAGGCCAGATCAGCTCGGAAGCGCGCAGCATGTTGAAGGCCATCGACATCTTCGTGCCGTCGAGATAGCCGGTCGCCTTCATATGCTCTTCGAGCGCGGCAAGCTGCTCCTCGTCGACGAAGACCTTGAGATCGCCGGCATGGGTGAAATCAACCTGAGTGGTGAAGAGCGTCGCGGTCTTGATGCGCCGGTTTTTCTCCTTGGCGTGCAGCGCCAGTGTCGCGGCCAAAAGCGTGCCGCCGACGCAGTAGCCGACGGCATTGACGTCCTTCTCGCCGGTCGCCTTCTCGATCGTCTCGAGCGCGAAATCGACGCCCTCGCGGGCATAGGCCCCCCAGTCCTTCTCGGCGTGACGCGCATCCGGATTAACCCAGGATATGACGAAAACGGTCTGGCCCTGGTCTACGCACCATTTGATGAAGGATTTCTGCGGGTTGAGGTCGAGAATATAGAACTTGTTGATCCAGGGCGGGCAGATCAGGAGTGGCCGCTTCAGCACGGTTTCGGTCGAGGCTTCGTACTGGATGATCTGGCAGATATCGTTCTGGGCGATGACTTTTCCCGGGGTCAGCGCCATGTCGCGGCCAACGGCGAATTTCGTCATGTCGGTCTGTCGAAGGCGAAGCTCGCCGTTCCCGGCAGCGATGTCCTCGGCGAGCATCTTCATGCCGCGCACCAGGTTTTCGCCGTTGCTTGCGATCGTCTCGCGGTAAAGCTGCGGGTTGGTAGCGATGAAGTTGCTCGGCGAAAGCGCTGCCGTGATCTGCTTCACGTAGAATCCGGCCTTGTGCTTGGTGTGCTCGTCGAGGCCGTCGGTCTCCGACACCAGCTTGTCAACCCAATCGCTCGTGACGAAATAGACCTGGCGGAGGAAATCGAAGAACGGATTTTTCTGCCAATCCTCGTCGGAAAAGCGTTTGTCCTTGCGGGTGTCGGGCTCGGGCGGCAGGGGCTCGCCCTGCATCCCGCGCGTGCCCTGCACGCGCTGCATCGAGCGCATCAAGATGCCGAAGAAGGACGACATCAGCTGAGTCTGCGCCTCGAAGGTGCGGCGGGGATCGGAAATCCAGTATTCGGTGACCTTGGAAAGCGTCTTGACCATATCGGTCATGGGATCGATGGCGGTTTCGGTGATCTCGCCGCGTTCGCGCGGCGCAAGCCAGGCCGAGGCGGCCTGACCGAGATTTTCGAGCGCCCGGGCGAAATTCATCGCCATGGTCTCGGGATCCTTCAGCAGATAGGGTTCGAGATCGGTCGCGTCGAAACCGGTCTTGTCGCCATTCTTCTGGCCGCCACGCTCCTGCTTGCTGTCGGTCACCATTTCCTCCGGCGGCAGCACTCTTTTTATCCGTTTGTTGTACATCGTGACCGAACGAGAAAACAAGTTCCACCCGCATCGGCTCGTGCTATTGCTTTGTGGCTGCGACAAATTTAACAGTCGAGGCAATCAGAACTGGATTTTGAGGCATGATCAAGAACGGCATTCGGCGCATCGCAACCTTCAACCGCATCGCATTGATCTGCGCCGCGGCGGCGATGACCCTTGCCGGATGCAATCTGACGGCGGAGGAAAAAGCCGCAGCCGCCGCCAAGCGAGCGGCGCCGACCGCCGTCGTCATGCCGGCAACCAAGGGCGAGGCGGTCGAGGGCGGTCTGACGAAATCACCGGACGGCTATCCGAATTTCGGCGCGCCGCTGACGGCGGCCAATGTCCAGATGAGCGACGAGCAGGCGGCCGAACTGCAGCATCAGTTGACCGCGCTTACCGCCCGGCGCAAGGCCGGCACGATCTCGGAAGCCGAATATCAGGCCAAGGTCGCTGAAATGCGCCGCCTGGCTGCCGAGCACGGCGCGCAGACGCTCTCCGAAATCTCCAAATAAATCTTGCCTTTCAGGCAATTTGGACGCAAAGCCTTCCGGATGGATCGGAAGATGCGATTTTCCCGATAATGCGTGGTTGTGCGGCCTTTCCGTCAAAGATTTGCCGCTTGGCTTGGGTCTGATGAATACGGCGCTGCGATTGTGAAGTTCGTGTCGCAGCCGCCGGAAGACGGAACGAACTTCGACCGCGGCTTAAAATGCCGCCTTTCCATGGGGAATGAAATGGAAGAGTTTCACAAAGTCCGGCGTTTGCCGCCTTATGTTTTCGAACAGGTCAACCGTTTGAAAGCAAGCGCGCGAGCGGGCGGCGCCGATATCATCGATCTCGGCATGGGAAACCCTGACCTTCCGACTCCCCAGGCGATCGTCGACAAGCTGTGCGAGGTCGTACAGGATCCGCGCACGCACCGTTACTCCTCGTCCAAGGGCATACCGGGCCTGCGCCGTGCCCAGGCCGCCTATTATGCCCGCCGTTTCGGGGTCAAGCTCAACCCGGATACCCAGGTGGTCGCCACCCTCGGCTCCAAGGAAGGCTTCGCCAATATGGCGCAGGCGATCACCGCGCCCGGCGATGTCATCCTTTGCCCGAATCCCACCTATCCGATCCACGCCTTCGGCTTCCTGATGGCCGGTGGCGTGATCCGCTCGATGTCGGTTGAGCCGGACGAGACCTTCTTTCCGCCGCTTGAGCGCGCTGTCCGGCATTCGATCCCGAAGCCCCTGGCGCTGATCCTCAACTATCCCTCGAACCCGACGGCCTTTGTCGCGACGCTCGATTTCTACAAGGACGTCGTCGCCTTCGCCAAGAAGCACGACATCATCGTGCTGTCCGACCTTGCCTATTCGGAGATTTATTTCGACGACACGCCGCCGCCGTCGGTTCTCGAAGTGCCGGGCGCAATGGATGTGACGGTCGAATTCACCTCGATGTCGAAGACGTTTTCCATGCCCGGCTGGCGCATGGGCTTTGCCGTCGGCAACGAGCGGCTGATCGCTGCGCTCACCCGCGTCAAATCCTACCTCGATTACGGCGCCTTCACGCCGATTCAGGTGGCGGCGACGCATGCCCTGAACGGCGACGGCTCCGACATTGCCGAAGTTCGCAACGTCTATAAGCGCCGCCGCGACGTCATGGTCGAAAGCTTCGGCAAGGCCGGCTTCGAAGTGCCGCCCCCGGCAGCCACCATGTTCGCCTGGGCGAAGATCCCGGAAAAGTTCCGTCATCTCGGTTCGCTTGAGTTCTCCAAGCTGCTGGTCGAGAAGGCCGACGTCGCCGTTGCTCCGGGCATCGGCTTTGGCGAGATGGGCGACGACTATGTCCGTCTGGCGCTTGTCGAGAATGAACACCGCATCCGTCAGGCTGCGCGCAACATCAAGAAGTTCATGTCGACGGCAGACGAGACGATGCATAACGTCATCTCGCTCAACGCCCACCGTTAATTCCAACTCTTGGGCAGCCGCGTTCGGCGGCTGCCGCCACAAGACATTTCAGGATCGATCCATGGCAGATGCCCTCAAAATCGGCATTGCGGGCTTAGGCACCGTTGGCGCCTCGCTTGTCCGCATCATTCAGCAGAAGAGCAATGAGCTTGCCGTCACCTGCGGGCGTCCGATTACGATCACCGCAGTTTCCGCGCGCGACAAGACGCGGGATCGAGGCGTCGATCTTTGCGGCGTCACCTGGTTCGATCGGCCCGAGGATCTGGCCGAAAAGGGTGATATCGACGTCTTCGTCGAGCTGATGGGCGGCGCCGAAGGGGCTGCCAACGTCTCGGTGCGCGCCGCACTTCAGCGTGGTCTCCATGTGGTGACAGCCAACAAGGCGCTGCTCGCCTATCACGGCGTCGAGCTTGCGACGATCGCGGAAGAGAAGGGCTCGCTGTTGAATTTCGAGGCGGCGGTCGCCGGTGGCATCCCCGTCATCAAGGCGCTGCGCGAATCGCTGACGGGCAACGCCGTCTCGCGCATCTACGGCATCATGAACGGCACCTGCAATTACATCCTGACCAAGATGGAGAAGGAGGGGCTTTCCTTCGCCGAATGCCTCAAGGAGGCGCAGCGGCTGGGTTATGCCGAAGCCGACCCCGCCTTCGACATCGAGGGCAACGATACCGCCCACAAGCTCGCTATTCTGACGACGCTTGCCTTCGGCAATCGCATCGCGGCCGACGACATCTATCTCGAAGGCATCACCAATATCTCGATCGAGGACATCCACGCCGCCGCCGAGCTCGGTTATCGCATCAAGCTGCTCGGCGTCGCCCAGCGCACGGAGACCGGCATCGAGCAGCGTGTGCATCCAACCATGGTGCCGGTCGATTCGGTCATCGCCCAGGTCGACGGCGTCACCAATGCGGTGGCAATTGAATCCGACGTACTCGGCGAACTGCTGATGGTCGGCCCTGGCGCTGGCGGCAAAGCGACGGCTTCGTCCGTGCTCGGCGATATCGCCGATATCGCCAAGAGCCAGCCGGGCGCTCAGCGCGTGCCGGTGCTTGGCCATCCCGCAAAGGCGCTGGAGCCTTACCGCAAGGCACAGATGCAGAGCCACGAGGGCGGATATTTCATCCGCCTGACTGTGCTCGACCGCACCGGCGTCTTTGCAAGCGTCGCCACCCGCATGGCGGAAAACCACATCTCGCTCGAATCGATCGTCCAGCGCTCCACGCAGCACCTGGCCCCATCGCATCACCAGACGATCATCCTCGTCACCCATGCGACGATGGAGGAATCCGTGCGCAAGGCGGTCGCCTCGATAAAGTCGGAAGGTTATCTCTTCGGCGAGCCGCAGGTGATTCGCATCGAACGGCCGAAAGAAGAAGCTTAAGCATTTCTGCTGGGCACATGAGCCGCTCTGTCTCTGGCAGGGCGGCTTTTCGATTCGTTCAGTCTCCTTGGCGGAAGTTATATTACCAAATGCCGAAATATTGATATAAATAAAACCATAGATGGTGAGTCGTCGGCGTGGAGTATTTCATGAGCAAGGACAGCCACGCCGGAAAAGAGCATGGCAGCCCGAGCAAGGTGCCGCCAGCCCGCCCTGATATGTTTGCGGACATCCTCAAGCCGGTGATCCCTGACATTCGTGACGAGAGCCATGACGAGGCCCTTGACGATGAACACACGGAAGGCCGCAACTGGGCTATCCTGCTGACGCTGTTTTCGGTTCTGCTGGTGCAGATCGGCGGCATCGCCGTGATCGTCTGGCTGATCTTCTGGTAAAAATCCGTGTCTGCAAATCCATCGCTATGTTATCTCCGCTGCTCCTGTAGAAAGAACAGATGAAGTCAGCGGAGTTGGGCATGGCAGATCTCGTCGATCCGGTACAGCGCGCGTTTCTCGGCGTGGAGAAATCCGCGCTCGACAATCGCTGGGTTGCAAGACTCGATCAGGCAGGCCAGAACCGGGCGCTGGCCATGGCGCAGGTTCATGGGCTGCCGGATCTGATCGCCCGTGTTCTCGCAGGACGCGGCGTTCCGGTGGACGAAGCGATCGAATTCCTCGATCCGACGATCCGCAGCCTGATGCCTGATCCTCACACGCTGACCGATTGCGAGAAGGCGGCAACCCGCCTCGTGCGTGCGATCGAGCGCGGCGAGAGCGTGGCGATTTTCGGCGACTACGACGTCGACGGCGCCGCGTCCTCGGCGCTGATGTTCCGCTTTCTCAATCATTTCGGCGTCAAGGCAAACATTTACATTCCCGACCGCATCTTTGAAGGTTACGGCCCCAATCCGGCGGCGATCAACCAGCTGATCGACAACGGCGCCCGACTGATCGTCACCGTCGATTGCGGCTCCACCAGTCACGAGGCGCTTGCGGCCGCCGCCGCGCGCAACATCGACGTCGTCGTCATCGATCACCACCAGGTGACACATGAACTGCCGCCCTGCCATGCACTCGTCAATCCGAACCGTGAAGACGATCTGTCGGGGCAGGGGCATCTTTGCGCAGCCGGCGTCGTCTTCATGGTGCTGGTCGCGACATTGCGGCTGCTGCGCGCGGCCGGCAACAAACGCATCCTGGCGCTCGACCTGCTGCAATGGCTTGATATCGTGGCGTTGGCGACGGTCTGCGATGTCGTGCCGCTGAAGGGCCTCAACCGCGCCTATGTGGTGAAGGGGCTGGTCGCTGCCCGGCACCAGAGCAATGCCGGGCTTGCCGCGCTCTTCCGCAAGGCGGGGCTCGCGGGCCCCGTGACGCCTTATCATTTCGGCTTTCTGATCGGCCCGCGTATCAACGCCGGCGGACGGATTGGTGACGCCGCACTCGGAAGCCGCCTGCTGACGCTCGATGATGCCGGTGAGGCGGAAATGATCGCGCAGCGCCTCGATGAGCTCAATCGCGAACGCCAGGCGATGGAGGCGATGATGCTGCAGGAGGCGGAAGCCGAGGCGCTTGCCGAATATGGCGACGGCGAGGGCGCCTCCGTCATCGTCACCGCCCATGAGAAGTGGCATCCGGGCATCGTCGGGCTTATCGCCGCGCGGCTGAAGGAGAAATTCAAGCGGCCCGCCTTCGCGATCGCTTTCGATCCTTCCGGCCGCGGCACCGGCTCGGGCCGCTCCATCAATGGTTTCGACATGGGCAGGATGGTGCGGGCTGCGGTCGAGGAGGGCATCCTCGTCAAGGGCGGCGGCCATGCCATGGCGGCTGGCCTGACGGTCGAGCGCGCCGATCTCGGCAGGTTGAGGACCTTCTTCACCGAGAAGGCCGCAAGGACGGTGGCGAGTCTCGTCGCCAACGAGACGCTGAAGATAGACGGTGCGATCGGCGCGAGCGGCGCCACGCTTGAACTCATCGACCGTCTGGAAGCCGCTGGCCCCTATGGCTCCGGCCACGCCCAGCCGCTCTTTGCCGTACCGGCGCATCGGGTGCGAGACGCGCGCCTTGTCGGCGAGAAACATGTGAAGGTGACGCTGGAGGCGATGGACGGTTCGCGGCTCGATGGAATCGCCTTTCGCGCCGCCGACACCGGCCTCGGCGATCTTCTCATCAATTCACGCGGCGCGAACCTCCATGTCGCAGGCTCGCTCGGCGCCGAACATTACCAAGGCGCACGCCGCATTCAGCTGCGCATCTGCGACGCGGCGCCGGCAAGATAGAATGGTTGAGAAAAAACGCTGTCGGATGAGCGAATATAAGGAAGTAGAGTGGCACGCCCTAGGGGAGTCGAACCCCTCTTCCCAGAATGAAAATCTGGTGTCCTAACCGATAGACGAAGGGCGCTTCCTTCGTGGTGGCGCCCTTATAGTCAGCAGCTTCGAAAGCCGCAAGCGCCAAGGCGCGAAAAAATCACAGTTTTCGCCGATTTTTTTGGGCTGTGGAAAACCGTGGCGCTGCGAGGCCTGATAGCTGGAAATATCGATCCGACGGGTGGTGGCGACAATCACAAGCTCAATGGTACGCCCTAGGGGAGTCGAACCCCTCTTTACAGAATGAGAATCTGTCGTCCTAACCGATAGACGAAGGGCGCAGGCCAGCCTCGTTAAAATAGGCGTGTGCGCCGGCTTCTGCAAGCGGATGCGATGGCTTCTATATGGAGAGAAAGTGGCACGCCCTAGGGGAGTCGAACCCCTCTTCCCAGAATGAAAATCTGGTGTCCTAACCGATAGACGAAGGGCGCTTCCTTCGTGGTGGCGCCCTTATAATCAGCACCTTCGTATGCCGCAAGCGGCAAATTCGATTTTCTTCAAAAAAATGACAGATATTTTCGCGGCGGAGTCATTTGAGATTACCTGTGTCGAATCAACGGCTTGCGCAGCTTGCCAGAAGCGCATGAAACTCAGTTGACGTAAGGTCAGGGGGTAGGCTTGCGATATCAGATCGCCCTTGCTGTGGTCACCGGTGCCCGTTTGCCACCGCAGCCCCAGTTCCAGTCGCGGGTCTTGCCGGTGTCGAGGTGGACCGAGTCGGTGTGGCAATAGGTGCCAACGCCGCCGCGATCGGGCAAGGAGCGGATATAAGTGGCGATATCCCATTTGGATACGCCGTCGATCTGAATGTCCGCCGCCTCACAGCTCTTGTGCATCGATTCGTCGGCGCCGCCAACGAGGCGGTTATGTTCTTCGTCGCGATAGCCGGATGTGACGATGACAGGCCGGCCGAAATGGTTCTCGACCGTCTTGATCACTTTCAGCAGGTTCGGCTTGAAGCAGCCGACCGCGACATGATCGTTCTGGACGTGCAGCCCGTTCGGCGCAACGCGCGTCATGCCGGGCAGGGCGGCTTTGTGCAGGAGGCCGGAAAGACTGCCGAGCAGGTTCTGCTTCGGTGCGCTGTAAAGCGCGTTTGTCGTCGAGGCCGGGATAGCGCCTGTCGCCAGCGAGGATGTTTGTACGGGTGCAGGCTTCGTGTCGGAATTTTCCGACGATTGCTGCGGCAGCACCGGTGCTGCCGGCTGTGAGGGGATGATCGGCTGGCTGTAGACGCTGCTTTTTGCGGGCGCCACTCCGTCCGTCGGCGCATAGGCTTGCGGCTGAATGACGGTGGACGTGCTGTTGTTTTGCGGCGGCGGCTGGTGATCCGAAAAGATGCTCATCGCCTGCGCGTTGATTCGTGTCGACTGCATGACGAGCCCGCCTATATTGGCAGGCGCCGCCATTGCCGGATCGGCCGGCGGGACGGCGGCACTCGCATCCCCTGCCACGACCTGTGGCGCGGCCTGGGCGCCGGAGACATTGACGAGCCGGGGGTCGGAATTGACTGAGCGCGGGGCAGATTTCACGGGCGCCGTTGCGCCAAGCTGTGGCGCTGCGGCCGCCGTCGCCGGAACCGCCGGAACGGCCGCGGCGGAATCGAGCGCCTTCTTGCTCGATACGCAGCCCGAGAGCGCCAGCATCGAGGTGGCGATCAGCAATGCGCCGGTAATGGGCATCCGCGTCTCAATATTACGCAAGCAATCAGTCTCCGGTTGATGCGGAAAACGGCGAAATATCGCCATCCTCCGCTTCGAGTCATCGGGAGATTGCCTAAGGGGCCGGGTCGCGGCAAGCGCCAAGGCGCCGGTCGGACCCGAAATCGCAAAAGCCGCAAGCTTCGCAAAAGCCTTGGGGCCAAAACCCTTACCAGGCGCCGGTATTGCCCATCGAAGCCCAGGGTTCGGCGGCCGGAAGCGGGCTTCCCTTCTGCAGAATTTCGATCGAAATGCCGTCGGGCGAGCGCACGAAGGCCATGTTGCCGTCGCGCGGCGGCCGGTTGATGGTAATGCCGTTATCCATCAGCTTTTGGCAGATCGCGTAAATATCATCCACCTCATAGGCGAGGTGGCCGAAATTGCGTCCTCCGCTATAATCCTCCGTATCCCAGTTGTAGGTAAGCTCGAGGCAGGGGGCTTTTTCGCTGCGCGCACGGTCGAGATCGTCGCGAGCGGCCAGGAAAACCAGGGTAAAGCGGCCCTTCTCGTTTTCGTGACGGCGAATCTCCTCCAGTCCGAACAGCGTGGTATAGAAGGCGAGCGAAGCGTCCAGATCTTTGACGCGAACCATCGTATGAAGATAACGCATTCTATCTACTCCTTTATAGGGGCTGGCCTTTTTGGCGAGCCGAGGTCAGCTTCGGGCAAGTCATCTTTATAAAATGTGCAGCTGGGAATAACCGAAAACTAGGACTTGCGCTTATCCGTTACCAAGATGTTAATCTTGATTTCAAGAATCAGTTAACCGTAACAGTGTGACGCGTATTCGAGGGGCTGGCGATAATGGCTGATAGGATTTCATCGAACGCATACACCGATGTCGACGAGCTGTCGTCAGAAGCGGTCGATCTTGTCGAAATCACCGGTGTCGTCAAGTGGTTCGACGTCGCCAAGGGCTTCGGCTTCATCGTGCCTGATAACGGCATGCAGGATGTTCTCCTGCACGTGACCTGCCTGCGCCGCGACGGCTACCAGACGATCCTCGAGGGAACGCGCATCGTCGCCCTTATCCAGCGTCGCGAGCGCGGCTACCAGGCCTTCAAGATCCTTTCGATGGATCAGTCGACCGCCATTCATCCCTCGCAGCTGCCGCCGGTGCGCACCCACGTACAGGTCACCGCGACGAGCGGGCTCGAGCGCGCGCTCGTCAAGTGGTTCAATCGCACCAAGGGCTTCGGCTTCCTCACGCGCGGTGAGGGCACCGAAGACATTTTTGTGCACATGGAAACGCTGCGCCGCTTTGGACTGACGGAGTTGCGCCCTGGCCAGGTCGTCCTCGTCCGCTTCGGCGACGGCGAAAAGGGCCTGATGGCCGCAGAGATCCATCCCGACGTTCCGAGCCCGGCAAGCCGGTCGCACTGAAATGCGCGGCATCGTCCTGTTTCATGCGATCAGAAGCGCCGTCATGGCGCTTTTTTTCTTGGTCGCCCTGCCGGCTTTGGCCGACGAGGAGATGCGGTTCGACAAGGAGCCGCTGCTCATCCAGACAGCCGCGGGCAAGATGCTGCATTTCACCGTCGAGGTCGCCGCCACTGGCGATCAGCGCGCCCGCGGGCTGATGTTTCGCAAGTCAATGGCCGATGACGCCGGCATGATTTTCGACTTCGGTCAAACCCGGCGCGTCGCCATGTGGATGGAGAACACCATCCTGCCGCTCGACATGCTCTTTGCCGACGACACCGGCACGATCCGTCACATCAAGGAAAACGCAAAACCCTATTCACGCGACATCATCGATTCGATGGGCCCGGTGAAATACGTCGTCGAACTCAATGCCGGCATCGTCGGCAAATTCGGAATCAAGCCAGGCGACAGAATCGTGAGCGCCACGACGACGAAGGCGAAGTGACGGGCGCGTAGTCGCGAGCGCACCAGCTACGATGCGCCTATCAAGGAATTCGCTGGGATATTGAATGGTCGGAGTGGAGAGATTCGAACTCCCGACCCTCTGGTCCCAAACCAGATGCGCTACCAGACTGCGCTACACTCCGTGCCGTGATTGGCAGCGGGAATACACGGTTCACTTCACCGTCGCAACCCATAAATCCAGTCGTGGCCTGAGATTTCTCACCAGGCCTGTGGACGCAAGAGAAAATCTCGTTCGGGCGTCAATTTATCTGTTGAGCGAATTGGACTCAGAGCGACCGGCCTCAACCGCGGGCGATCAGGCCGATATATTGGGCATAGCTGATCACGACATAGAAGAAAGCGGTGATGACAGCTCCTATCATAATGGCATTGAACTCTGCCGAACGTCTCATGATGCGTGCAATCCACTGAAACCGATTGAGCCGCAACCTAGTGCCGGTGGCTGGCTGCGGCAATCAGGTTGTGATCACAACATGAGACAATTGGTAATATTGCGCAACTGCCCGGAATTCCTGTAGTTTTGACTGGGATGGCAAAGCGACATGAGGGAAGAATGTGCTGAGCCGCCTTCCCCAACACATTGGCGCATCGTCGGTGTGGCTGTGGCTACGGCGTCGCGATCCGCTTTTTTCTTGAAAAAACGGGGATTCGCGGATAAGCAAAATTCATCTCTTCGCGTTGTCGCTGACGACGAAGCAAAGGCCCGGCAACGGGATTGAGACCATGAAAGGCGGGGCGCGCTATCCCCCGCATATTCGGAGATGCCGCAGTCATGTCTGCCAAGATCTATCGTCCTGCTAAGACCGCCATGCAGTCCGGCAAGGCCAAGACCCACCTCTGGGTGCTTGAATTCGATCAGGAGTCGCCGCGCAAGATCGATCCGATCATGGGCTACACGTCCTCGGGCGATATGCGCCAGCAGGTAAAACTCACCTTCGAAACGCAGGCGCTCGCCGAAGCCTACGCCCAGCGCAACGGCATCGAATACCGAGTCATCGCGCCGAAGGACCCGGCCCGTCAGGTGGTGGCCTATCCGGATAATTTCCGCTATACCCGCACGCAACCCTGGACGCATTGAGAATTCTCGTCCACATATGCTGCATTCGGCCGCGCCTCTTGGGCGCGGCCGGCAGTGGGCCCCTTAGCTCAGCTGGATAGAGCACCTGCCTTCTAAGCAGGTTGTCGCAGGTTCGATTCCTGCAGGGGTCGCCACCTACTTCGTAAGTGTCTGTTTTTACACTTGAATCTGGCGAAAAACCCCTCATTGAGTTTAGATTGAGGGGTTAGGCTGTTCTCATTCAGTTTCGCAGCGCCCGAAATAGCTAACCTCTTTTTATCGGCCTTGCGCGTGTAGTGGTTGGCCATGGCATCGCTTCGCCAGCCAAATCGCGCCTCAGTTCGCTGTTGCTATTGCCGCTTTCTGCCAGCAGCTGGGCAAGCGTTTTCCTAGGCCGTGCGCCCGGCCTTCCACTTCTGCCTCGGCGCACATGTCCCCGAACCAGTTCCCAAATGCGGCCGCGCTCCTGAACGGCCGGCCGTGAACTGGCGTGACCAGGTAAGCGAGGTGATCAGTTTTCGTCACCTCGAGCACCGCCTTCAGATCCGGGTGCATCGGGATATAAACCCACTCGTCGTTCTTGCCGACGCGATACTCGATCACGTCGCCCTTGATGTGTTGCGGGCCGATTCGGAAGATGTCCGACCGACGAGGGCCGGTGAAAAGCAGCATGTCCCTGGCGAGCCGCGCCTGCGAGCCTTCGGGGTGGGTCGCATAGAACTTTTCGACGTCGGCTGCTTCCCAAGGCTTGAAGCCATCGGTTTTCGCCTTCGGCATCTTCACGTCGCGGCTGGGTTATGCTTCAAAATGCCAGCATCAACGGCAGAGCAAAAAGATAGCCCATGATCTTGAGGTATGAGATCGCCGCAAAAGGGGTATCGGCCCGGCGGTCGCGGCCGGCTGCGATTGTGGCTCTGTCGATCTTTGACAGGATCATCTTGCCGCCTGTCTTGCAAACTGCCTTCAGCACGTTGGCGCGGGCGCGCTGCGTTGACGGCTTTAATCCCTTCAATGCTGCGCTTTCCTGATATTTGTCGACGAGCCACTGCAGGGTGTGCCGGCTAGGCTCCGGCTCGGTGTCTTCCTGGGCCATGCACCGCTTGTAGTCGGCGACGAATTCTTTCGAGCCCCAGTCACCCCTCAGGCGCGTTCTCTTCCCTTGCCGACACGGAAATACCAACGGACATTGCCGATCGGCGGGCTGATGGAATGGCTACGGCTACCGTGAAACGTCGATGGGGAATTTGGAGTAGTTACAATTGTTCAACGAATAGAAGGACACGTCGTCGTCTAATTTGTTGGCCGAAAGTTCCCATTCAAAGGTATCTTGGCCGCCCAGACCAGCTATCAAAGCCATCGTGCCAAGCTCCCGCAATCGATCCGGAGGGGGGTACGGAAAGCCATACAATGTCGCCTTCTTGCCGGTGAACGTGCCTTTGATGACCCTCTTAATCTCCAGATCGATCCGTATCATTCGGTCCGGAAAATCCGGACCGAGCAGCAGGCCGGACGCTCCGATCCAGAACGATGTCACGCGTGCCTCAACCACGAGCTTGGCCTTCGCAAACGTATCGTCACGACATGGAGGTGTAGCGGCGGCCACGCCTGGAAAGGAAAGCATTAGGGTCAGAATTATCTGTATGCACAGTCGCAGAGATGAGTTTGCAAGCATCTGCGGAATCGGTATCCCTATGGTTTAGCCGATGCTATTTCAGAAGGATTGTGTGAGGCTTAATAGCACCACCGTAAGCGGTGTTCTCGGGTCACGGTTTGATGGTGGCTTGGGTCTGACCGATACCAGCCGATTCATCGGCCCGTAACGCTTTCTTGATCTCGATAGCAGCATCAACGAAACTGTCGAACTCCTCTGCATCGAAAGGGTAATATTGATAGTTGCCCGATGCTTTAGAGGCTAACACCACATAGACGCCGCCGCTTCCGCTATCGCGTTTAATACGCAAGGACATAATGCAACTGCCGTTCATAATTTGAACGTCTGATTGTCGGATTATCTTTCCAGTCAGCACTCTCTTCAATGATTTAAACAGTCCCGCCACCTAACCCTTAGAACTCCAATAGCAACATCGTTTCTCATTGGTATCATCGTGTACAGCGGAACGAAAGCTTAGCGGTTTGTCGCGAGGGGCTTGGCAAAATTGCATAATGGAATCAAAGGCGCTCATTCGCCCATCAAAATAAGGAGATTTCATTGAAATCATTAATTTTCGACAATTCGCATTCCTGCAGGTCGCCACAAATTCAATGACTTGAATCTGTCCCATCACCAGCCTGAAGGAGCTTGGTCATTGGACCCTTGCATTTGGACGGTCGTCCGGCCAATCCGGCGTACGGCCGCCCCCCGGCCAACTGTCTCTGGAAGCAGAGGACAACACGCTAGACCGGCGCGGAACTCTGATTTCGCAAAACTTCGAAGAGGCGCCACCTGATCACCAGCAATCTTCCGTTCGACGAATGGACAGAGCCCAGAGCGCCGAATGGGCGCTCTGCTGATCCGCATCACCCGCCAAGTCAACGTCCTCGAGATGAACGGCGACCGCTTTCGCCACGTGCAAAGCTGCACCGGAAAGGCGGGCTGACACCTGTAAAAAAAAATGCAGCGCGTGGATGGGATCGCCGCTCGGGCTCCGCCCTCCCGGCTTGCTCATCCACGCGCTGAAGTAGCCGAAGCTTGCGCGCCGCGTGGCGGGTTTTTACTCCGCCGTCGACATACTTCCGATTGTCAGCCCGATTGTTGCGGCGATCGAACGACCGCCACAACGAGTATTAGTTACAGGAGAAAATCGCTTGCCCCCACCTGTACGTGGCCCTGCAGCTGAATCTCGAAGTCATGAACGCCGTCGCCGTTCAAGTCGGCCTGAATAACGGTATGGTCGTCCTCGTAGTGCCAGGCGAGCGCGCCAGCCTTCTTGTCAAACAAGGCATTCTCCTGCGCCTGGAAATGGAAGGCTGCATCGCCAAGCGCAGAGCCATTCGCATCTATCGCTGAGAGGTCGATCTTATCGACGCCGTGCTGGAAGTCGGTGATGACGTCGCGGTCCCAGCCCGACCCGGTTTCCGTCGCTGTTTTGAAGACAAACGTATCCGAGCTGGTGCCACCGGTCATCATGTCCTTCCCGGCACCGCCGATGATGACGTCCCCGCCGGCGCCGCCGTTCAGCTTGTCCGCGCCGGCCCCGCCATTGAGAACGTTGCCGCCGTTATTGCCGCCGGTCAGCACGTCGTCATGGCTTGAGCCGATCAGGTTTTCGATGCTGACGAGCTTGTCACCGGTGGCGTGCCCGCCCGATGCGGTCCAAGTCGCCAAGCTGACGTGGACCCCGGCGTCGGAGCCCGCGTAACTGGCCGTGTCATTGCCGCTACCGCCGTCGAGCACGTCCGCGCCGGCGCCGCCCTTCAACAGGTCATTGCCGGCGAGCCCCTTGAAGGTTTCGTTGCCGCCGTTGGACTGACCGGTGTGTGGCATGATGTCGTTGCCGTTGGTACCGGTGTATAGCTTCGTCGTCGTGGTCGGCGTTCCCGTGGTTGGGGTCTCCGTAGTCGGCGTGGTCGGCGTTCCCGTCGTCGGCGTCCCGGTGGTCGGCGTTCCCGTGGTGGGCGTTTCCGTCGTTGGCGTCCCGGTAGTCGGCGTACCGGTGGTAGGCGTTGTTGGTTGCGTCGGTGCGGTCGGCGCGGTTGGCGTTCCCGATACCGGGGCAGAGCCGGATTCGTAGGCACCCATATCGACAGTTCCGACTACGCGCGCGTCGCCGTCGAGATCGACTGAGCTGACCCCGTACTTGCTGGTTCCGCTGTCAACCGCCGCCGAGCCGGAGCCGAGGTGGAAGTCGTCGCTCGAGGCCCCAAGGAACTTCGGGTCGACGCCGAGCTTGTTGCCGTCCGCCGAGCTGGGCATTGCGTTGCCGCCATCGGTTTTGACCGAGGCCTGTCCGGCCGTGCCGTTGTAGGTGATGTTGTTGGCCCAGACGACGTTCTTGTTGGTGTAGGCGTCGGTGGACGTATTATCGATCGCAGTATTGTTCTTGTTCAGCGATGGGTCGGCTACGGCGATGTTGTTGACCCAGGTGTTGTTGCTCGACGCCGAGTTGCTGAGCTCGCCCCGCCAGGTGCCGGTGTTCGCCGGGTCTTGATTGTTGTGGTACGCGGTGTTGTTCTTCACGGTGACGGAGTCGCTCCAGGTAACCTGGATACCTTTGCCGCCGTTCCCGTAGACGAGGTTGTTGTCGACCAGCGTCTTGAATGTGTAGTTCGGATTACCGCTCGCCTGCGTGCTCTGGAAATCGTCAATGATGATGCCGTTGCCATCGGTGTGCTCACCCGACTTCGTGATGTTGTCGTGCGAGATGTTGTTCCGCACGATCGTCCGGTAGCCGTCAGTCGAGGTGTCGCCGGTGATGTTCCGGTTCTGGTAGATCGAGATGCCCGAGAACCAGCCTGTGGAAGCGTTATTGTAAGTCTCGTTGCCTTCAATGCGGATGAAGTCCGACTGGTTGAACTGGATGCCCGACTCCCCGCTGCCGTGGACCTTATTATTGAGAATCTGGACGTGGTGGACATTGTTTGCTTCGATCCCGTCGCCGTTGGCGCCGGCGATGTCAAAACCGTCGATGACCACGTGGTTGGCGTTGACGCTGATCGCGTTCCACGAGCCCGCGGGCGGCCGGATCAGCGCCCCGCCCGGCACTTCCGAGCGCAGCGTGATGTCGCCTGCCGCCGAGCCGTCCTTGTCGATGTTGATGGCCTCATTGTAAGTCCCCGCCTTCACCACGACCTCGTCGCCAGGCTTAAGGTTCGAAGCCATCGCCTCACTGATCGTGCGAAAAGGAGAGGAGGCACTGCCGTTACCGCCGCCGCTGCTGCTCGAAGCTACGTAGTATGTTGTCATGGTTTTGTTCCTCAACTTCAGCGTTGTCTAATATTTCGTAGTTAATCATGTGTTGCGGCGGGGTTTATAGGGCGAGGTTTTGAATGGTGCAACAGCACCGAAACAGTAAGTACTTGAGAATCATAGCCATATTGCTGCCACAATATCCGGATCACTCCCAAGTTACATTTTGAAATATTTGCGGAAATTCGATTCGCCCAAATTGGGACAAAATATATGTCTCGCTTTCCGCGAATTATTCTTTCTGCAACCACAGCGACATCCGCTTATTGAAAAGATTAGGAAAATCTGATGGATGTGACCGGAATCCTGCCGCCGACGCGGGATCCAACATTTTTTCTGAATTTTTCAATTTTTGGCAGTTTCGCCTTCACGATTGGGGCCAATTGAGATGGCCGTGGCGAGGCCGGCCCCCTCACCAGGGTGCTCGATTCGATCATGAGTCGCTTTCAAGACTGATTAGATAATGGGCACACCGCTCCTCCGCCGACACATGCTAGCAGGTGAAATTCGCCTTCGAAGCGCAGGCTCTGGCGGAAGCCCATACTCAGCGCAACGGCATCAAATGCGTGTGATCGCGCCGACAGAACACCCTTCAGGTGGTGGCGTATCCTGATCAATCCTGAACTCGAACCCCGCCAATTTAGAGGGCGTGGGCAGGGCAATTCATCCGCGGCTCGGGTTCCAATCGCCAGATTATAAGGGAAATTTGCTCGGACCCATCATCTGGCATGGAGGCGGCTGATCCCAATTGCGCCGCGGGTCCGTCGGCGTCACATCGAGCGCCACGGCGAATGTTCAGACGCTCTCGGCCTCGCAGTTCTTCCATAGGAGAGAGAAATATTGATCTTCTTCGTGGCTGGTCTTTCCGATACCGGAGCCATGACGATTTCGGTTGGCTGTCATGTCGTCATGCAGGCGGCAAGCAGTTCCATGGAGATCATCTTTGATACATCGCGGACGCGAATAATATTGTCCAAGACTGTCCAGTAATCGTCGCAAGAGGTTTATTTCGTGTGGTGCGACGCAGCCAATACAAAGACAGAAATTCTGAGGATGTCGCCGAAAAGTTGAAATGTCGTAGGATTACATATGTTCAACCTGCGCTATACTGTTTCATAGCTACAATAGGTAGGATTTGGCTGCTGTAGAGGGCGTGTACCCTCCCTGGCAATTCTTAGTGGGAGAGTATGAGAGCGATCTTCCCGAGCATAAGCGCTGCTGCATTTCTATATGCAATGAATGCCTACGCCGTTGATCTTCCTGCGGGGGCAAAAAAGGCCACAATGGACGAGTTCAAAGCTTTCGCTGACGGCAAGCAGGTGGAAGTAGAAATTCTCGATCTGAAAAAACCTGTAACCGCCGAACTCGTTTGGAGTTGGAAGAAGGGGACTACGACCGGCAGGGCCGATGTCGCCGGCAAAATGATCGACGTGAAAACGAAACTCACCTTCAAAGGCGATAAGGCCTGTTCAGCCGGCAAAGGCGAAAAGCCAAGCTGCCATTTTATCTATATCGACGGCGACAAGTTCTACGAAGTTCGAGATGACATGAAGTACAGGCGGTGTCGACCGTCGGTTGAGGTCCGCGTTGCCCTGAAAGCAGCGCTGCAGCTTCCGTCATCCCTGTGGTAATTGCCGGACGGCAACGGCCGGCCATCCGACAGCCGCCAAAAGCTGATATGCGGCCGCCGCCGTCGACAAGCCACGCCAATACAGCCGTGCTTATGTTCCTGGCTTTTGAAGTTCTATGGCAGACTACATCCGTTCGGTTCTTCTCAGCGATCCAAAAAATGATCGAAATAAATCTTGGGGATGGGGTAAGCGTAGACGCCTCTATCGACAATGCCGCGCCTGTAGAGGCAATTTCTGAGCGCCGCGTTATAATGCAGGCTCTGCGGATCCGGCGACCCGCGTCGCCATGAGCCCGCCTCCGGCACGCACCACCTAAGAGCTATGTCGTATCGAGAGAGGAGGGCAGGGTCTGTGTCGACCCGAATGCCGCTGTAGGATTGATAGTTTGAAGGAGATTCTGCGGCCGAAATACAGCCCAGGCTAAGTGCAACGCCAACGACTGCCATCAATCTCATTGGGTTTAGTTCTCCTATGGTTGATCATCGAAGTAATCGAGCGGGAGGTTATTTGTTTCAACGCCTGCGGGCAAGAGGGATGGGCTGTCAGAGCAATTCTAGAAAAAGCGGGAAACGGCTTTCCGTCAGGAATTGCGTAAAAACAAGAACTTAAGCAGTTCTGCGCTTCCATGAAAAAGCTGAACCGCTCTAGGCATGGCCGGGACCACCGAGCGTGGCGGCGGGCATCCATTCTCTTAATGACTCAATCCAGGAAATCGGGCGGCACCTTCCGCTGAGCGGCGGCGATTCCGTCCTACCCGCATCTGCAGTCTGTTGCAGGCGACCGCCGCCCGCTGAACATGAAAGACCCGCCGAACCCGAAGGGGGTGCGGCGGGTCTTTCATGTTCAGCGTTCGGGGGTCAGTGCAGGATCTGGCTGAGGAACAGCTTGGTGCGCTCGTGCTGCGGATTGTCGAAGAATTCGGCCGGCGAGTTCTGCTCGACGATCTGGCCCTGATCCATGAAGATGACGCGGTTGGCGACCTGGCGGGCAAAACCCATTTCGTGGGTGACGCAGAGCATGGTCATCCCTTCTTCCGCGAGGCCGACCATGGTGTCCAGCACTTCCTTGATCATTTCGGGATCGAGCGCCGAAGTCGGCTCGTCGAACAGCATGATCTTGGGGTTCATGCACAGCGACCGGGCGATCGCCACGCGCTGCTGCTGCCCGCCGGAAAGCTGGCCCGGATATTTATTGGCCTGCTCCGGGATCTTGACCCGCTTCAGGAAATGCATGGCGATTTCTTCCGCCTGCTTCTTCGGCATCTTGCGCACCCAGATCGGAGCCAGTGTGCAATTTTCGAGGATCGTCAGGTGCGGGAAGAGGTTGAAGTGCTGGAACACCATGCCGACCTCGCGCCGCACTTCGTCGATCTTCTTCAAATCGTTGGTGAGCTCGGTGCCATCGACGATGATCTGGCCTTTCTGGTGCTCTTCGAGACGGTTGATGCAGCGGATCATCGTCGACTTGCCCGAGCCGGACGGCCCGGCGATGACGATGCGTTCGCCGCGCATGACCTTCAGGTTGATGTCGCGCAGCACGTGGAAATCGCCGTACCACTTGTTCATGTTGATGATTTCGATCGCCACTTCCGTTGCGGAAACGGTGAGCTTTTTCGCTGGAGCTTCAGCCATGATTATTTTCCCTCATTTTTATCGTTTGTGGCCGGTGTCGAGGTGACGTTCGATGAATGCTGAATAGCGCGACATGCCGAAGCAGAAAAGCCAGAAGGCGAATCCGGCGAATATCAACCCCGTGAGCGGCGTTACTGCGGTTGCCCAATTCGGATCGACGAAGTTGAGGCGAACGATGCCGAGAAGGTCGAACATGCTGATGATCGACACCAGCGATGTGTCCTTGAACATGCCGATGAAGGTGTTGACGATGCCAGGGATCACCAGCTTGATTGCCTGCGGCATGATGACCAACCGCATCTTCTGCCAGTAGCCCAACCCGAGCGAATCCGCCCCCTCGAACTGGCCCTTGGGAATAGCCTGCAGGCCGCCGCGGATGACTTCCGCCATATAGGCGGAGGCGAAGATCGATACCCCGATGATCGCGCGCAACAGCTTGTCCACGGTCCAGCCGGCCGGCAGGAAAAGCGGCAGCATGACGCTCGCCATGAACAGGACCGTTATCAGCGGCACGCCGCGGACGACTTCGATGAAAACGACGCAGAACGTCCGGATGACCGGCATCTGCGAGCGCCTTCCCAGCGCCAGGATGATGCCGAGCGGGAAGGAGACGGCGATGCCGACAAAAGAGAGCACCAGCGTCACCAGCAGCCCGCCCCAGAGTGGGGTCTCGACGATTTCCAGACCAAATCCGCCGTAAAGCAGAAAGAAGGAAACGATCGGAAGAACGCCGAAGAGCAGGAGGGCGTTGACGCCCTTGCGCGGCGCCGAGGGGATGAGCATCGGCACCAACAGGAGTACGAAAAGAATACCGACCAGCGTCGGGCGCCAGCGCTCGTCGAGCGGATAGCGTCCAAAGATGAACTGGTCGAATTTGGCGTTGACGAAGGCCCAGCATGCACCGCTCCAGCCATCCGGCTGGATGCCACCCTGTACGGCAGTGGCGCAGAAGGTGCGGTCCGGACCGCTCCAAACCGCCTGCACGAAGAGCCAGTCGAGCGCGTGCAGGAGGGCCCAAACGACGAAGACCAGCGCCAGGATGGTAAGGACGATGTCCTTGGGCGTCGCAAGCAGGTTGCGGCGAATCCAAGCGACCGGGCCTTTCTCTGCTGAGGGCGGCGGCTCCGGCGCCAGTATGGCGGTTCTGACGAAAGCGTTGCTCATCTTACCTCTCCACCAGCGCCATCTTGGCATTGAACCAGTTCATTAACAGCGAAGTGACGACACTGAGGCTGAGGTAAATGACCATCCAGATGAGGATCACCTCGACAGCCTGACCTGTCTGGTTCAGCGTCGTGCTACCGACGGCGACCAGATCGGCAAAACCGATGGCGATCGCCAGCGACGAGTTCTTGGTCAGATTGAGATACTGGCTGCTCAGCGGCGGAATGATGATGCGGAAGGCCTGCGGAATGACGACCAGCCGGGTGATCGACGAGGGGTGAAGCCCGAGTGCGCCTGCAGCTTCCGTCTGTCCCTTCGGCACGCCGCGAATGCCTGCGCGCACGATTTCAGCGATGAAGGCAGCGGTGTAGAAGGAAAGTGCAAGGAAGAGCGACATGAATTCCGGCCCGACGACGGAGCCGCCGGTGAGGTTGAACTTGCCCGCGATCGGATAGTCGAAGGAAAGCGGCGCGCCTGCGACCAGGAAGACGATAAGCGGCAGGCCGACCAGCAGCCCGAGCGAAGCCCAGATCGTATGGAACGGCTGACCTGTCGCCGCCTGCCGGCGATGCGCCCATCGGGCCGTGACGATAACGGCGATGATCGCGACGACGAAGGCGACGCCGACGAGCCAGAAAGTCTCGCCGAAAATCGGTTTGGGAAAGGAAAGGCCACGGTTGTTCAAATACGCTCCGAGCGGCAGATGCAGCGACTCGCGCGCATTCGGCAGAACCGCCAGAACGCCCGAATACCAGAAGAAGATGACAAGCAGCGGCGGGATGTTGCGGAAGACTTCGACATAAACCGTGCACAGCTTGGCAATCAGCCAGTTCCTCGACAGGCGGCCGATGCCAATGATGAAGCCGATGATGGTGGCGGTGATGATGCCGGTAACGGCGATCAGGATTGTATTCAGAAGGCCGACGACCAGCGCGCGGCCGTAGGTCGAATCACTCGAATAGGCGATCAGCGACTGACCGACCTCGAAGCCGGCACGGCCGTTCAGAAAGCCGAAGCCCGACGCGATGTTGGCGCGCGCCAGATTGACGGCAGTGTTGTGCGCAACCCACCAGACGAAGACGACCAGCAGGACGATGGTGAGAACCTGGAAGAAAATGCCCCGAATTGTCGGGTCGTAGAGCGCGGACTGAAAGCTCCAGCCGCCTCTGGATAAACGTGTTGAATCCAAAGCCTGGTGCGTCATGCTTGGCCAATTCCCCATTATGCTCCTTTTCGGAGCTTTTTTATTGGAGGAGGAAAGGCGGTCGCCCGCCTTTCCGTCGTCATACGTGACGCGCTCAGCGAACCGGCGGAGCGTACTGAATGCCGCCCTTGTTCCACAGGGCGTTGAGACCGCGCGCGATCTTGAGCGGGCTGCCCTGGCCGATGTTGCGCTCGAAGACTTCGCCGTAATTGCCGACGTTCTTTACGATGTTGTAAGCCCAGTCGTTGGTCAGGCCGAGATCGGTGCCGATCTTGGTATCCGCCTCGACGCCGAGGAAGCGCTTGATGTCAGGGTTCGGCGAGTTCTTCATGTCGTCGACATTGGCCTGGGTGATGCCGAATTCTTCAGCATTGATCATGGCATAGCCGACCCAGCTGACGATATCGAACCACTGGTCGTCACCTTGACGAACGGCCGGGGCGAGCGGTTCCTTGGAGATGATTTCCGGCAGGATCGCGTGTTCGTCCGGATTCTTCAGCGTCAGGCGCAGCGAATAGAGACCGGACTGGTCGGTGGTGTAGACGTCGCAACGGCCGGCATCATAGGCGGCGTTGACCTCGTCCAGCTTTTCGAAGACGACCGGATTGTACTGAAGGTTGTTCGCCTTGAAATAGTCGGCGAGGTTGAGCTCGGTGGTCGTGCCCGACTGGACGCACACGGACGCGCCGGAGAGTTCCAATGCCGACTTCACGTTGAGGCTCTTGCGGACCATGAAGCCCTGGCCGTCATAATAGTTGACGAAACGGAAGTTCAGGCCGAGTGCCGTATCGCGGTTGATCGACCAGGTCGTATTTCGGGCGAGCACGTCGATTTCGCCCGACTGCAGGGCAGGGAAGCGATTGGCGGCGCTGAGCGGGGTGAACTTCACCTTGGTAGGGTCGCCGAACACGGCCGAAGCGACAGCCTTGCAGAAGTCGACGTCGAAGCCCGCCCAGTTGCCGGAAGCGTCAGGCGCGGCGAAGCCGGCGAGGCCGGTGTTGACGCCGCACTGAATGAAACCCTTGGCCTTTACATCACCGAGAGTCGTGGCCGAAGCAGCCGAGGCGCCAAGAGCGAAAACTGCTGCGCCGATCGCGGCGGACAGAAGCTTGTTCTTCATTTTTTTCCCAACCTTTTCCGTTGTATTATATTTTCTTGTGGGGCGTTCCGGCGGAAAACTCTGCCACCCCCATCGTCTCGACACCCTCCCGGCGCGAGTACCCTATCACAGTCGCAAATGTCACCATGGTCAAGTGTCGCGATCAATAATTGCGGCAAAATTCAGCATTTTGCCGGATTGCGCCACATTCGAAGGCGGTTGGCTAGGAAATGAGCGCCCTATTGCGGAAAAATAACGCGAATTTAGAAAAACCCAGCGACAGCTGTCCCCCTCTTCGAGGGGTTGACCAGGCCGGTCGAGGGGTCCAAAAGTCTGATTTTGCGCCCCCCGCCAAAGGCTTTTTCCGACATGAAAGACAAAGACAGCTTGCTGCAGACCGCCGGCATCAATACCCGCCTGACCCATATCGGCAACGACCCCTTCGACTATCACGGCTTCGTCAATCCGCCGGTCGTGCATGCCTCGACGGTCCTGTTTCCGAATGCGGCGACGATGGACACGCGCTCGCAGAAATATACCTATGGAACGCGCGGTACGCCGACGACGGACGCGCTCTGCGAAGCGATCGACGCGCTCGAAGGTTCGGCCGGCACGATCCTCGTTCCCTCGGGGCTGGCAGCGGTCACCATTCCGTTCCTCGGGTTCAGCGCCGCCGGCGATCACGCGCTGGTCGTCGATTCGGTTTATGGCCCGACCCGCCATTTCTGCGATACGATGCTGAAGCGGCTCGGCGTCGAGGTGGAATATTATGATCCCGCGATCGGCGCCGGCATCGAGGCGCTGTTCCGGCCGAACACCAAGATCGTCCATACCGAGGCTCCCGGCTCCAATACCTTCGAAATGCAGGATATCCCGGCAATCGCGGCCGTCGCGCATCGTCTCGGCGCCGTCGTCATGATGGACAATACCTGGGCAACGCCGCTCTATTTCAGGCCGCTCGATCACGGCGTCGATATCTCCATCCACGCGGCGACGAAATATCCGTCCGGCCATTCCGATATCCTGCTCGGAACGGTATCGGCCAATGGCAAGCACTGGGAGCGTCTCAAGGAGACGAACGGCGCCCTCGGCATCTGCGGCGCGCCCGACGATGCCTATCAGATCCTGCGCGGATTGCGCAGCATGGGCCTGCGCCTCGAGCGCCATTATGAAAGCGCCCTTGATATCGCCGAATGGCTGGAGGGCAGGGAGGATGTCGCCCGCGTGCTGCATCCGGCGCTGCCGAGCTTTCCCTCTCATACTATCTGGAAGCGCGATTTCAAGGGCGCCAGCGGTATCTTTTCCTTCGTGCTTGCCGCTGAGAGCCCCGAGAAATTCAAGGCGAAGGCCCATGCCTTCCTCGACGCGCTGAGGATTTTCGGTCTCGGCTATTCCTGGGGCGGCTTTGAAAGCCTCGCGCTGCACGCCAATCTGAACGACCGCAAGATCGCGAAGGCCCCGAAGGAGGGGCCCGTCATCCGGCTGCAGATCGGCCTTGAAGACGTGGCCGACCTGAAGGCCGATATCGAACGGGGTTTTGCGGCGGCAAGCGCCGTCTGAGCCATTGCGGCGTAAAACAAACACCTAAAGCGCAAGGAGCGGATCTGAAAGATCGCGACGCGCGCTTTAGGCGCTGCGGCCGCTTGCGGCGCCAGACAGCGTGCTATGAGCCCGGTAGCCATAGATCCAATCGAGATCGGCCGCCAGGCTTTGCGGCGACTTCAGGCCGAGCACCAGGTCGCGGCCGATCCGGATCGGCCCCTTCGCATGATAGGCAAATTTGTTGAAGGCGCCGCGCTGGCGAAGCTTTGCAATGCGCGGCATACGATGCCTCTCAAAGAGGCCCAGGGCCTCCGCCGCCGGGCGGTTCGAGAGAAAAGTGGCAAGTTCGTAGGCGTCTTCGATCGCCATGGCCGCTCCCTGAGCGGCAAAGGGCATCATCGCATGCGCGGCGTCGCCGATCAGAACCGTCCTTCGGCCGTCCTGCCACGCGCCCGATGTGGTTTCGAAGAGCGGCCAGAACGTCAGCTTCGGCTGTTTTTCGAGCAGCGACACGATCGCGGTGTTCCAGCCGGAAAGCTGCGCCCGGAGCCGCGCGCACTGCTCTGCCGTCGGCTCGTTTCGCCAGGCCTGTGGCGCGGTATTGCCCGCGGTGATCGCCACCATGTTGATGCTGCCCGTCTCCTTCAGCGGATAGCAGACGAGATGCGCCGATCCGCCAAGGAAAGCCGAAACGCTTGTCCGGTCGAGAAAGCCCGGCGCCTCGCCTTCGGCAAGAGTGAAGCGGTAGGCGATGTTGCCGGAAAAACGCGGCAAGGGGCTGCCGGGTACGGATTGCCGGAGCTTCGACCAGACGCCGTCCGCGCCGATGACGACATCGGCGGCCCGCTCGACGGGCGGCGAATTCGAATCCATTCGCACACCAAGATGAAGCCGGCAGAGCGGATCGGCCTCGACCGCGGTGAGGAGCGCATTCTGCAATGTGGCGCGGTGCAGCACGCCATAGGGTGCCCCCCAGCGCTGCCGCGCGAATTTGCCGGCCGGTACAGCCGCAAGTTGGCGCAGCGAAGCGCCTGACATCAGCCGGATCGTCTCCGGTTCGAGCCAGACTTTTGAAAGTCCCTCGAGGACACCGAGTTCTGCCAGGATGCGGGAGGCGTTCGGCGAAACCTGCAAGCCGGCGCCGACTTCGACAAGCTCATCCGCCTGCTCGAAAATCTCCGAGCTGATGCCCCGCCGCGAAAGCGCAAGCGCAGCGGTCAGCCCGGCAATGCCGGCGCCGATGATGGCGGCATGTTCGACCGGCATTATCAGTCCGATCCGAATTCTGGACGGTTACGCCGCCTTCACGTGGAAAACGCAGCCGGCCGGATTGGTCTGGCTCGGTTTGAGAGAAGAATTATAACGGTAAAGCGTCGAGCAATAGGAACAGACCTTTTCATTGTCGTCGCCCATGTCGATGAAGATATGCGGATGGTCGAAAGGCACCGAAGCGCCGGTGCACATGAATTCCTTGACGCCGACTTCGATGACGCGGTGACCGCCGTCGTTCTGGAAGTGGGGAATGTTGTGGCCGGCCATGTCGCTCTCCGAATGCTTTGAAAGTGCGCGAACCTTATAAGCCTTCGCCGCAAATGTGTAGAGCCAAAGCGCTGCGCCGGGCACAGTTTTTACCCACATTCTGGCTTCCCGCCGAGAGGCGGCTCGACTATGGTCGCGCCAGAAGGAAGGCCCGATGAACCTGAATATACCTGCATTTTCAAGCTTCACCCATGACGGATTGAACATCGCTTTTTTCGACGAGGGCGATCCTTCCGGCTCGCCTGTCTTGCTGATCCATGGCTTTGCCTCGACGGCCAACGTCAACTGGGTGCATCCGGGCTGGCTGAAGACGTTAGGCGATGCCGGCTACCGGGTCGTCGCCATCGACAATCGCGGCCATGGCGCAAGCGACAAGCCGCACGACGCCGAAGCCTATCGCCCCTGGGTCATGGCCGGCGATGCGATCGCCTTGCTTGACCATCTCGGTATTCCCGAGGCCAATCTCATGGGCTATTCGATGGGCGCGCGCATCTCCGTCTTTGCGGCACTCGCCAATCCCCATCGCATCCGCTCGCTGGTGCTCGGCGGTCTCGGCATCGGCATGACCGATGGGGTCGGCGACTGGGACCCGATCGCCGATGCGTTGCTGGCTCCGTCGCTGGAGGTCGTGACGCATGACCGCGGCCGCATGTTCCGCGCCTTCGCCGAGCAGACGAAGAGCGACCGTACTGCGCTCGCCGCCTGCATACGCGGCTCGCGCGACCTTGTCGCTCGCTCCGATATGGGCAAGCTCGACATGCCAACCCTGATCGGTGTCGGCACCAAGGACGATATTGCCGGCTCTCCGCAGGAGTTGGCTGCCCTGATGCCCGAGGCCGAAGCGCTCGATATTCCCGGCCGTGATCACATGCTCGCCGTCGGCGACAAGGTTTTCAAGCAGGCGGTGCTGGCCTTCTACGCAAGGGTCGCTGAGGGGTGACATCATCGTGATGCCGAAAAACCATGCTAAAAAACCATGGTGACGGCACCCATTTATGTTATGGGCGTTTTCCACTATATATGGGCATTCCGAAAACGGCATTCCGGCTGGCAACGAGGAGAGCGGCGATGGTCGCCAAGACAGATATTCGTGCTTTTGAGACAGGCCATCCGCTGAAGGTGATGGATCCCATCTGGGACAGCCTGCGCGAGGAAGCTCGGATCGCGGCCGAAAAAGACCCGGTTCTTGCCGCCTTTCTCTACTCGACGGTCATCAATTACCATTCGCTTGAGGAATGCGTCATCCACCGCATCTGCGAACGTCTCGACCATCCAGATATGCAGGCGAACCTGCTGCGTCAGACCTTCGAGGAAATGCTGCTCGACTGGCCGGAGTGGAGCTCCATTCTTCGCGTCGACATCCAGGCCATCTACGACCGCGATCCCGCCTGCCTGCGCTTCATGGAGGCGGTGCTTTATTTCAAAGGTTTCCATGCGCTGCAGACCCATCGTCTGGCCCACTGGCTGCTGAACCGCGGTCGGCGTGATTTTGCGCTCTATCTGCAGAGCCGTTCCTCCAGCGTCTTCCAGACCGACATCAATCCGGCCGCGCGTATCGGCAAGGGCATCTTCCTTGACCACGCCACCGGCCTCGTCGTCGGCGAGACGGCCGTCATCGGCGACAATGTTTCGATCCTGCATGGTGTGACGCTCGGCGGCACCGGCAAAGAGGGCGCCGATCGCCACCCAAAGATCGGCAGCGGCGTCATGATCGGCGCCGGCGCGAAGATCCTCGGCAATATCGAGATCGGTTACTGCTCGCGCGTTGCCGCAGGTTCCGTGGTGCTGAAAGCAGTGCCGCCGAAGAAGACGGTCGCAGGCGTTCCGGCCAAGGTCGTCGGCGAGGCCGGTTGTTCCGAGCCGTCGCGCAATATGGATCAGGTGATTGGCGCCGATATCTGAGCGCTAGATAAAGGGATGAGGGAAGGTCGGCGGGCACCGGGCGGGGACAGTCGTCGCCAAGTGGCAACCTTGCCTTTACACCGCTGCTTTTCGTGTGCAAGAAGCGGCCAATCAAGACCGCTTACGGAGATGACAGAGTGAAGCCAGAAGAAATCAAGAAGCTCGACGCCTACTTCAAACGTACGCTCAACCCGCAGATCGTCGTCAAGGCGCGTCCGCGCAAGAATGATTCTGCGGAAGTCTATCTGGGCGAAGAATTTCTGGGCGTCGTCTATGTCGATGACGAAGACGGCGACCGCTCTTACAACTTTTCGATGGCGATCCTCGACGTCGATCTTTAATCGCGCGTGAGAGCTTGAAGTGGACCGGGCGGCGCCATCCGCCCGGTCTTTTTTTGTTTTTTTGCTGTCGAATCAAAATTTCTTTAAAACGCATGGTTGTAGCATTGTGCTATATATTAGCAAAAACCGTTAAAGACGTACGTTCACCGGCGCGCTTGCTTTGTTTTGTCTCCGTAGCGCAACCTATAGATGTTTTGCGTCGCACAAGACTACTTGACTATTTGTGCGTTGCAGCTACCCTGCCGGCACTAACAGCCCAAACGGAGGATGGCTCATGTTCAACTTTGACGATGCAAACAGGAAGAGCAAGGAAGCCGTCGACACGGCGCTGAGAACTTATTCCGACACGGCCAAGGGCTTTCAGGCGATCGCTGCCGAAGCCGCTGAATATTCGAAGAAATCCTTTCAGGATGCGGTGACACACTTCGAAACCCTCGCCGGCGCCAAGAGCTTCGAGGCCGTCTTCGAGCTGCAGACCAGCTATGTCAAATCTGCCTATGAGAGCTTCGTCTCCGAAACGACCAAGCTCGGCGAAATGTACGCCGACCTCGCCAAGTCGGCCTACAAGCCCTACGAGGCTCCGATTGCCGCTGCCGTCGTCAAGACCACCAAGTCGGCGCAGCCGGCTGCGCCTGCCGCTGCGTGAACTGATCTTAACGGCGCAACCTGCGCTGCATATTGAAAATCGAGGACCGGCTACACATTTGTGGCCGGTCTTTTTGTTTCCTCTTTCGCTGCAACCTTCACATTCGACAGGCCGGGGACTTTTTTGGTCTTTCCCGTGCATGCCGGCATTTCTTGATTGCAGTGTCTGACAGGGGGCTTAAAATCGGCCTATTATGAACTAAGTTAGTGTTTCAGATATTCGGCGGGAAAAGCGCCCTCCCATGCTCCGCCGGATTGATCGAGGAATGAATGACAATGATCGCAAAGCCGATCCGGATGCAGAACGACAGCGAAAGGAACGGGGATAACGGAAATCGCGGAACCTCGGTCATCACGCGCACCAAGCCGAAGACCAAGAAGCCCAACCTCTATCGCGTGCTGCTTTTGAATGACGATTATACGCCAATGGAATTCGTCATTCATATTCTGGAGCGTTTTTTTCAGAAGGACCGTGAAAGTGCCACCCGCATCATGCTCCATGTCCACAATCACGGCGTCGGCGAGTGCGGAATATTCACATACGAGGTGGCGGAAACGAAGGTCAGCCAGGTGATGGACTTCGCCCGGCAGCACCAGCATCCGCTGCAATGCGTCATGGAAAAGAAGTGAGGATCTCAACGTGCCAACATTTTCGCCTAGCTTAGAGAAGGCGCTCCATCAGGCACTGACCTTTGCCAACGAGCGGCATCATGAATATGCGACGCTCGAGCATCTGCTGCTCGCACTGATCGATGATGCCGATGCGGCCGCGGTCATGGGCGCGTGCAATGTCGATCTCGACGCGCTGCGCAAGACGCTCGTCGAATATGTCGATAACGAACTGTCCAATCTGATCACGGGTTACGACGAGGATTCGAAGCCGACCTCCGGCTTCCAACGTGTCATCCAGCGGGCCGTCATCCATGTACAATCGTCCGGTCGCGAGGAAGTGACCGGCGCCAACGTGCTCGTTGCGATCTTCGCCGAGCGCGAAAGCCATGCCGCCTATTTCCTGCAGGAACAGGAGATGACCCGCTACGATGCCGTCAACTACATCTCCCACGGCATCGGCAAGCGGCCAGGCGCGTCGGAGACCCGCACTCCGCGCGGCGCCGAGGAGGAGGCCGAGAGCAAGCCGACGGCGCGCGGCGGCGAGGAAGAGGGCGGTCCCAAAAAGCAGCAGGATGCGCTCAAGGCCTACTGCGTCAATCTCAACGAGAAGGCCAAGGGCGGCAAGATCGATCCGCTGATCGGCCGTCATGCCGAGGTCAACCGCACCATCCAGATCCTGTGCCGTCGTTCGAAGAACAACCCGCTCTATGTCGGTGATCCCGGCGTCGGCAAGACGGCGATAGCCGAAGGTCTTGCCAAGCGCATCGTCGAAGGGAAGGTTCCCGAGGCGCTCGCCGATGCGACGATCTTCTCGCTCGATATGGGCACGCTGCTTGCCGGCACACGCTACCGTGGCGACTTCGAGGAACGTCTGAAGCAGGTCGTCAAGGAGCTGGAAGAATATCCGGGCGCCGTCCTCTTCATCGACGAAATCCATACGGTGATCGGCGCCGGCGCCACCTCAGGCGGGGCGATGGATGCATCGAACTTGCTGAAGCCCGCGCTGTCATCCGGCGCCATCCGCTGCATCGGTTCGACCACCTACAAGGAATATCGCCAGTTCTTCGAGAAGGACCGGGCGCTGGTCCGTCGTTTCCAGAAGATCGACGTCAGCGAACCGTCGATCGATGACGCGATCGAGATCATGAAGGGCCTGAAGCCCTATTTCGAAGAGTATCATCATCTGCGTTATTCGAACGACGCCATCAAGTCGGCCGTCGAACTGTCGGCCCGCTACATCTCCGACCGCAAGTTGCCCGATAAGGCGATCGACGTGATCGACGAAACGGGTGCGGCCCAAATGCTGCTGCCGCCGTCAAAGCGCCGCAAGCTGATCACCGAGAAGGAGATCGAGGCGACCGTCGCCACGATGGCGCGCATTCCGCCGAAGACTGTCTCCAAGGACGACGAGGCGGTGCTTGCCAATCTCGAGCAGGAACTGCGTTCGGTGGTCTACGGACAGGACATCGCGATCGAAGCTCTTTCGACCTCGATCAAGCTGGCGCGTGCCGGCCTTCGCGAGCCGAACAAGCCGATCGGCGCCTATGTCTTCTCCGGTCCGACCGGCGTCGGCAAGACCGAGGTGGCAAAGCAGCTGGCAGCGTCGCTCGGCGTCGAGCTCCTGCGCTTCGACATGTCGGAATATATGGAGCGGCACACGGTTTCGCGTCTGCTCGGCGCACCTCCCGGCTATGTCGGCTTCGACCAGGGTGGCCTCTTGACCGATGGCGTCGACCAGCATCCGCATTGCGTGGTCCTGCTCGACGAAATCGAGAAGGCGCATCCGGATATCTACAACATCCTGCTGCAGGTCATGGACCATGGCACGCTGACCGACCATAATGGCAAGAAGATCGACTTCCGCAACGTCATCCTGATCATGACGACGAATGCGGGCGCCTCCGAAATGGCCAAGGCGGCGATCGGCTTCGGTTCGTCCAAGCGCACTGGCGAGGACGAGGAGGCGCTGACCCGTCTCTTCACGCCGGAATTCCGCAACCGTCTCGACGCGATCATTCCCTTCGCGGCGCTGCCGACGGCTGTCATTCACAAGGTCGTTCAGAAGTTCATCATGCAGCTGGAGGCCCAGCTTTCCGAAAGGAACGTCACCTTCGACCTGCATGAGGATGCGATCGCCTGGCTTGCAGAAAAGGGTTACGACGAGAAGATGGGCGCCCGCCCGCTGGCCCGGGTGATCCAGGACACGATCAAGAAGCCGCTCGCCAACGAAATCCTCTTCGGCAAGCTGAAGAAGGGCGGCGTCGTCAACGTCACCGTCGGCCCGAAGGAAGATGGCAAGCCCGGCATTCTGCTGGAAGCCATTCCGGATACGGCGCCGATCAAGCCGAAACCCGAGGCCGAGGTCGTGCATCCCGAAGCTGACGACGAGGATGATGGCGAGCTGAAGACGAAGACGGCCCGCAAGACCCGCGCCAAGACGGTCCCGCAGGCCGAGCCCGAAGTCCGCGACGCACCGAAGAAGGGAAGCACGGTTCCCAAGGTTCCGCGCAAGAAGTGAGGGCTCGTCATCGAATTGGAAAAGGCCGCGTCACCCGCGGCCTTTTTTGTTTCCCTCGTTGGCAGAGATCCGCGTTACGCCAGGGCCGCCCGGATTTTTTCGGCATTGGCGGCGAGTACCGCGCCGTCTTCCATCTTGCCGGAATGCGGCTTGAGCGCCACGCCCTCATGGCGGGGGATGATGTGGAAATGCAGATGGAACACCGTTTGTCCAGCCGCCGGTTCGTTGAACTGGGCGATGAACACGCCATCGGCGTCGAAAACTTCCTGAACCGCCTGGGCGACCTTTTGAACGACGGTAATGGCATGGACGAGGGTGGCGGGATCGGCATCGAGGATATTGCGCGAAGGCGCCTTCGGAACGACGAGCACGTGGCCCGGCGCCTGCGGCATCACATCCATGAAGGCGAGCGTATGCTGGTCCTCGTAGATTCGGTGCGAGGGAATTTCGCCGCGCAAGATCTTGGCGAAGATATTGTTGTCGTCATAAGCGCTGGTCATCGCGAAATCTCCTCACGTTCCATTGATCGGGTAGCGCGCTCGGCGGGGCGGCGTCAATCCTCCTGCTGACGCTCACCCTTGCGGAAGGGGCTGTGTTCGGCCAGCACCTCGCTCATATGTTCGACATCGGCACGCTCGCGCGCGAGATAATCGCCGATCGCGCGGCGCAGTCCGGCATGAGCGACATAATGAGCGGAGTGCGTCGTCACCGGCAGGTAGCCGCGGGCGAGCTTATGTTCGCCCTGCGCCCCGGCCTCGACCCGTTTCAACCCTTTCGCCAGGGCGAAGTCGATCGCCTGGTGATAGCAGACCTCGAAATGCAGGAAGGGGTGGTCCTCAATGCAGCCCCAGTGACGGCCGTAGAGCGTATCGCCGCCGATGAAATTGATCGCGCCGGCAATATAGCGCCCGTCGCGCTTGGCCATGACGAGCAAGATATCGTCGGCCATGCGCTCGCCGATCAGCGAGTAGAATTTGCGGGTGAGATAGGGCCGGCCCCATTTGCGGCCGCCGGTATCCATGTAGAATTTGAAGAACTGGTCCCAGATCCGCTCCGTCAGATCGCGGCCGGTCAGCCAATCGACGCTGATCCCGTTCTCGAGCGCGGCGCGGCGCTCCTTGCGCAATGCTTTGCGTTTGCGCGAAGCGAGCGTTTCGAGAAACTCGTCGTGATTGGCGTAGCCGTCATTGATGAAATGGAACTGCTGGTCGGTGCGGTGCAGATAGCCATCCATCTCGAAGACGCCGATCTCTTCATCAGGGACGAAGGTAATATGGGCCGAGGAAACACCGAGCCGGCGCACGACCTCTTTCAGGCTTTCGGCGATCGCGCTCTGGATCGGCAATCGCTGCAGCCCTTCGGCGACGAGAAGACGCGGCCCCGTCGCCGGCGTGAACGGGATCGAGCACTGCAGCTTGGGATAATAGCGCCCGCCGGCCCGCTCGAAGGCGTCGGCCCAGCCATGGTCGAAGACATATTCCCCTTGGCTGTGGCTTTTGAGATAGCCGGGCAGGGCGCCGATCAGCTCGCCGCGATCGGTTTCGAGCAGCAGGTGATGGCCGAGCCAGCCGGTTTCGGCGGCGGCCGAGCCGGATTCCTCCAGCGACGATAAAAAAGCGTGCGAGACGAAGGGATTGTAGGCAAGCGTGCTGCAAGTCTTCGACGCCCCGGAAAGCCTGGACCAGCTCTCCGGGGAAATCGCGGTGAAGGAGCGTTCTACGCGAATGGATAGTTCATCGGTCATGGGGCAAATGCGAAGCCTGTGGGGAGGGGACGGTTCGGCTCTACCTCAGTCTGCGCATGATCTTGGCCAAAAAGCGAGCATCAAACGGCCTCGCGCGGATCGAAGCCTTCGAAGGTCATCTGGTCGGCGTTTTGGAATGTACGCCGGCATGCCTCTTCGTCACGCACCGTCCAGGTGATTACAGGCAAGCCCTTTTCGCGTTCGCCTGTGATGAAGGCATTCGGCAGATCGCCATAATAATAGGAGATGAAATCCAAACCGATCTCCATCGCCTGCGCATGTGTTCTGAACTGCTCCGGCGTATTGCCGTCGGCCGTCAATCCGAGCGGGTAGGGTGCATCAAGCGCCTTCAGATCGCGCAGCAGCCAATGGTCGAAGCTCATCAGCGCCACCTTGCCTTCATAGCCTTCGAGTACTTCGAGCACGGATTCGGCAAAACCCTCGTCGTCGGCCTCACGGCCCTTCAGCTCCAGCACCAGCGGCACCTTGCCCTTGACGAGGTCTAGGAGCTGGCGGAGCGTCGGCACCTTGTCGCCCGTGCCGCCGACGGCGATCAGCCCGAGTTCCCTGGAGGTGCGCTCGCGGACGTCGCCGTTCAGATTGCACAGACGCTGAAGATCCTCGTCATGAAAGATGATCGGTACGCCGTCGGAGGCGTAATGCAGGTCGCATTCGATCGCAAAGCCGGCTTCGACCGCGCGCGAGAAGGCCGAAAGCGTATTTTCCCAGACAAGCTTATTCAGGTCGTGATAGCCGCGATGGGCGACCGGCACGTCCTTGATCCAGTCCGCATTGGTCATTCTGCGATTTCCATGATAGCGTCGATCTCGACGGCGGCGTTGAGCGGCAGAGCGGCCATGCCGACGGCGGCGCGCGCATGTTTGCCGGCCTCGCCGAGCACACCGGCAATCAGGTTCGAGGCGCCGTTGATGACGAGATGCTGCTCGATGAAGTCGGGCGCCGAGGCGACGAATCCGTTCAGCTTGATGACGCGCCGGATGCGGCCGAGGTCGCCGCCGAGCGCAGCTTTGGCCTGGGCGAGGATGTTGATGGCGCAGAGCTCGGCCCCACGCTGGCCGCTCGCAACGTCGACCGTTTTGCCGAGATGGCCGGATACCGCGACCTTGCCCCCTTCGAGCGGCAGCTGTCCGGAGATGTAGAGAAGATTGCCGCTGATCACATACGGAACGTAGTTTGCGGCAGGTGCCGCAGCTTCAGGCAGGGTTATCCCCATCTCGCTCAGGCGCGCAGCAATTTCATTGGACATTTTCGTCTCCGCTTTTGTTGTCAATGTTTCAAAAATTATGCATCAAGACTAGAATCTTTAATATGACAGCTTCGAGCCTCGATTTGGCCGAAAGCTTTCTTATAACATCGCGGCCGAGTCCAACAGGAGTGAATGAATGTTCCGATCGAGTCTAGCCGCTCTGCTTCTCGCCGGCCTTTCCGCCCATGCATGGGCGGCTGCGCCTGCGGCAAGTGCTGCGATCGCGACCGGCCTCGTCGCCCATCGCGCGGTCTACGATCTGGAATTGAAGGACGCGTCGGACCGCTCCGGCATCGCCTCCATGTACGGCCGCATGGTCTATGAATTCGACGGCAGCTATTGCCAGGGCTTCACTACAAATTTCCGCTTCGTGACGCAGATCGATACCGGCGACAGCGTGCGCGTCAGCGATCAGCAGACAAAGACCTTCGAGAACCTGAAGGACCGCAAGTTTACCTTCGACACCAAATCCTTCACCGACGACCAACTCGACAAGGAGGTCAACGGCGCGGCCGAAAATCAGGCCGATGGCGTCAAGGTCGATCTCAAGCAGCCCGCGAGCCGCGAGCTGCAGCTTGGCGAAAGCCGCTTTCCGACAGAGCATATGCTCGATGTGATCCAGAACGCCAAGGAGGGAAAACGTTTCTTCGAAGCCCGCGTTTTCGACGGTTCCGATGACGGCGACAAGTCGCTGGTGACGACGACGATCGTCGGCAAGCAGGAAACGCCCGCTGCCGAGGAAGCCGACGCCGGCAATGCCGGCGCCTTCTCGAAGACAGCCTTCTGGCCGGTGACCATTGCCTATTTCAACGAGAATGCAAAATCGGATTCGGTGCCGGTCTATCGCATGTCGTTCAAGCTCTACGAGAACGGCATCACCCGCGACCTGACGATGGATTATGGCGATTTCGTCCTGACCGGGAAGCTTGCCAAGCTCGAGCTGCTCGATCACAAGGCTGAGGTCTGCAAGTAGGCCGCAGCTCCAGCGATCGAAAAACGCCGGGCTCGCCGATCAGCAACGGTCAAAGTGCCGTCAGCAAGCTGATCTTCCGCTGCGATGACGTCAATTGTTGTCCTGCATAGGGCGTTGGATCGGTTTTTCCAGCATGGGCCTTGCTTTCGTGCCAATTCGAATGTATGGGCACCGGCATTCCACACGTAAGGCATGGGATCGCCCGGGAGAAATCCGGGCTGTTCCGCCGGTGGCATTCTCGAAGAGGGTGCTGTTCGTCTTGCGGAGGTTCAACCGGAAAAGGAGTAACAAGGCATGGCATTGCCTGATTTTTCTATGCGTCAGCTTCTTGAAGCAGGCGTCCACTTCGGCCACCAGACCCATCGCTGGAACCCGAAGATGAAGCCGTATATCTTCGGCGATCGCAACAACATCCACATCATCGACCTGGCCCAGACCGTTCCGATGCTGTCGCGCGCCCTCCAGGTCGTCAGCGACACCGTCGCCCGCGGCGGCCGCGTTCTCTTCGTCGGCACCAAGCGCCAGGCGTCCGAGATCATCGCCGACAGCGCCAAGCGCTCGGCCCAGTACTACGTCAACTCGCGCTGGCTCGGCGGCATGATGACGAACTGGAAGACGATCTCCAACTCGATCCAGCGCCTGCGCAAGCTCGACGAGATCCTCAATGGCGAAGCGCAGGGCTTCACCAAGAAGGAACGCCTGAACCTCGAGCGCGAGCGTGAAAAGCTCGACAAGGCTCTCGGCGGTATCCGCGATATGGGCGGCACGCCCGACCTGATGTTCATCATCGACACCAACAAGGAAAAGATCGCGATCGACGAAGCCAAGCGCCTCGGCATCCCGGTCGTCGCCATCATCGATTCGAACTGCGATCCGGACCTGATCGACTATCCGATCCCGGGCAACGACGACGCATCGCGCGCCATCGCCCTGTATTGCGAGCTGATCTCCCGCGCTGCCATCGACGGCATTGCGCGCCAGCAGAGCTCTTCCGGCCGTGATCTCGGCGCATCCTCCGAAGTTCCGGTCGAGCCGGCTCTCGAGGAAGCAGCCGAAGGCTGATGAAGGCGGGCGGAGACAAAACTCCGTCAAAGCTTGCAGACTGGGAAGGCCGCTCGCGACTCATCGAAGTTCGGCGGCCTTACCTGTTTCAAGGCGGAGGCGTCAGGCGCTCCGTCAGTAAAGTTTCGTTATGGCGCGTCTTCATCACGCTGTCATACATACAGGTACATTTCGTGCCTCAATCCGGTGCCGCGCCGCTTTGCGGTCCACCGTTTGAACCGACAAGAGGAAGATAATGAGCGAGATTACGGCTGCAATGGTGAAGGAACTGCGCGAAAAGACCGGCGCAGGCATGATGGACTGCAAGAAGGCTCTTGCTGAAACCGGCGGCGACATGGAAGCGGCGATCGACTGGCTGCGCGCCAAGGGCATCGCCAAGGCTGACAAGAAGTCCGGCCGTACCGCCGCCGAAGGCCTCGTCGGCGTTTCGAGCGAAGGCACGAAGGCCGTCGTCGTCGAAGTCAACTCCGAAACCGACTTCGTCGCCCGTAATGATGCCTTCCAGGATCTCGTCCGCGGCATCGCCAAGGTCGCCGTCTCGACGAACGGCACTGTCGAGGCCGTCGGCGCTGCGACGTACCCGGCATCCGGCAAGTCCGTTTCCGACACGATCAAGGATGCGATCGCAACGATCGGCGAGAACATGAACCTGCGCCGTTCGATCGCTCTCTCCGTCGAGGACGGCGTCGTCGCCACCTATATCCACAATGCGGTTTCCGACGGCCTTGGCAAGCTCGGCGTTCTCGTGGCGCTGAAGTCGACCGGTGACAAGGAAGCCCTGAACGCAATCGGCCGCCAGGTCGCCATGCACATTGCTGCGACCGCGCCGCTGGCGATCCGCCCGGAGGAGGTCGATGCCGCCGTCGCCGAACGCGAGCGCAACGTCTTCATCGAGCAGTCGCGCGCTTCGGGCAAACCCGACAACATCATCGAAAAGATGGTCGAAGGCCGCATGCGCAAGTTCTTCGAGGAAGTCGCTCTTCTCTCGCAGTCTTTCGTCATCAATCCCGATCTCACCGTCGCAGCCGCCATCAAGGAAGCTGAAAAGGCCGTCGGCGCCCCGATCGAAGTTGCCGGCATGGCACGTCTCCTGCTCGGCGAAGGCGTCGAGAAGGAAGAGACCGATTTCGCGGCTGAGGTCGCGGCTGCCGTCAAGGGTTGATCTTTCAGCCATAATTGGGAAAACGCCAGGGCATCGCGTGACAACGCGGTGCCCTTCGTGTATCGGGCATTCACGGCAATTTACGAGGAGCCAAGATGTCTTTAGAGCCTGTCTATAAACGCGTTCTGCTCAAGGCTTCCGGCGAAGCGCTCATGGGTGGCCAGGGTTTCGGGATCGATGTCGCGGTGGCGGACCGCATTGCATCCGATATCGCCGAGGCAAGGCATATGGGCGTGGAAGTCGGCGTCGTCGTCGGTGGCGGCAATATCTTCCGCGGTGTCGCAGTCGCATCCAAAGGCGGCGACCGGGTGACCGGCGACCATATGGGCATGCTCGGCACCATCATCAACGCGCTCGCGCTGGCAACCTCGCTGCGCAAGCTGAACATCGATACGGTGGTGCTTTCGGCCATCTCCATGCCGGAGATCTGCGAGAGCTTCTCGCAGCGAGCGACCCTTTATCATCTGTCGATGGGACGCGTGGTGATCTTTGCCGGCGGCACCGGCAATCCCTTCTTCACCACCGATTCCGCCGCCGCACTGCGCGCCGCCGAAATGGGCGCGCAAGCGATCTTCAAGGGTACGCAGGTGGACGGCATCTACACCGCCGACCCGAAGAAATATCCCGATGCGACCCGCTTCGATCGCCTGACCCACCAGGAGGTGCTGGACAGGGGGCTTGCGGTGATGGACGTTGCCGCCGTGGCGCTTGCCAGGGAAAATTCCATTCCGATCATCGTCTTCTCGATCCACGAGAAGGGTGGTTTTGCTGAAATCTTGACGGGCGGTGGCCTCAAGACCATCGTCTCCGACAACTGATACAAGCCGCGCCGCGGTTTCGGCGCAGCCCTCGCTAGAACATGGTTGAGCTTTAGGTCCGGTTGGCCTGAAAACTGAAACATGTTCTACATTAAAGAATTAGAGCATGAGACGTCCCGAAAACCGCTGACTTTTCGGCATCGCTCTAAACGGGAGCATCGACATGAGTGAAGGTATCGATATCAAGGAACTGAAGCGCCGGATGGACGGCGCGGTCTCTGCATTCAAGAGCGACATCGCATCGTTGCGCACCGGCCGTGCTTCGGCCAACATCCTCGATCCGGTGACGATCGAGGCCTATGGTTCGCGCGTGCCCTTGAACCAGGTCGCCAACATCACCGTGCCCGAGCCGCGCATGCTGACGGTTTCCGTCTGGGACAAGTCGATGGTCAGCGCCGTCGAACGTGGCATCCGCGAATCCAATCTGGGCCTCAACCCGATCGTCGACGGCCAGAGCCTGCGCATTCCGTTGCCGGAGCTGAACGAGGAGCGCCGCAAGTCGCTCGTCAAGGTGGCGCACGACTATGCCGAAAAGAGCAAGGTCGCGATTCGCCATGTCCGCCGCGACGGCATGGACGGACTCAAGAAAGCCGAAAAGGACGGTGCAATCGGCCAGGACGAGAGCCGTGCGCAGTCCGAACGCGTACAGAAGATGACGGACGAGACGATTTCCGAAATCGACCGCTTGCTTGGCGAGAAGGAAAAGGAAATCATGCAGGTCTAGTGGACCTGTGCCTTTGCCTGGAAAGACCGGACGGGAAATGTCGGAATCTGTATTTGTGACTGTGCCAGAGCATGTTGCCATCATCATGGACGGCAATGGCCGTTGGGCCAAGCAGCGCGGCTTGCCGCGCACGATGGGCCATCGCAAGGGTGTCGAGGCCGTACGCGAGACAGTCCGCGCCGCCGGTGCGGCCGGCATAAAATATCTCACCCTCTTCGCCTTCTCCTCGGAGAATTGGCGCCGGCCCGAAGCCGAGGTTTCCGATCTGCTCGGTCTGCTCAAGGCTTTCATTCGTCGCGACCTGGCCGAGCTTCATCGTCAGAATGTGCGCATCAAGGTGATCGGCGACCGCCACAGCCTGCGCAGCGACATTCTCGGCCTGCTGCTGGAGGCGGAGGAGACCACCAGGGACAACACGGCGCTGACGCTGGTCATCGCCTTCAATTACGGCTCGCGCGATGAAATCTCGCGCGCCGTGGTGAGCCTGGCGAAGGACGTCGAGTCCGGCCGCCTGCGGGCACAGGACATCACCCCCGCGCTGATCAACGCCCGTCTCGACACGGCGGGCATCCCCGATCCGGATCTCATCATCCGCACCAGCGGCGAGGAACGGCTTTCCAACTTCCTGCTTTGGCAGGCCGCCTATTCGGAATTCATCTTCGTCCCGGAATACTGGCCCGATTTCAGCCCGGAGATTTTCCGCTCGGCGCTGGAAAAATTCGCCTCCCGCGACCGGCGCTTCGGCGGCCTGTCATCGCAGGCAGCTGCGGTCGGCACCTGATGCAGAGGGAATTGAAGCTCCGCATCGTTTCAGGATTGATTCTCGCGGTCATCGTTCTCGTCGCCACCTGGTATGGCGGCCCTGCCTTTCGCACCCTGGCGACGGTGATTGGCCTGCTGATCTATTATGAATGGTCTAAGATAACCGGCATTGCGCGGGATTGGGTCGCCAATGTGGTCGGCTGGATCGGCGAAGCGGCGGTCGCCTTCCTCGTGCTTGTCGGCAATTTCGAATTCGCCGCCGGCATGCTGGCCGGGGTCACCGCCGTCGGCATAGCCCTGATCATTCTGCACGGCACGAGTCGCTGGCTGCCTGTCGGCCTCTTCTATGCCGGCGCCACGGGCCTGGCACTCGCCGCGATCAGAAGCGACGACCAGCCCGGTCTTTACGCCATGCTTTTCGTCTTTGCTGTCGTCTGGGCGACCGATATCCTTGCCTATTTCGTCGGCAGGAGGCTCCGCGGACCGAAGCTTGCCCCATCGATCTCCCCGGGAAAGACATGGTCTGGTGCAATCGGGGGCGCCGTTTCTGCGGTCGCAGCGGGCATCCTTCTCGCCTATTTCCTCTTTCCGGGCGCCGAGGTCGCCGCCGCCGGCGTGGCGCTCATCCTGTCGATCTGCAGCCAGTCGGGCGATCTTTTCGAATCCTTCATCAAGCGAAAATTCGGCGTCAAGGATTCGAGCCGTCTTATTCCGGGCCATGGCGGCGTCATGGACCGCGTCGACGGGCTGATTTTCGCCTGTTTTGCGGCGTTCTTGCTTGCTACACTGTTTTCCCTGATAAAGGGGGCTGGCATGACGTCGCTCGGAGCGGCATTGTTCGGCCTCTGATGACGCGGCAGCCTGACGGAAGGAACCCATGGACGCGATGACCGGCATATACGCATTTGTGATGGGGAACATCGTCACCTTCATCCTGGTGCTCTCGCTGCTCGTCTTCGTGCATGAGATGGGCCATTACCTTGTCGGGCGCTGGAGCGGCATTCGTATCCTTGCCTTTTCGGTCGGGTTCGGTCCCGAGCTGTTCGGCTTCACCGACCGTCATGGAACACGCTGGAAGATCTCCGTGATCCCGCTTGGCGGTTACGTCCGCTTCTTCGGCGACGAGGATGCGTCGAGCAAACCGGACAGCGACAAGCTTGCCGCCATGTCCGAGGAGGAGAGGGCGCGCTCCTTTGCCGGCGCCAAGCTGTGGAAACGTGCCGCGACTGTCGCAGCCGGTCCGATCGCCAATTTTCTGCTGGCGATCGCCATCTTCACTGTTCTCTTCACCGTCTATGGCCGCATGATCGCCGACCCGGTCGTTGCCGAGGTCAAGCCGGAGAGCTCGGCGGCCGCGGCCGGCATCCTTCCCGGCGACCTCCTGGTTGCCCTCGATGGCGGCAAGGTCGAGACGTTTGAAGATGTGCGCCGCTATGTCGGCATGCGCCCCGGCCAGAGGATTGTCGTCACAGTCGAGCGCGGCGGCCAGAAGCTCGATGTGCCGATGGTGCCGCAGCGCGTCGACCAGACCGATCAGTTCGGCAACAAGATGGAAGTCGGTCAGATCGGCATCGCTACCGACAAGAACTCCGGCAATTTCCGGCTGCAGACCTACACGCCGCTCCAGGCGCTGCGTGAGGGCGTGATCGCCAGCGGGCAAATCGTCACGGACACCTTCAAATATATCGGCAACATCTTCAGCGGATCAATGCGGGCTGATCAACTGGGCGGGCCGATCCGTGTGGCGCAGGCTACCGGCCAGATGGCGAAGCTTGGCCTGGGGGCAGTGTTGCAGCTTGCTGCGGTGCTGTCGGTTTCGATAGGATTGCTTAACCTGATGCCGGTTCCGGTACTTGATGGTGGCCACCTGATGTTCTATGCGGTGGAAGCGGTCAGAGGAAAACCGCTGGGTGCCAAGGCCCAGGAAATTGCATTTCGTATAGGCCTGGCAATGATATTGACATTGATGGTTTTCACGACCTGGAACGACATCACCCTGAGCTGAGGGTAAACGCGTAAGGCAAGGGAATTACTATTTATTTACGATGTTTCAAGGCTGTAGTGGCGAATGGGTCACGCTTGGAAATGAAGTAAACAGAAATTAACGCCCTCCCTTGCTTGTATGTCAAAAGCGGGTAAAACGACACACGTGACCGGAATCGGGTTCTCCCGGGGACGGGGACGAGGGAAAAAAGGTAATAGGTGAAATGAAGGCTGGTTCAAAGTTTTTGAACGCAGTATCGGCGGTTGCGCTGTCTGCTAGTGTTGTTGCTTCGGGCGCAGGTGCTTTGACGTTCGTTTCCGCTACGGCCGCTGAGGCCGCGGTCATCCAGCGCATCGATGTGCGTGGCGCAAGCCGCGTCGGCGCGGAAGCTGTCCGGTCGAACCTCACCATCACGCCGGGCAAGAGTTTCTCGAACACTGATATCGATAACTCGGTCAAACAGCTTTACGGCACGGGCTACTTCTCCGATGTGAAGATTTCGGTTTCCGGCGGCACGCTCGTCGTCAACGTCCAGGAGGCCCAGCTCGTCAATCAGGTCGTCTTCAACGGCAACCGCAAGATCAAGGACGACAAGCTCGCGACGATCGTCCAGACGCATGCTGCCGGTCCTTACAGCGACACGCAGATCCAGTCCGACATCCAGGCGATCAAGGATGCCTATGCCGCCACCGGCCGCAGCGAAGTCGAAGTGACGACGCAGGTGGTGCCGCTCGGCGAGGGCCGCGTCAATCTCGCCTTTGTCATCAACGAGGGCGATCGCACCAAGATCGATTCGATCAATTTCGTCGGCAACAATGCCTACAGCGCCGGTCGTCTGGCTGCCGTCATCAATACCAAGCGTTCGAACTTCCTTTCGTTCCTGACCCGCAAGGACGTCTACAACGAAGACAAGCTTCACGCCGACGAGGAAGCGCTGCGCCAGTTCTATTACAATCGCGGCTATGCCGACATGCGCATCGTCTCTTCCGATGCCAGCTTCGACGAGGCGACCAACAAATACACGCTCACCTTCAACATCGAGGAAGGTCAGCGCTACGACTTCGGACCGGTGACCGTCCAGTCGACCGTCGAAGGTGTTGGCTCCGATCAGCTGCTGCCGCTGGTGCGCACGAAGGAAGGTCACGTCTATAGCGCCAAGGAAGTGCAGAAGTCGATCGAAGCGATCTCTGATCAGGTTGCGTCGGCCGGTTATCCCTTTGCGCGCGTCACACCGCGCGGTAACCGCGACCTCAACAACAACACGATCGGCGTCGAATATCTCGTCGACCAGGGCGAGCGCGCCTATGTGGAGCGCATCGAGATCCGCGGCAACAGCCGTACGCGCGACTACGTCATCCGCCGCGAATTTGACATGAGCGAAGGTGACGCCTTCAATCAGCAGATGATCACCAAGGCCAAGCGTCGTCTGGAGGCGCTCGGTTACTTCTCTTCCGTCAATATCTCCACGCAGCCGGGCAGCTCCCCCGATCGTGTCGTGGTGGTGGTCGACGTGCAGGATCAGTCGACCGGTTCGTTCGGTGTCGGCGCGGGTTATGCCGCCGGCGGCGACGGTCTGCTGCTCGAAGCATCGATCGAAGAAAAGAACTTCCTTGGCCGCGGTCAGTACATCCGCATCTCGGCCGGCGGCGGTCAGGAAGGCTCGCGCGCCTACGGCGTCAGCTTCACCGAACCCTATTTCCTCGGCTACCGCCTGGCGGCGGGCTTCGACGTCAACCACAGTGAAACGTCGAGCAACGACAATTACGACTACCAGGAAACCAGCGTCGTTCTGCGCGTCACAGCGCCGATCACCGAAGATCTGGCGACGACTTTCCGCTATAACTACAAGCAGATGAAGTACGACGCTGACAACAGCGATCTTTCAGATCTGTCCGCTCCGTATCAGCACCTCGTTGAGGACAGCCCGTGGACACGTTCCTCCGTCTCGCAGACGCTGACCTACAACACGCTCGATGACACTGTTCTGCCGCGCGAAGGCATCTACGCGACGGCGACGCAGGAAATTGCCGGCCTCGGTGGCGACTCGCAGTTCTATAAGATCTACGGCAAGGCCCGCTACTACCACCTGCTTGCTGATGATGCCGATATCATCGGCTCGGTTTCGGCCTCGGCGGGTTATGTCGTCGGCTTCGGTGAGCACCTGAATGTCTTCGACCAGTTCACGCTGACCAATGGCGACATTCGCGGTTTCGAGAACAAGGGTATCGGCCCACGCGTCAGGGGTGACAACGACGATCCGCTGGGCGGCACAACGTACTTCACCGCATCGGCCGAAGCGACGTTCCCAATGCCGGGCTTCCCGCGCGACTTCAACCTGCGCGGCGCGGTCTTCGCCGATGCCGGCACGTTGTTCGGCAACGACGTTGACCTGAGGGGCGACGGCATTGAGGGCGAAGACGCCTCGCTGCGCGCTTCCGTCGGTGTCGGCGTCGTCTGGCAGTCTCCTTTCGGTGCATTGCGTCTGGATTACGCAATCCCGGTTCTCAAGGAAGACTTCGACAAGACGCAGAACTTCAAGTTTGGCATCAACAACCAATTCTGATATCGGCAGTCCGGAACTGTAAGACTCAATTCCGTTCTGGAGCATTGCCGATGGAGCAAAACGGTTTTTTTCTGCCCCATGAAGGTCTGAGGCTCGCTGAGCTGGCAGAGTTTCTTGGGGCAGAACTCGCCAATTCCGATCATGCCGATGTTATCGTCAAGTCTGTCGCCCCCATCAGCCGGGCGCGGGCTGGCGATGTCTGTTATATCCTGTCGCGCCGTAACCGGGAGGAGTTTGCGACATGCGAGGCCTCGGCGGTGATCTGCGACAAAGCGCTTGCCGATCTCGTTCCTCCGCATCTTCCGGTTATCTTTTCGTCCAATCCGCATGCTGCCTTCGCAATGGCGGGAGGCTTGTTCTACCCCGCAGCATTGCGTCCGGTCGCTCTTTCGGGTGAAAGCGAGATTGCTCCGAGCGCGATCATCGATCAGAGCGCCAAACTTGAAAAGGGCGTGATCGTCGAACCGTTGGCCGTGATTGGTGCGCATGCCGAGATCGGGACGGGAACGCGCATCGGCGCGAACAGCGTCATTGGCCCGAATGTCAAGATCGGCCGGGATTGTTCGATTGCGGCTGGAGCGAGCATTCTTTGCGCGCTGATCGGCAATGGCGTCATCCTCCACAATGGCGTTCGGATCGGCCAGGATGGTTTTGGTTATGCACCGGGGCCGCGCGGCATGATCAAGATCGTTCAGATCGGCCGGGTGATTATCCAGGACAATGTCGAGATCGGCGCCAACACCACCGTCGACCGCGGCGCCATGGACGACACTGTGATCGGCGAGGGGACAAAAATCGACAATCAGGTCCAGATTGGCCACAACGTCCAGATCGGCCGCCATTGCGCCATCGTTTCGCAGGTCGGCATCGCCGGCAGCACGAAGATCGGCAATGGCGTGCAGATCGGCGGCCAGGTGGGAATCAAGGGGCATGTGACGATCGGTGACGGCGTGCAGATCGCTGCCAAAAGCGGTATCATGACCGACCTTGCCGCCGGCGGACAATATGGCGGTGTCCCTGCACGTCCGCTAAAAGACTATCTGAGAGAGGCCGCGCAACAGGTGTCGAAGTCCAAGTTGCGCGGGAGGAACCCTGGAGGCAAGCAAGATGACTGAGGAAGCCACGACGACGCTTTCTTCGGCTGATATTTCCGAAATCATGAAGCTGCTGCCGCATCGCTATCCGTTTCTCATGGTCGACAAGATCATCGAGATCGACGGCGACAACGCGGCGATCGGCATCAAGAACGTCACGGTGAACGAGCCGCATTTCACCGGCCATTTTCCCGAAGCGCCGATCATGCCCGGGGTTTTGCTGATCGAGGGCATGGCGCAGACGGCGGGCGCCATCTGCGCCAAGAAGGAAGGGCAGACCGGCAACCTCGTCTACTTCATGACCATCGAGAATGCGCGCTTCCGCAAGCCGGTCGTGCCCGGCGACCGCGTCGAATTCCACGTGAAGAAGCACAAGCAGCGTGGCAATATCTGGAAATTCCATTGCGACGCCAAGGTCGACGGCGCACTTGTCGCCGAAGCCGATATCGGCGCGATGATCGTTCGTAAGGATCAGGCATGAGCAATATCGCCGAAAGCGCCCGTATTCATCCGATGGCTGTCGTCGAAGACGGAGCTACCATCGGCGAGGGCGTCAAAATCGGTCCTTTCTGCCATGTCGGGCCGCATGTTGTCCTGCATGCGAATGTCGAGCTCCTGGCGCATGCGGTCGTCAACGGCCGCACCGTGATCGGCAAAGGCACGCGCATCTTTCCGATGGCCGTGGTCGGCGGTGATCCGCAGAGCGTGCACCACGGCGGCGAGGAAACGACGCTGACGGTCGGCGCCAATTGCACGATCCGCGAAGGTGTGACGATGAACACCGGCACGGCCGATTTCGGCGGCCAGACGATCGTTGGCGACAACAACCTTTTCCTTGCCAATTCCCACGTCGCGCACGACTGCCGGGTCGGCAACCATGTGATCATGTCGAACAACGTCATGCTCGCCGGCCATGTCGTCATCGAGGATCGCGTTATCCTGGGCGGCGGCTCGGCTGTTCACCAGTTCACCCGCGTCGGCCGCCACGCCTTCGTCGGCGGCCTGTCGGCGGTGAGTTACGATGTCATTCCCTATGGCATGCTGAACGGTAATCCAGGTCTGCTGGGCGGCCTCAACGTCGTCGGCATGACGCGGGCCGGCATCGACCGCGCTGTCATCCACCGGGTGCGCCGCGCCTACAAGGCGATCTTCGAAGGAACGGGCTCCGTGCGCGAAAACGCCGCCGCGATCCGTGAGGAATATGCCGATTGCGAGCAGGTGGTGCAGATCCTCGACTTCATTGCAGCCGACAGCGACCGCGCACTGTCCTCGCCGACCCGGGGGCAGAAGGGCTAGTCCGTGGCTTTAACAGGCGACACCGCTGCGGGCCGGTTGGCGATCATCGCCGGCGGTGGCCTTCTGCCTTGCTATGTCGCCGAAGCCGCGCGCGCGGCTGGCGAAAATCCCGTTATCGTCGCGCTGAAGGACGAAAGTGATCCACGTTGGGAAGGCTATGATCACGCCGTTATCGGCATCGGCGATTTCGCCGCCCTTGAGGGCCTCTTCAACCGATATGGCGTCGGACGTGTGGTGATGTCGGGAAGTGTGCGCCGCCGGCCGGAATGGCGCGAGGTGCGCCCGACGTTGCGCATTCTGATGAAGGTCCCGGCCGCCATTCGCACATTGCTCTCAGGCGGCGACGATACGGTTCTGCAGATGGTGATCCGGTTGATCGAGGGGAACGGGCGGCGGGTCGTCGGCGCCCACGAGATCGCCCCCGACCTGCTCGCTTCCGTTGGCCCGCTTGGTGCCGCCGCCCCCGGCGAGGAAGACCGGCGAGATATCAGCCGAGCCGCCGATGCCGCCGAGACGCTTGGCCGGCTGGATGTCGGGCAGGGTGCAGTCAGCATCGGCGGGCGCGTTGTCGCGCTGGAAGGACTTGAGGGCACAGATGAGATGCTGGACCGTGTTGCCGGCCTCAGGACCGCCGGACGGATTTCGCCGCGCCGCCGCGGCGTGCTCGTCAAGCTCTGCAAGCCGCAACAGGACATTCGCGCTGACCTGCCGGCGATCGGCGTTGCCACAATCCTGAACGCTGCGAAAGCCGGCCTTGCCGGCATCGCAATCGAGGCCGGTCGCTCGCTGGTGCTTGATCGGACCGCGGTCATCAGCGCCGCCGACGAGGCTGGGTTGTTCGTCTGCGGCATCGATCGTGGTCTGCCGGCATGGGGGCTCGAATGAACGGAGCGCCGCTGAAGATCGCCGTCATTGCCGGGGAAGTGTCGGGCGATCTGCTTGGCGCCGATCTCATCGCGGCGCTGAAGCGGATTTACAGCGGGCCGGTGGAACTTGTCGGCGTTGGCGGCGAGGGGCTGCAGGCGGAGGGGTTGAAATCCCTGTTCGATTTTTCCGAGCTGTCGATCATGGGCATCACCCAGGTGCTGAGCCGGCTGCCAAGGCTGTTTGGCCTGATCCGTCAAACCACGGCTGAGATCGTCGCCGCAAAGCCGGATATCCTTGTCATCATCGACAGTCCCGATTTCACCCATCGCGTCGCCAAGCGCGTGCGCACCGCGTTGCCCGATCTGCCGGTCGTCAATTACGTCTGTCCGAGCGTCTGGGCCTGGAAGGAATATCGCGCCACGCGCATGCTCGCCTATGTCGATCACGTGCTTGCCGTCCTGCCCTTTGAACCGGCAGCCATGCAGCGCCTCAATGGGCCGGCGACGACCTACGTCGGGCATCGTCTGGTCGCCGACCCAGCGCTGCTGGAGACACGTCGCCTGCGCCTGGGAAGGCAGCCAGGTAACGGTCCGATCCTGCTTCTTCCTGGCTCGCGCTCCTCCGAGATCCAGAAGCTTCTGCCTTACTTCGAGATCGCCGCGAATGAACTCGTCGCCCGCAATGGGCCGACACGCTTCATTCTGCCGACGGTGACGCACAGGCAAGCGCTTGTCCACGAAATCACGGCGGCGTGGGCGGTAAAGCCGGAAATCGTCGTCGGCGCGCAAGCAAAATGGAAGGCCTTTGCCGAGGCCGATGCGGCCATGGCGGCGTCCGGAACCGTTATTCTCGAACTCGCCCTTGCCGACGTTCCCGTCGTCTCCGCCTACAAGGTCGACTGGATCATGCGCATGCTGACATCGGGCATCAAGACCTGGACCGGTGCGCTGCCGAACCTGATCGCCGATTACCCGGTCGTGCCGGAATATCTGAACGATGTCGTTCGCGGTGCAAGCCTTGCGCGCTGGATGGAAAGGCTGTCGGCCGACACCTATCAGCTTAAGGCGATGAAGGAAGGCTACGAGCTCATCTGGCAGCGCATGCAGACGGAAAAGCCGCCCGGCGAACAGGCCGCCGAAATCCTTCTCGACGTTTTGAACAAGAAAAAACCCGGCCATTCCTGACCGGGTTTCTTTTGAGCTCTGAAGCGATCAGCGCTTCGAAACCGGGATGTAGTCGCGCTTCGGTTCGCCGACATAGAGCTGGCGCGGACGGCCGATGCGCTGTTCCGGATCCTCGATCATCTCGTTCCACTGGGCGATCCAGCCGACGGTGCGGGCAAGCGCGAAGAGCACGGTGAACATGGTGGTGGGGAAGCCCAGCGCCTTCAGCGTGATGCCGGAATAGAAGTCGATATTGGGATAGAGCTTCTTCTCGATGAAATATTCGTCGGTGAGCGCAATGCGCTCCAGCTCCATCGCAACTTCCAGCAACGGATCGTCCTTGATGCCAAGTTCGCCAAGCACTTCATGCGTCGTCTTCTGCATGATCTTGGCGCGCGGATCATAGTTCTTATAGACGCGGTGGCCGAAGCCCATCAGCCGGAACGGATCGTTCTTGTCCTTGGCGCGGGCGACATATTCCGGAATGCGGTCAACGGTGCCGATTTCTGTCAGCATGTTGAGAGCCGCTTCGTTGGCGCCGCCATGGGCGGGGCCCCAGAGGCAAGCGATGCCGGCAGCGATGCAGGCGAACGGATTGGCGCCCGACGAACCGGCGAGACGGACGGTCGAGGTCGAAGCGTTCTGCTCGTGATCGGCATGCAGGATGAAGATGCGGTCCATGGCGCGGGCAAGCACCGGATTGACCACATATTCCTCGCAGGGGACGGCAAAGCACATGCGCAGGAAGTTCGACGCATAGTCGAGGTCGTTCTTCGGGTAAACGAAGGGCTGGCCGATATGATACTTGTAGGCCATAGCGGCAAGCGTCGGCATCTTGGCGATCATGCGCAGGCTGGCGACCATGCGCTGGTGCGGATCGGTGATGTCTGTGGAGTCGTGATAGAAGGCCGACAGGGCGCCGACACAGCCGCACATCACAGCCATCGGATGCGCATCACGGCGGAAGCCGGTGAAGAAGCGGCTCATCTGCTCATGCACCATCGTGTGGTGCGTGACGCGATAGTCGAAGTCCTTCTTCTGCGCGGCCGTCGGCAGTTCGCCGTAGAGCAGGAGGTAGCAGACCTCGAGGAAGTCGCCGTGCTCGGCAAGCTGCTCGATTGGATAGCCGCGGTGCAGCAGCACACCTTCGTCACCGTCGATATAGGTGATTTTGGATTCACAGGATGCGGTCGAGGTGAAGCCCGGATCGTAAGTGAAGGAAGCGGTGTTTTTGTAGAGGGCACCGATGTCGATGACGCTCGGGCCGATCGTGCCGCTTTTAACGGCGAGGTCGACTGATTTGTCACCGATTTTTATTGTAGCGCTTTGATCCGTCATGCTGATCCTCCGAAATGTCGGTGGCGCCACAAAAGCGCCATAGGGGTTAAGCGTCCTTTCCGATAGCTATATGATCGTGACGCTAATGCCAAGTTACCGTGATGGCATTTTGTGCATTGCGGCATCACCTTTTAGGCACCGCAGCGATGAGCCGCACGCATAACGGAAGCCGATGATTCGACTTGCCTTTTGCTCCTTTGGGTTTTCCTTCGTATTTCAACCGATTATTCTTGCCGGATTTGCGTGAAGGTTGCATTCTGGCGACTTCGCGGGGCATTTTGGGCGGCGCATGCAGGAACAGACGACAGCCGAATTGCGGCCGCAAGTGGGCGCCGGCCTTGCCGATCCGCCGAATTTTCCTGCGCCTGCGGTGGTGACTCAATCGGTAAGGACGCAGTCGCAGACCCCGTTGCGTCATCGGCTGCTGGCCGCCGCCCGGCAATCGCTGCCTGCCGGAGCCTACATGCTGGGCGAAGAGGCCGATTATGGCCGAATGCTGCTGTTCTCGCCGGTCTTCCTCGGAGCCGGCTCGGCCTTCTGGTTTCTTGCGGCATCGGATTTGCCCCTCGTTCCATCGCTGCTCTGCTTGCTGGTGTCGGCGGCCGCGGTTTTCCTCACCGGTCCCAGCCGGCCGGCCTTGCGCGCAAGTTTGATGGCGCTGGCACTTTTCGCCGGCGGCATGCTCTCGGCTCAGTTTGAGAGCTGGCGGGCTTCGACGGTGATCCTCGATTCATCCGTGACGACGACGGTGACCGGCCGTGTCGAACGGCGGGAAGGGGACGGCCGCGGGCGCTGGCGCTACATTCTTGCCGTCACAGGCACCGAGGCTCCGGAGCTGAAACGGCCGCCGAGACGCATCACCGCGATCGTCCGGGGCGCCGATGCGCCTTTCGAAATCGGCGACATCATCACCGGCAAGGCACGGCTGACACCGCCGGCGGGCCCCGCACTTCCCGCGCTCAACGATTTCTCCTTCGGTGCCTATTTCGACGGCATCGGTGCCAACGGTTTCTTCTATGGTGCGCCGGAGAAACTCGACTTGGAGGCAGGCCCGCAGGCGGCCAGCTCGACGTCGGACGCTCTGCTCGAATGGCTCTACCGGCTGCGCAGCAGCATCGGCGACCGCATAAGATCGATCCTGCCCGGCGATACCGGCGCTTTTGCCGCTGCTCTGGTGACGGATGAACGGCGCGCCATCTCGAAGACGACGACGGAGGCGCTGCGCCAGTCCGGCCTTGCCCATATCGTCGCGATCTCGGGCCTCAACATGGCGCTGTCGGCCGGCATCTTCTTCGTCGGCTTCCGCATGCTGCTCTGCCTCTTTCCCGGCGTCGCCCAAGCCTATCCGACAAAGAAGATCGCCGCCGCCGGTGCGCTCATGGCCGTCACCGCCTATTACCTGATCTCCGGTTTCGGGGTTTCGGCCGAGCGCGCTTTTATCATGATGACCATCATGCTGATTGCCGTCTTCTTCGATCGGCCGTCGATCAGCCTGCGCAATGTCGTTCTCTCTGCGCTCATCATCATCGCCATTTCACCTTCGGAAGTATTGGGACCGAGCTTTCAGATGTCCTTTGCCGCGACATTGGCTTTGGTATCGGGCTATCAGCTGTGGAAGGACAGGCGTGTCCGTGAAAACGCTTTCCTGAAATTGCCGATCATCAGGCCGGTGGTTGTCGTCGCCGGTTTCTTCGGCGGCGTCTTCCTGACCTCGCTGATCGGCGGTTTTTCCACCGCCCTGTTTTCGATCGAGCATTTTCATCGCCTGACGGCTTACGGCCTGCCGGCAAACCTTGCGACGATGCCGATCATCTCCTTCATCGTCATGCCGGCCGGGCTGCTGGCGATGCTGCTCATGCCCTTCGGGCTGGATGCTCCGCTCTGGACGGTGGTCGGATTCGGCCTCGATCTGGTGATTGCGGTTGCCAAGACGGTGTCCGGCTGGGGCGGCGATATCGGCATCGGCCGCTTGCCCGCCTGGTATTTCGCAGTGGCGGTGGCAGGCTTTCTGCTGCTGACGCTGCTGCGCACCCGGCTGCGCCATGTCGGCACATCCATCATCGCCGTCTCGACACTCACCGTACTGCTGCTGCCGGCTCCCCGCCCGCCGGATCTGGTGATTTCGGAGGATGGTGGTCTGGTTGCGGTCGTTGCGGCTGAGGCAATCGCGTCCAACCGTGAAAACCCGCCGGATTTCATCTTCGACCAGTGGCAGCGAGCGCTGGTCCTGCCGACACATGTTCCACCGAAGATGCTGGATGGTCCGGCTATCCCGCCGGAAGGAGAAGACCGCCGAGTCAGGCTTTCCCGCGATCAGCAGAACGAAGCGAGCGCAGCGATGCGGGCAGCCGCAGCAGGCGGTGAAGCAAACCGGTTTTCCTGCGTCAAGAAGGCGTGGTGCACATCACGACTCGGCAATGGCCATATCGTCACCGTCATCGACAATGCCGCCTATCTCGGCCCGGCCTGCGATACGGCCGATATCGTCGTGACCTCGGTCCGCCTGCGTTTCAACAGCTGCCGTTCAGGCGGGACGCTCTTCACCGGCGAGACGCTCCGCAGGACCGGTTCCGTCGAATTGCGCTTCGCCGATGCCGGCCTGCAGGTCGCAACCGCATTCGAGGCGCTATCGCGGCCATGGATGCGCCATCGCGCCTATGATTGGCGCAAAGACAGTTTTACCGAATCCGGTCCGGCTGCTGTCAGTGATAACGGCGAATGAGGCCGACGAGCTTGCCCTGCACCTTGACGCGGTCCGGCCCGAAAATCCGGGTCTCGTAAGCCGGGTTGGCGGCTTCCAACGCGATCGAGGCGCCCTTCCGGCGGAAGCGTTTCAGCGTTGCTTCCTCGTCGTCGACGAGGGCAACGACGATGTCGCCGGGACTTGCGGTGCTGCCGTTGCGGATGATCACGGTGTCGCCGTCGAAGATGCCGGCGTCGATCATCGAATCGCCCTTGACCTCCAGCGCGTAGTGCTCACCGGAGCCAAGCATGTCCGCGGGAATGACGATGTCATGCGTGTTGTTCTGGATCGCCGAGATCGGAACGCCGGCGGCGATTCTTCCCATGACCGGCACGGAGACAGAGTTGCCGTTGTCGGCGACCGGCTTTGCGGCAGCGGGGGCGGCGACCGGCTGGGGTTTGCCGAGGCTGCCCTCGATGACGCTCGGCGAAAAACCGCGGCGCTGTTGCAGGCTGGGGTTATAGGCCTCCGGAAGCTTGATCACTTCAAGCGCCCGGGCGCGATTCGGTAGGCGGCGAATGAAGCCGCGCTCCTCGAGCGCCGTGATCAGGCGGTGAATGCCGGATTTCGAGGCGAGATCCAGGGCATCCTTCATTTCGTCGAAGGAGGGAGGGACGCCGGATTCCTTCATGCGCTCATGAATGAAAAGGAGAAGCTCCTGTTGTTTGCGCGTGAGCATCGACGTCAGACCCCTGATTGAAACAAATCCAGAACAGACACTATATGTTCCATATGTGTTCCGCAAGTAGCTAAATTTCCGTAAAACTTCGGGCCAACTCGTCGAGATTTTTAATTTCATTCGACGGGATTGGCGCACATCGCTTGCATTCGGGGAGGGGCTGTCGCACATCTTTGCCCCTTTCAGGAGGATATCATGAACGCGCATTCCGCCAAGTCGCATCCGCTGGATCACGTCGTGCTGCCGGTGGTCAATATCGATCTGGCGCGTGAGAGGCTCGGCAAGCTCGGTTTCACCGTCGCCGCCGATGGGCGCCATCCCTTCGGAACGGAGAATGCCTGCGTCTTTTTCGCCGACAAGACCTATCTGGAGCCGCTTGGCGTGGCGAGCGTCGAGGAGAGCGAGGCAGCGGCCCGCCACGGCAATGTCTTCATCGCCCGCAATCGCGCCTTCCGCTTCCGCTGCGGCGAGGAGGGATTGTCTGCGCTGGCCTTCCTCAGCGAGGATGCCGGCCTCGATCATAAGCGCTTCGTCAGCAACGGCGCGAGCGCCGGCGAGATGTTGCAATTCAGCCGGCCGATGCGGATGCCGGATGGTTCGGAGACCGTCGGCAGCTTCAAGCTGGCCTTTGCAGCTGATCTGCGCGCACCCGATTTCTTTCTCTTTACCTGCCAGCGCATCAATTCCTTCCCGACAGATCGCGCCGCGCTGGAGACGCATGCCAATGGCGTGATCGGCATTGCCGAGATCGCGCTTTGTGCGCCGGACCCGGCGGCATTCGCCGCCTTCGTCGGGCTTGCGATAGGGCAGGCGGCGGCGGAGAAAACCGGTTTCGGCGTGAATATCGCGGCATCAAATGCGAAGATCAGCCTGATGACGCCCGAAGGGCTGGAGGCCTATTTCGAGCTTGCCGTCTCATCCGCCGATCGTGGTCTGCGCGGCCGGGTAATCCTCTTCACCGTCGCCGATCTTGCCGTGACAGAAGCGCATTTGGGTGCTAACGGGATCACATTCACGCGCAAGAACAATCGCATTCTGGTGAAGTCTACGCCCGGGCAGGGTGCGCTCTTCGCCTTCGAGGAAACACGATGAGCACCGACACGAATTCCGAAGTCAGGATCGGCGAAGGCGAAGGTCAGGTCACCTTTTCCAATACCGCCCGCCTGTCGCTGATTGCCGGCCCCTGTCAGATGGAGAACCGGGACCACGCCTTCATGGTCGCCGGCACGCTGAAGGAGCTTTGCGCAAAGCTTGGCATGGGTCTTGTCTACAAAAGCTCCTTCGACAAGGCCAACCGCACCTCGCTCTCGGCCGAGCGCGGCATCGGCCTGGAAAAGGGCATGGAGGTCTTTGCCGACCTCAAGAAGGAATTCGGCTTTCCGGTCATAACCGACGTCCATACGGCCGAGCAATGCGCCGAGGTGGCCAAGGTGGTCGATGTCCTGCAGATCCCGGCCTTCCTCTGCCGTCAGACCGACCTACTGATCGCCGCCGCAAGGACCGGCCGTGCCGTCAATGTCAAGAAGGGCCAGTTCCTCGCCCCCTGGGACATGAAGAACGTCCTGAAGAAGCTCAACGCCAGCGGCAATCCGAATGTGCTCTTGTGCGAGCGTGGCGCTTCCTTCGGCTACAATACGCTGGTCTCCGACATGCGCTCGCTGCCGATTATGGCGGCGATGGGCGCTCCCGTCATCTTCGACGCGACGCATTCCGTCGCTCAGCCGGGCGGGCAGGGCGATTCCTCCGGCGGCCAGCGCGAGTTCGTGGAAACGCTGGCGCGCGCGGCAGTGGCGACGGGAATTGCCGGCGTCTTCCTCGAAACCCATCAGGACCCCGACAACGCGCCGTCCGATGGCCCGAATATGGTTTATCTCAAGGACATGCCGCGACTGCTCGAGAAGCTGCTTGCCTTCGATGCGATCGCCAAGTCCTGACGTTCAACAAGCTGACATGTTCGTGGTTTAGGCCACGACGGAATGCTGGTTCGGAGGCCGGAAATTGCGGCATTGTAATTTGCACGCCTTCGATTATGACAGGCTTCGAACGACTTATCACCCACCGAGCAGGAAGAACCCATGACTGCAATCACCGATATCATCGCCCGCGAGATCCTCGATAGCCGTGGCAACCCCACCGTCGAAGTCGACGTCTATCTCGAAGACGGCAGCATGGGCCGCGCGGCCGTTCCCTCGGGCGCCTCGACGGGCGCGCATGAGGCGGTCGAGCTGCGCGACGGCGGCAAGCGCTATCTCGGCAAGGGCGTCGAAAAGGCGGTCGAGGCCGCCAACACCGAGATCTTCGACGCGATCGGCGGCATCGACGCCGAAAACCAGATTCAGATCGACAACATCATGATCGAGCTCGACGGCACGCCGAACAAGTCGCGCCTCGGCGCCAACGCCATCCTCGGCGTCTCGCTCGCCGTCGCCAAGGCTGCCGCCCAGGCATCCGGCCTGCCGCTTTACCGCTACGTCGGCGGCGCTTCCGCCAGCCTCCTGCCGGTGCCGATGATGAACATCATCAACGGCGGCGCCCATGCCGACAATCCGATCGACTTCCAGGAATTCATGATCCTGCCGGTCGGCGCCGATTCGATCGCCGACGCCGTGCGTATGGGGTCGGAAGTCTTCCATACGCTTCGAAAGGAGCTTGCCGCGCAGGGCCACAACACCAATGTCGGTGACGAAGGCGGCTTCGCCCCCGGCCTGAAGAGCGCGCCCGAAGCCCTGGATTTCATCATGAAGTCGATCGAGAAAGCCGGCTACAAGCCGGGCGACGACATGTGCCTCGGCCTCGACTGCGCCTCGACGGAATTCTTCAAGGACGGCAAGTATGTTCTCGAAGGGGAAGGCCGTACGCTCGAATCGGGCGCCATGGCCGAATATCTCGCCGAGCTCGCCGGCAAATACCCGATCATCTCGATCGAGGACGGCATGGCCGAGGACGACTGGGACGGCTGGAAGGCGCTGACCGATCTGATCGGCAAGAAGACCCAGCTCGTCGGCGACGATCTCTTCGTCACCAACTCCGCCCGCCTTCGCGACGGCATCCGCATGGGCGTCGCCAACTCGATCCTCGTCAAGGTCAACCAGATCGGCTCGCTGACGGAAACCCTCGACGCCGTCAACACGGCGCATAAGGCGGCCTATACCGCGGTCATGTCGCACCGCTCCGGCGAAACCGAAGATTCGACCATCGCCGATCTTGCCGTTGCCACCAACTGCGGCCAGATCAAGACCGGTTCGCTGTCGCGTTCCGACCGTCTCGCCAAGTACAATCAGCTGATCCGCATCGAGGAAGGCCTCGGCCCCCAGGCCCAGTATGCCGGCCGCTCGATCATCAAAGGCTGATCGTTCCGATTTTCAACGGCTCGACCCGCGCCACCCGGCGCGGGTTTTTTCGTGCGCGCTTTCTACGGTCAATGAACGGTTAATCTCTGCGCGTTATGCTGAGCGAATTGGTAATGCGTTCAAGAGCATGCGTGTATGTGGACAAAGCATCATAAGAAGAGAAAGCTCGGCCGCTTCGTCATTCCGGCCATGACGGTCGCCTTCCTTTCCTATTTCGGTTATCATTGCATCCATGGCGATTATGGCCTGCGGGCGACGGAGACGTTCGAGCGTCAGCGCGTCGCGCGCGAAAGGGAGCTTGCCGTCCTTAAGGCGAAGCGCGAACATCTGGAAAGCCAGGTCGCGCTGCTGAGTGATGGCTCGCTCGACAAGGATATGTTGGACGAAAAGGCGCGATATCAGCTGAATATGTCGCGCGCGGACGAGATCGTCATTTTCAACCATTATTCCAATTAACCGAAATCGGGTTAATTGGAATTCCCGATTTGTTTTCAATGATTTAGCGACGAATACGAGCCATGCAATTATGGCATTGCTGTGGTCATATTTCTTCCCTATGGTACGCGCCACCGAGAAACGACAAACCCATAGGGAGGGTTGAATGGCGCCGCGAAAGACCGCGACCGTTTCCAGCCGCAAAACTGCAGCAAAACCAGCAGCCAAAGCATCGAATGGAGGCCCGGTAGCCGACTTCGATCGGGATGAGGAACTCAAGGCCTATCGCGAGATGCTACTGATCCGCCGCTTCGAGGAGAAGGCCGGTCAGCTTTACGGCATGGGCTTCATCGGCGGCTTTTGTCATCTCTATATCGGTCAGGAAGCCGTCGTTGTCGGCATGCAGATGGCACAGAAGGAAGGCGATCAGGTCATCACCGCCTATCGCGACCACGGCCATATGCTGGCAACCGGCATGGAGGCGCGCGGCGTCATGGCGGAGCTGACCGGGCGCCGCAGCGGCTATTCCCACGGGAAGGGCGGCTCGATGCACATGTTCTCGAAAGAGAAGCATTTCTACGGCGGTCACGGCATCGTCGGCGCCCAGGTTTCGCTCGGAACGGGGCTTGCTTTTGCAAACCACTACCGCGGCAACGGCAATGTCGCCATCGCCTATTTTGGCGACGGCGCTGCCAACCAGGGCCAGGTCTACGAGAGCTTCAACATGGCGGCGCTCTGGAAGCTGCCGATCGTCTATATCGTCGAAAACAACCGTTACGCCATGGGCACCTCGACCGCCCGTGCCACCGCCCAGTCGAACTATTCGCTGCGCGGCTCCGGTTTCGGCATTCCCGGCATTCAGGTCGACGGCATGGACGTTCGCGCCGTCAAGGCGGCGGCCGACGAGGCGCTAGAACATTGCCGCTCCGGCAAGGGGCCGATCATTCTCGAAATGCTGACCTATCGTTATCGCGGCCACTCCATGTCCGATCCGGCGAAATATCGCACGAAGGAAGAAGTGCAGAAGATGCGCTCCGAGCAGGACCCAATCGAGCAGGTGAAGGCGCGCCTCATTGAAAAGGGCTGGGCTTCCGAAGACGATCTGAAGGCGATCGACAAGGATGTCCGCGACATCGTCGCCGACAGCGCCGACTTCGCCCAGGCCGATCCGGAGCCGGATGCATCCGAGCTCTATACCGACATTCTGCTTTAATCGGGGAGGGAACCCATGCCTATCGATATCCTCATGCCCGCCCTCTCTCCGACCATGGAAGAAGGCACGCTGTCCAAATGGCTGAAGCAGGAAGGTGACAAGGTCACTTCAGGCGACGTCATTGCCGAAATCGAGACCGACAAGGCGACGATGGAAGTCGAAGCCGTTGACGAAGGCATCATCGGCAAGCTGCTGGTCGACGCCGGCACCGAAGGCGTCAAGGTCAACACCAAAATTGCCGTGCTGCTGCAGGACGGCGAATCCGCTTCGGATATTTCCGCCAAGCCGGCCGCCGCCGCTCCGCAGGTGGCCCAGGAAGAAAAGCCGACCAACACCGGTTCGGCCTCAGCGCCGCTTCCGGCCGAGCCGAAGGCTGTCGTTCCGAATGACCCGGAAATTCCAGCTGGCACCGAAATGGTGTCAATGACCGTGCGTGAAGCGCTGCGCGACGCCATGGCCGAAGAAATGCGCGCCAGCGACGACGTCTTCGTCATGGGCGAGGAAGTCGCCGAATATCAGGGCGCCTACAAGGTCACGCAGGGCCTGCTGCAGGAATTCGGCCCCCGCCGCGTCATCGATACGCCGATCACCGAGCACGGCTTTGCCGGAGTCGGCGTCGGTGCCGCCATGGCCGGCCTTCGCCCGATCGTCGAATTCATGACCTTCAACTTCGCCATGCAGGCGATCGACCATATCATCAACTCGGCCGCCAAGACGCTGTATATGTCTGGCGGCCAGATGGGCGCTCCGATCGTCTTCCGCGGCCCGAACGGTGCCGCCGCACGCGTCGGCGCCCAGCACAGCCAGGACTATGCCGCCTGGTACAGCGCCATCCCCGGCCTGAAAGTCGTCATGCCCTACACGGCATCCGACGCCAAGGGCCTGCTGAAGGCGGCAATCCGCGACCCGAACCCGATCATCTTCCTCGAAAACGAAATTCTCTACGGCCAGCACTTCGACGTGCCGAAGCTCGATAATTTCGTGCTGCCGATCGGCAAAGCGCGCATCCATCGCCCGGGCAAGGACGTCACGGTCGTGTCCTTCGGCATCGGCATGACTTATGCGACGAAGGCGGCCGCCGAGCTCGAACAGCTCGGCATCGATGTCGAACTGATCGATCTTCGCACCATCCGCCCGATGGATCTGCCGACCGTTATCGAATCGGTAAAGAAAACCGGCCGCCTCGTCACCGTCGAGGAAGGTTATCCGCAATCATCCGTCGGCACCGAAATAGCCACCCGCGTCATGCAGCAGGCCTTCGACTATCTCGATGCGCCAATCCTGACGATCGCCGGTAAGGACGTGCCGATGCCTTACGCCGCCAATCTCGAAAAGCTGGCCCTTCCGAATGTCGGCGAAGTCGTCGATGCGGTGAAGGCCGTTTGCTACAAATAAGGGGAGGGTATTTCGATGCCGATCAATATCACGATGCCCGCCCTCTCTCCGACCATGGAAGAAGGCAATCTTTCCAAGTGGCTGGTCAAGGAAGGCGACACGGTCAGGTCTGGCGATGTCATCGCCGAGATCGAGACCGACAAGGCGACGATGGAAGTCGAAGCCGTCGATGAAGGCACGGTTGCCAAGCTGGTCGTTCCGGCCGGCACCGAAGGCGTCAAGGTCAACGCGCTGATTGCGGTTCTCGCCGCTGACGGTGAGGATGTCGCCGCCGCCGCAAGCGGTGCCGGCTCCGCCGCGCCGGCCAAGGCTGAAGCCGCCCCCGCTCCGAAGGCAGAGGCTGCACCGGCGAAGGCTGAGTCCGCTCCGGCTGCCGCCGCTGCACCGGCATCGGTTTCGGCAGGCGGTAACCGCACCTTCTCTTCGCCGCTCGCCCGCCGTCTCGCCAAGGAAGCCGGTATCGATCTTTCCGCTGTCGCAGGCTCCGGCCCGCATGGGCGCGTCATCAAGAGCGATGTCGAAGCCGCCGTTGCCGGCGGTGGAGCCAAGGCTGCGCCGGCTCCGGCCGCTGCTGCTTCCGCTCCGCAGGCCGCTCCGGCCCCGGCCGCTGCAGCGCCGAAGGGCGCTTCCGAGGAAGCCGTGCTCAAGCTCTTCGAACCGGGTTCTTATGAGCTCGTGCCGCATGACGGCATGCGCAAGACGATCGCCCGGCGCCTGGTCGAATCCAAGCAGACGATCCCGCATTTCTACGTCAGCGTCGATTGCGAGCTCGATGCTCTGATGGCGCTGCGCGCTCAGCTGAACGATGCGGCCCCGCGCAAGGACAATGCCCCGGCCTACAAGCTCTCGGTCAACGACATGGTCATCAAGGCCATGGCGCTGGCGCTGCGCGATGTTCCGGATGCAAACGTCTCCTGGACCGACAGCAACATGGTCAAGCACAAGCACGCCGATGTCGGCGTCGCCGTCTCGATCCCCGGCGGCCTGATCACGCCGATCATCCGCAAGGCCGAGCAGAAGACGCTGTCCGTCATCTCTAACGAGATGCGCGATCTCGGCAAGCGGGCCAAGGACCGCAAGCTGAAGCCCGAGGAATACCAGGGCGGCACCAGCTCGGTCTCGAATATGGGCATGATGGGCGTCAAGAACTTCGCAGCCGTCGTCAACCCGCCGCACGCGACGATCCTCGCGGTCGGCGCCGGCGAGCAGCGGGTCGTCGTCAAGAACGGCGAAATGGCGATCGCCACGGTCATGAGCGTTACGCTGTCGACCGACCATCGCTGCGTCGACGGTGCGCTCGGCGCCGAGCTGCTCCAGGCCTTCAAGGGCTACATCGAAAACCCGATGGGCATGCTTGTCTGATAGCGAAGCGGAGGCGGAAATGACCAAGACCGTTCTTTGCTATGGCGACTCGCTGACCTGGGGTTATGACGCCGAGACGATCGGCCGTCATGAGTACAAGAATCGCTGGCCGAGCGTGCTTCAGGCAGCGCTCGGCAGCGAGGCGCGCGTCATCGCCGAAGGCCTGAACGGTCGCACGACCGCTTTCGACGATCACCTCGCCGATTGCGACCGCAACGGTGCGCGGGTTCTGCCGACGATCCTGCAGACACATGCGCCGCTCGATCTCGTCATCCTGCTGCTCGGCACCAACGACATGAAGCCGGTTGTTGCCGGTTCGGCCTTCGCCGCATGCCAAGGCATCAGCCGCCTCGTGCGGCTGATCCGCAATCATGCCTGGCCCTTCGAATTCGACGGGCCGGAGATCCTGATCGTGGCGCCGCCGGCGATCTGCGCGACGGGCAATGTGCCTTTCGCCGCCTCCTTTCCCGGCGGCATCGAGGAATCTGCCAAGCTCGCGACACTCTACCGTGACCTTGCCGACGAACTCGGCTGCGGCTTTTTCGACGGCAACTCCGTCGCCAAGACCACGCCGATCGACGGCATTCATCTCGATGCGGAGAACACGCGTGCGCTCGGGCGCGGCCTGGAATCGATCGTGCGGATGATGCTGGGGATCTGAGGATATGACCGCCTTCATCGCCCTGCGGCAGGCCTCACGGCGCGATGCCTCGGAGCTGGCGATCCTGGCGGATATCGCATCGCATGGGTTTGCCTCCTGGCTCTGGTTTGCCGATGTGGCGAATGGCGTCAGCGACACGCCGTTAGAGCGGGGGCGGCTGAAAATGAGTGAGGAGCAGGCTGTCGGCGGCTGGCGGGATGCTGTGATCGCCGAGGCTTATGGCGAGGTCGCCGGTGTGGCGATCGGCCATGCGCTCGATGAAGGCATAGGCGATATCGAGGCGACGATCCCGGCGACAGAGCCGATGCTCGCCTTGCAGAAGACGGTGGTGGGAAGCTGGTTCATCGGCAGTCTCGGCGTCTATCGCCATCTGCGCGGCATCGGCATCGGGCGCAGGCTGCTGGACGATCAGATCGAAAGGGCGGATTACCGCCCGGTCAGTCTCATCACCGCAAGTGATAACGAGGCGGCTCTGTCGCTTTATGGAAGAAACGGATTTCTGGAGGCTGCGCGTGCCGATGCCGTGCCGCTCTTCGAAAACAGCAAGAGACACGCGTGGGTGCTCATGACCCGCAGCGCAGCGTAACAAAAGGGCAGGAAACACATGGCTGAATCCTACGACGTCATCATCATTGGCTCCGGTCCGGGCGGCTATGTCGCCGCCATCCGCGCCAGCCAGCTCGGCCTCAAGACCGCGATCGTCGAGCGCGAGCATATGGGCGGCATCTGCCTGAACTGGGGCTGCATTCCGACAAAGGCGTTGCTGCGTTCGGCCGAGGTGCTCGATCATGCCAATCACTTCAAGGATTTCGGCCTCGTTCTCGAAGGCACGGTCAAGCCGGACGCCAAGGCCGTCGTCGGCCGCTCGCGCGCCGTTTCCGCCCGTCTGAATGCCGGCGTCGGCTTCCTGATGAAGAAGAACAAGATCGACATCATCTGGGGCGAAGCGAAGTTGACGAAGCCCGGCGAGATCGTCGTCGGCAAGTCGTCGAAGCCTGTTGTCGAGCCGCAGCATCCGCTGCCGAAGAACGTCAAGGGCGAGGGCACCTATACCGCCAAGCACATCATCATCGCGACCGGCGCCCGCCCGCGCGCGCTGCCCGGCATCGAGCCGGATGGCAAGCTGATCTGGACCTATTTCGAAGCGCTGAAGCCGGACGCGCTGCCGAAGTCGCTGATCGTCATGGGCTCGGGTGCGATCGGCATCGAATTCGCCAGCTTCTACCGCTCGATGGGCGTCGACGTCACGGTCGTCGAAGTCATGCCGACCATCATGCCGGTCGAGGATGCCGAAATCACCGCTATCGCCCGCAAGCAGCTGGAAAAGCGCGGCCTCAAGATCTTCACCAGTGCCAAGGTGACCAAGGTCGAGAAGGGTGCGGGAAGCATCACGGCGCATGTCGAGACGTCGGACGGCAAGGTGCAGCAGATCACCGCGGACCGGATGATTTCGGCTGTCGGCGTTCAGGGCAACATCGAGAACCTCGGCCTCGAGGCACTCGGCATCAAGACCGACCGCGGCTGCGTCGTCGCGGACGGTTACGGCAAGACCAATGTCGCCGGCATCTATGCGATCGGCGACGTCGCCGGCCCGCCGATGCTGGCGCACAAGGCCGAGCATGAAGGCGTCGTCTGCGTCGAAAAGATCGCCGGGCTGCCGAATGTTCATCCCACAGACAAGGGCAAGGTTCCCGGCTGCACCTATTGCAACCCGCAGGTCGCTTCCGTCGGTTTCACCGAAGCCAAGGCCAAGGAACTGGGCCGCGACATTCGCGTCGGCCGCTTCTCCTTCGCGGCGAACGGCAAGGCGATCGCGCTCGGCGAAGACCAGGGCATGGTGAAGGTGATCTTCGACAAGAAGACCGGCGAGCTGCTCGGCGCCCACATGGTCGGCGCCGAAGTTACCGAGCTCATCCAGGGCTTCGTCGTCGCCATGAACCTCGAAACGACCGAGGAAGAGCTGATGCATACGATCTTCCCGCATCCCACGGTTTCGGAAACCATGAAGGAAGCGGTGCTCGATGCCTATGGCCGTGTGCTGAACGCTTGAGAATTTCGGGGCCGCCCTTTTTTGCCGGAGCGGGAAGTCGCTCCGGTCGGGTGGAAAAAGCGAAAGGAAATCATCATGTCTATGGAGACGCAGGCGTTGCTGGTGTTTTTGCTGATCGGTCTGGTTGCGGGCTTCCTGGCAAGTCTGGTCGTCGGTGGCGGCGGCCTGATCAGATGCCTGCTGAGCGGCATCATCGGCGCCTTCGTCGGCGGTTATCTGTTCAGCGCGCTCGGCATTTCGCTGGGCATTGAAAACGCGCTGGTCGTGCAGATCATCCACGCCACGGTCGGCGCCATCATCGTGGTGCTGGTCGCAAGGGCGGTCGCGTAGCGCAGTTTGAGGTCAGGACAGGCATAGAAGGCGTGGGCTGGATTTCGGCAATCATCATCGGCGGACTTGCAGGCTGGCTCGCCGGCAAGCTGATGGATGCCCGATACGGGATTTTCCTGAACATTGTGCTCGGCATCGTCGGCTCGGTCGTCGCCACCGCCATCCTCGCCCAGTTTCACGTTCAGCTGGCCGGCGGACGGCTCGGCTATTTCGTGACGGGTTTCCTCGGCGCCTGCCTGCTGATATTCCTTGCGCGACTGGTGCGGCGCTAGATCGCGACGCGCTATAGAGACTGTGCCGCATAGGGCGGCGGAAAGCTGATACTGTAATGGTGACCATTCTCGACACGATCAATCCTGACGCCAAGCGCGTACGCCATCCGGAGAAGGCGCATAGGCCGGATACGGAAGTCATGCGCAAGCCGGACTGGATCCGCGTCAAGGCGCCGACCTCCAAGGGATATGCCGAGACCCGCGCTATCGTGAAGGAGCACAAGCTCGTCACCGTTTGCGAGGAGGCCGGCTGCCCGAATATCGGCGAGTGCTGGGACAAGAAGCACGCGACCTTCATGATCATGGGCGAGATCTGTACCCGCGCCTGCGCCTTCTGCAACGTCGCGACCGGCAAGCCGAACGCGCTCGACATGGCCGAGCCCGAGAACGTCGCCAAGGCCGTCAGGGAGATGGGCCTCAGCCACGTCGTCATCACCTCCGTCGACCGCGACGATCTCGAAGACGGCGGTGCCGAACATTTCGAAAAGGTGATCTGGGCGATCCGCGAGGCCTCGCCGGCAACGACGATCGAAATCCTCACGCCTGATTTTCTGAAGAAGCCGGGCGCCTTAGAGCGCGTCGTCGCCGCCAAGCCCGACGTCTTCAACCACAACATGGAAACGGTTGCCGGCAACTATCTGACGGTTCGCCCCGGCGCCCGTTATTTCCATTCCATCCGGCTCTTGCAGCGGGTGAAGGAACTCGATCCCGCCATGTTCACCAAGTCGGGCATCATGGTCGGCCTCGGCGAGGAGCGTAACGAAGTGCTGCAGCTGATGGACGACCTGCGCACCGCCGATGTCGACTTCCTGACGATCGGCCAGTACCTGCAGCCGACCCGCAAACACCACAAGGTCGAGAGCTTCGTCACCCCGGACGAGTTCAAATCCTACGAAACCGTCGCCTACAGCAAGGGCTTCCTGATGGTCGCCTCCAGCCCGCTGACCCGTTCTTCCCACCATGCCGGCGATGATTTTGCCCGGCTGAGAGCGGCGCGTGAGAAGAAGTTGTTGCTGGCGGCTGAGTAAGGTTTGGGTGCTGCCAAGCTCTCTCTCGTCATGCTCGGGCTTGTCCCGAGCATCTGCAACCGATCGATAGGGCAGCAGATCCTCGGCACAAGGCCGATGATGACGTCGAGTAGGATGGGGAGGTTAGGCAACAAACTGACTGCGGTGGATTTTGCCAAGGTTTTCTTTGGGCAACCAATGAATATCATATCCGGATTGAAATCGACGCTGGCCGATGCCGATCGCATCCTGGTGATCGGTTGCCCTGGCAGCGGAAAGAGCACGCTTGCAAGGGGGCTCTCGCGAAAGCTCGATCTTCGCTACATTTCCATGGACCGCGACTTCTACTGGCTGCCGGGCTGGAGAAAGAGGCCGCGCGACGAGATTGACCGTCTTATCGCCGATGCCGTGACGGAAGAGCGCTGGATCATGGATGGAACCGGCCTCAATTCCTTCCATCTCCGGCTGCCGCGCGCCGAGGCCGTGATTTGGCTTCGTCCGTCAAGATATGCGTGTCTGTTTGGCGCCGTCTCAAGAACGTTTCGTTATTTTCGGCGTAACCGTCCCGAACTGCCGGCCGGCTGTCCTGAGCGCATCTCGCTGGATGCGCTTGCCTATATCTGGAATTTCGAGCGGGACGCCGTGCCACTGATCGAAGCCGCACTTCGGGATTATGTCGCCGGAAGCGCCGAACGCGGCCTTGGCAACCAGGTTCTTCAGCTAAAATCCCGCCGCCAGATGCGCGAACTCCTTGATCTTCTGGGCGCGCCCGCTTAAGTGCCGCCTATGCCGCAGTTCGAAACGCACCGATCCGTACCGCATACGCCCGACCAGATGTTCGATCTCGTTGCCGATGTCGAGCGTTATCCCGAATTCCTGCCGCTCTGCGAAGCGCTTTCCGTCAGGAGCCGCAAGGAGCGCGACGGCAAGATCCTGCTCCTGGCCGACATGACGGTTGGTTATAAGGCGATCCGCGAGACCTTCACGACCCAGGTGTTGTTGAACCGAGCCGAACACGTCATCGAAGTCAAATATATCGATGGTCCGTTCAAACATCTGGACAACCGGTGGCATTTCGCCGAGACCCCGGCCGGCGGCTGCACGATCAATTTTTTCATCGACTACGAGTTCAAGAGCCGCATTCTGGGCGCGCTGATGGGTTCGATGTTCGACCGCGCCTTCCGCATGTTCACCGAAGCCTTCGAGACAAGAGCGGACAGGATCTACGCCACGGTGTGACGGACGATCGCAGCCGCGTCAGTCGACGAGCAGCGAATGCACCATCTCCAGCGCCGTCTTGACCGTGGCCAGCCGCACCGCGCTGCGGCCGATATCGCCGTAAAGCATTTTTCGATGAATCAGTGCGCCGGTGCGCGATCTGGCGGCGAGATGCACGAGCCCGACCGGTTTTTCCGCCGACCCGCCGCCGGGGCCGGCAATGCCCGTGACGGCGACGGCAATCGTGGCGCGCGAGCGGAAGAGGGCGCCATGCGCCATCTGCCGGGCGGTCTCTTCGGAGACCGCACCGAAACGAAGCAATGTTTGTTCCTGCACCCCGAGCAGCTCGACTTTGGCTGCATTCGTATAGGTGACGAATCCCCGGTCGACGACGGCGGATGAACCGGATATCTCCGTCAGTGCCCCGGCGATCAGCCCGCCGGTGCAGGATTCGGCGGTCGAGACCATCTGCCCCGACGCGGTGAAATCGCGGATGATCGCCTCAGCCGCCGAAATTATATCCGGGGGGAAAAGGCTCATCATTTCCTCCCGCGATAGACGACGGTCGCCGTGGCGATCGCCGCAATGCCTTCGCGCCGGCCGACGAAGCCGATCGTCTCGTTGGTCGTCGCCTTGACCGAGCAGCGTTCGAGATCGATGCCGAGATATTCCGACAGTCTTGCCCGCATGGCCTCGCGATACGGGCCGACCTTCGGCGCCTCGGCGATCAGCGACACGTCGGCATTCATGATCGTGCCGCCGCGCTCGCGTACGATCCGGGCGGCATGCTCGATGAAGATCTTCGAGGCCGCGCCCTTCCATTGCGGGTCGGACGGCGGGAAGTGATCGCCGATATCGCCGGCGCCGCAGGTGGCGAGCAGGGCGTCGGTCAGCGCATGCAGCGCGACGTCGGCGTCGGAATGGCCTTTGAGCTTCTGATCATGCGGAATGAACACGCCGCAGAGCGTCACACCATCGCCCGGCTCGAGCTGGTGCACGTCATAGCCGTTGCCGGTGCGCACGTCCGGAAGCAGCGAGGCCGAGAGTTTGTCGTCGGCCATAGCGATATCGCGCTTGACCGTCAGCTTGACGTTGTCGGGCGTGCCCGCGACGATCGTCACCGGAATGCCCGCCCATTCGGCGATCGAGGCGTCGTCGGTGAAATCGCTTCGCCCGCTGGCCGCCGCCTTCTCATGCGCGCCGAGGATGGTTTCGAAGGCGAAGGATTGCGGTGTCTGCGCCGCGTAGAGATGCTCGCGCGAGACCGTCGTCAGCACGGTGCCGGCGCTGTCGGCGCGTTTCAGCGTATCGGTGACCGGCATGGCCGGCAGCACCGCCTGCGCGCCGTCGCCGAGGCGCTCGGCAATGCGGCCGAGAAGCCCATGGTCGAAGAAGGGCCGCACCGCATCGTGGATCAGCACATGGCTGACATTCTTGTCCTTGAGATATCGAAGGCCGGCAAGCACGGATTGCTGTCTGGTCGCGCCGCCATGCACCGTTTCGATCGGTGTCGCCGAGACGACGTGGCACAGCGCCGTCGCAAACAGCGCCTCGTCATCGGGATGAATGACGACGACGATCTCAGCTGCCGGCTCCCATGTCATGAAGTTTTCAAGCGTATGCGCGATAACCGGCTTGCCGCCGATCATGCGATATTGCTTGGGGCCTTCCGTGGAGGATCCGGCGCGCTCGCCGCGGCCGGCGGCGACGATGACAATCCCAGCCGATATTGGTTGCTTGGACGGCATTTGCAGCATAAATCCCCTAAATTATGCGGAATTGACCGGAGTGCTCTAACCCCTTGCTTTGGCCTTTTCCAGCATCTGCCCGAAAAATATCGATTCCGATCCGAGCCCCCTTGGCAAAGGCATCGATCTGTGGCTAAAAATAATGCAGTTCCATGGTGTGCCTGAAAGATAATCATTTGATTTGCAAGAATCTCGCAGCGCCTTTCCGAATCGGACCCGTTTCCGTGCGGAACCGCGTTGTGCTGGCGCCGATGTCCGGCGTCACGGATATGCCCTTCCGTGAGCTTGCCTGGCGCTTCGGTGCCGGCCTCGTCGTCACCGAGATGGTGGCGAGCCGCGAGCTGGTCAACGACACCGCCGAATCCTGGTCGCGGCTGAAGGCTGCTGGCTTCCGGCCGCATATGGTGCAGCTCGCCGGGCGCGACGCGCATTGGATGGCGGAAGCGGCGAAAATCGCTGCCGATCATGGCGCCGATATCATCGACGTCAATATGGGTTGTCCGGCAAAGAAGGTGATCGGCGGCTATTCCGGCTCGGCGCTGATGCGCGATCCCGATCACGCGCTCAGCCTGATCGAGGCGACGGTCAAGGCCGTCGACATTCCGGTGACGCTGAAGATGCGCCTCGGCTGGGACGAGAATTCCATCAACGCGCCCGACATTGCGCGCCGCGCCGAGGCGGCCGGCATCCAGCTCGTGACCATTCATGGCCGCACCCGCATGCAGTTTTACGAAGGCCGCGCCGATTGGGAAGCGATCGGCGCTGTCCGCCAGGTCATCTCCATTCCGCTGATCGCCAATGGCGACGTCGAGACCGCCGACGACGCGCAGGAAATCCTGCGCCGGTCCGGCGCCGATGCCGTCATGATCGGCCGGGGCTGCCAGGGCAGGCCGTGGCATGCCGGCGTGCTCGCCGGAGTGGCGGAGCCGCGACGCCAAGAGATTGCCGATATCGCCGTCGAACATTACCGGATGATGCTCGACTTCTACGGCGAGGCGGTGGCGATCCGCCATGCCCGCAAGCATCTCGGCTGGTATCTCGAGCGTTTTGCTCCCGCGCTTGCCGGTGGCGAGAAGGCAGACATCATGACCTCGCGTGACCCGCGTGAGGTAGCCGGGCGCCTTTATGACGCGCTGGCTGCAGGTGCGCTCGATAGCCGGGAGGCGGCATGAACAAGGATATGACCTCTCCGCCCGACTACGCCGGCGGAACCGTTGCCATGGCCGTGCTGAACGCCATCCAGAACCCGGTCGTCATGGTCGACGAATCCGGTTTCGTCGCCTTCGCCAATTGGGAGGCGGAGGCCTTTTTCGGTGCCAGCGCCTCGCATCTGGCGCGATACCGGATCTCGACCTTCATTCCCTTCGGCAGTCCGCTGCTCGCCCTGATCGACCAGGTGCGTGAGCGCAAGGCGCCGGTGAACGAATACCGCGTCGATCTGAGTTCGCCGCGCCTCGGCCAGGACAAGCTCGTCGATCTCTATGTCGCCCCGGTGCTGAGCGAGCCCGGCGCCGTCGTCATCGTCTTTCAGGAACGCTCGATGGCCGACAAGATCGACCGGCAGCTGACGCACCGCGCCGCCGCCCGCTCGGTGACCGGGCTTGCCTCGATGCTGGCCCATGAGATCAAGAACCCGCTCTCCGGCATCCGCGGCGCCGCCCAGCTGCTCGAACAATCCGTCATCGACGACGACCGGGCACTGACCCGGCTGATCTGCGACGAGACCGATCGCATCGTCTCGCTGGTCGACCGCATGGAGGTCTTTTCCGACGAACGCCCGGTCGACCGCATGCCGGTCAACATCCATTCCGTGCTCGATCACGTGAAGGCGGTCGCCAAGGCGGGGTTTGCCCGCAATATCCGCATCACCGAGAGTTACGACCCGTCGCTGCCGGCGGTCTATGCCAATCGCGACCAGCTCGTTCAGGTCTTCCTCAACCTGGTGAAGAACGCCGCCGAAGCGGTCGGCGATCGGCCGGATGGCGAGATCATGCTGACGACCGCCTATCGTCCTGGCATCCGTCTTTCGGTCGCCGGCACCCGCGAAAAGATCTCGCTGCCGCTGGAATTCTGCGTCCACGACAATGGCCCCGGCGTTCCTGCCGACCTGCTGCCGCATCTCTTCGATCCCTTCATCACCACCAAGACGAATGGCAGCGGCCTCGGCCTGGCGCTGGTCGCCAAGATCATCGGCGATCACGGCGGCATCATCGAATGCGACAGCCAGAACAGCCGCACGACTTTCCGCGTTCTCATGCCGGCGTCGAAGGACGCCTCGCTCGAGGATGCTTCTTCCGCAAGCTCGACAGGACCTTCTCGATGACAGCCACGATCCTCGTTGCAGATGATGATGCCGCCATCCGCACCGTGCTCAACCAGGCTTTGAGCCGCGCCGGTTATGACGTTCGCATCACCTCCAACGCCGCAACGCTGTGGCGCTGGATCTCGGCGGGTGAGGGCGATCTTGTCGTCACAGACGTGGTGATGCCGGACGAGAACGCCTTCGACCTGTTGCCGCGCATCAAGAAGGCCCGTCCGGATCTGCCTGTCCTCGTCATGAGCGCCCAGAACACCTTCATGACCGCCATCAAGGCCTCCGAGAAAGGCGCTTACGACTATCTGCCGAAGCCCTTCGACCTGACAGAACTCATCGGCATCATCGGCCGGGCGCTCGCCGAGCCGAAGCGCAAGCCCGCCAAGCTCGAAGAGGATATGCAGGACGGCATGCCGCTGGTCGGCCGCTCGGCGGCGATGCAGGAAATCTACCGTGTGCTCGCCCGGCTGATGCAGACCGACCTGACGCTGATGATCACCGGCGAATCCGGCACCGGCAAGGAGCTCGTCGCCCGCGCATTGCACGATTACGGCAAGCGCCGCAACGGCCCCTTCGTGGCGATCAACATGGCGGCGATCCCGCGCGACCTGATCGAATCGGAACTCTTCGGCCACGAGAAGGGCGCCTTCACCGGCGCGCAGACGCGCTCGACCGGCCGCTTCGAACAGGCCGAAGGCGGCACGCTGTTTCTCGACGAAATCGGCGACATGCCGATGGACGCCCAGACCAGGCTTCTGCGCGTGCTGCAGCAGGGCGAATACACCACCGTCGGCGGCCGTACGCCGATCCGCACCGATGTGCGCATCGTCGCCGCCACCAACAAGGATCTGAAGCAGGCGATTAATCAGGGCCTGTTCCGCGAGGATCTCTACTATCGCCTCAATGTCGTGCCGCTGCGCCTGCCGCCGTTGCGCGACCGCGCCGAGGACATTCCCGATCTCGTGCGCCATTTCATTCAGCAGGCCGAGAAGGAAGGGCTCGGCTCCAAACGCTTCGATCAGGAAGCGCTGGAGCTGATGAAGGCCTATGCCTGGCCGGGCAATGTGCGTGAGCTGGAAAATCTCATCCGCCGGCTGATGGCGCTTTATCCGCAGGATGTCATCACCCGCGAGATCATCGATGCCGAGCTGCGCTCCGACGTGCCCGACAGCCCGATCGACAAGGGGCCGATCCGCAGTGGCTCGATGACGATCGCCCAGGCGGTCGAGGAGAACATGCGCACCTATTTTGCGAGCTTCGGCGACAACCTGCCGCCGCCGGGCCTCTATGATCGCGTGCTGACCGAATTGGAATATCCGCTGATACTCGCTGCGCTCACGGCAACGCGCGGCAATCAGATCAAGGCGGCCGACCTGCTCGGCCTCAACCGCAACACCTTGCGCAAGAAGATCAGGGAACTCGGCGTCTCTGTTTACAGAAGCTCCCGCACCGCCTGAAAAAAAGGCGGTGGGCTCCTCGTTTGCCCACCGCCACTCCTCCCCAGTATCCGCCGCCACGGTCGGGAACAAAACCTAATCTATCCAAGCTCGGTCGCGGTTTGTATCTGCGCCGGCAAACAAAATCGCAGTGTCATTCAATGGTCACATAGTATTTGTGAGCTATTATTTGCCGTGTACCAAATGTCATTGAAGTTGCTGCGGTCATCGGCGCCGGGCCTGTGGATAAGCTGTGGATAACTGGTGGATGGCATGGCTCGATCAACGGGCGAGAGCATTCCCAAATCCGCTCGCATGTTGCCTATCTGTTCCGCATCTCGTCATCTGCCGCTGCTGCTGTCGACTTCCGCCGCAATTGTCGTCGCCCGCATGCCATGGGCGCTCCGGCTGATGCCGTGGAGCGCCCTTTTCTTTACGGTCGGGCTGACCAGAGCCGCGGCATCGTGTTTCAGGCGGCCAATTTAGCGGGCTGCGCCTCGTATATCCGCGCGGACGCCATAGATTAGACCGATCGGTCGCCGATCGATCGTGCGATGCCGACCTCGGTTAACGGTCGGCGCATTTTCTAACCTGCGGGAGCTGCGTGATGGAATATCGTCGTTTGGGAAAATCGGGCCTGAAGGTGAGCGAGTTCTCCTTCGGCTCATGGGTCACTTTCGGCAAGCAGGTGAATGGCGGCGACGCTGTCGACCTCATGCGGCTTGCCTATGATAACGGGGTGAACTTCTTCGACAATGCCGAAGGCTATGAAAGCGGCAAGTCGGAGATCGTCATGGGCGAAGCGCTCAAGTCACTGGGCTGGAGCCGAGACAGCTTCATCGTCTCGAGCAAGGTCTTCTGGGGAGGTGAGAGGCCGACGCAGCGCGGCCTGTCGCGCAAGCATGTGACCGATGCCTGCCATGCGGCGCTGAAGCGGCTTCAGGTCGATTACCTCGATCTCTATTTCTGCCACCGCCCTGATATCGACACGCCGGTCGAGGAAACGGTCCGGGCCATGCACGATCTCGTCGCCCAGGGCAAGGTGCTCTACTGGGGAACGTCCGAATGGTCTGCCCAGCAACTGACCGAAGCCTATGCCGTTGCCCGCGACCTGCGCATCACGCCGCCCACCATGGAGCAGCCGCAGTACAACATCTTCGAGCGCCAGAAGGTCGAGGCCGATTATCTCCCGCTCTACGAACTGCTCGGCCTTGGCACTACGATCTGGTCGCCGCTCGCCTCCGGCGTCCTGACCGGCAAATACAATAACGGCGTGCCCGCCGACAGCCGCATGAATCTGCCCGGCTACGAATGGCTGAAGGAAAAATGGTCGAGCGATGCCGGCCGCGCTCAGCTCCGACAAGTCGGCGAACTCGCAAAACTCGCGGACGAGATCGGTTTATCGATTACCCATCTCGCGCTTTTGTGGTGCCTCGCCAATCGCAACGTCTCGACCGTCATTCTCGGCGCCTCGCGCGCCAGCCAGCTGCAGGATAATCTCGCGGCCCTTTCGCACAGGCACAAGCTGACCGCTGATGTGTTGGAGCGCATTGATGCGATTGCCGGAAACAAACCGGAAGAACCGCGTCGCTTTTAAACAGTCGCCAAAACTGTGAGGCTGCGGGCGCTTCGCCTTGACAACATGACGAGGCGCGTTGCATTTTCGCCACAATGCGTTGCTTAAAGGTCACGCAAGGGTTTTGGACATTTCGCTCCCGATCGAGTCGTTCCGACGCTGGCTCTCCTGAGCCGGCGTTGTTTGGTTTCGATCGGTTGGCGGGACGGCGGATGCCGTCTGAAGAGAGGCCGAATGACGCAGGATGGGGTAGCGCCGGCGGCGGCGGCCGAGGCGGTGACGACGGTGACCGATCGCCGCGCGCTTTTCGCCGTGCCCGGCCTCGTGCTCGCAGGCGGCGCGCTGCTCTGCGCCACGATCACACTCTTCATACTGCTTGGCCTGACGCCGATCGCGCCGACCTCGCATGTCGTCATCACCTCGGTGATCGTCAATTCCTTCTTCGTCCTGACACTGCTGGCGCTGATCGCCCGCGAGGTGGCAAGGCTGCTCAAGGCGCGCACCCGGGGCAGGGCGGCTGCGCGCCTGCACATTCGTATCGTCGTGCTCTTCTCGATCGTCGCGATCACGCCGGCGATCCTCGTCGCGATCTTCGCCAGCATTACGCTGAATGCCGGCCTCGATCGCTGGTTTGCGCTGCGCACCCAGTCGATCGTCAGCTCGTCGCGCAATATCGGCCAGGCCTATATGATGGAGAACGCCAGCTACCTGCAGGGGCAGACGGTGTCCATGGCCAACGACCTGGAGCGCAACCGCGCCCTTTACAGCCTCGACAGGACGGGCTTTGCCGAACTGATGACGCGCCAGGCAAGGGGCCGCGGCCTGCTCGGCGCCTTCCTTGTCGAAAGCGACGGTTCGGTGGTCGTCCAGGCCGATATCGCCACGGAAAAACCGTTGCCGGCCATTCCGCAGGATGCGCTGGAAAAGGCGGCGGCCGGCCAGCCGACGCTGATCCCGCCCGGAGTCACCAACCTCGTCGGCGCCATCATCAAGCTCGATGCCATCCAGGGCACGTTTCTCTATACGGTGCGGGCCGTCGATCCCAAGGTCATGGGCGCCATGCGCATGATGGAGGAAAACGCCACCGAATACCGCTCGATGGAGGCCAACCGCTTCTCGCTGCAGATCGCCTTCGCCGTGCTCTACATCGGCTTCGCGCTGATCGTGCTGCTTGCGGCGATCTGGACGGCAATTGCGGTCGCCGACCGCATCGTGCGGCCGATCCGGCTGCTGATCACCGCGGCTGACAGCGTTGCATCGGGCAATATGGATATTGTCGTGCCGGTGCATGCCGTCGATGGCGACGTCGCCAATCTGTCGCGCACCTTCAACAAGATGATCTCGGAAATCCGCACCCAGCGCGACGAGATCCTCGAAGCCAAGGACGAGGTCGACGATCGTCGTCGCTTCATCGAAGCGGTGCTGTCGGGCGTGACCGCCGCCGTCATCGGCGTCGAACAGGATCGCCGCATCGCCATCGTCAACAGTTCGGCCGAGACGCTGATGTCGCTGTCGGCCGACGAGATGCTCGGCAAGCAGCTCGCCGACATTGCGCCCGAGGTCGATCAGGTGCTGACCGAGGCGGCGGTGCGTCATCGCGGCGATTTCCGCAAGCAGATCGCGCTCGTGCGCGGCGGCACGGTGAGAACACTGAGCGTGCAGGTCACCCGCGAGGAAGTGCGCGACATGAGCGAATCCTACGTGATCACGCTCGACGATATCACCGATCTCGTCATCGCCCAGCGCTCGACTGCCTGGGGTGACGTGGCAAGGCGCATTGCCCATGAGATCAAGAATCCGCTGACGCCGATCCAGCTGTCCGCCGAGCGCATCCAGCGCCGCTACGGCAAGCAGATCAACCAGGACGACCGCACCGTCTTCGATCAGTGCACGGATACGATCATTCGCCAGGTCGGTGATATCGGCCGCATGGTCGACGAATTTTCCGCTTTCGCCCGCATGCCCAAGCCGACCAAGGAGCCGAGCGACCTGCGCGATATCCTGCGCGACGCGATCTTCCTCCGCGAGATGGGCAATCATCACGTCACCTTCCTCTCGGAGTTCGGCGATAAGCCGCTAGAGGGCCTGTTCGACAGTCGCATGCTCGGCCAGGCGTTCGGCAATCTTATCAAGAATGCCGTGGAATCGCTGGAAGCCGTTCCGAGTGACGAACGGGACGAGCGCAAGGTTCTCGTGCGCGCCGCGCTCGATGTGGCCCGCGACCGTTTCACCGTCGACGTGATCGACAATGGTCGCGGTCTGCCGGTGGAAAACCGCCACAGCATTCTGGAACCCTATATGACGATGCGCGAGAAGGGCACCGGCCTCGGCCTCGCCATCGTCAAGAAGATCATCGAGGAACATGGCGGGCAGCTCGAGCTGCACGATGCGCCCGCCGATTTTGACCGGGGAAGAGGGGCCATGATCCGCGTGCATCTGCCACGCCTGGAGCCAGCGCCCGCCGCTCCCGCAGCCAATGACAAGGAAAGCGCTTATGGCCTCTGATATTCTCGTCGTCGATGACGAGCACGATATTCGCGAGATCGTTTCCGGCATTCTCTCCGACGAAGGTCATGAGACACGCACGGCCCATGACAGCGACAGCGCACTGGCGGCGATTTCCGATCGCGTGCCGCGGCTGATCTTCCTCGATATCTGGATGCAGGGCAGCAAGCTCGACGGCCTGTCGCTGCTGGATGAGATCAAGACCCGTCATCCCGATCTCCCCGTCGTGATGATCTCCGGCCACGGCAACATCGAAACCGCGGTCTCGGCGATCAAGCGCGGCGCGTTCGATTTCATCGAAAAGCCCTTCAAGGCCGACCGGCTGATTTTGATCGCCGAGCGCGCGCTGGAAAATTCCAAGCTCAAGCGCGAGGTTTCCGAGCTGAAACGGCGCACCGGCGACGCCTTGGAACTGATCGGCACTTCGGTCGCCGTCTCGCAGCTGCGCCAGACGATCGAGAAGGTGGCGCCGACCAACAGCCGCATCATGATTCTCGGCGCGTCCGGCTCCGGCAAGGAGCTGGTAGCGCGGATGATCCACAAGAAGTCGGCCCGTGCCAACGGCCCCTTCGTGGCGCTCAACGCCGCCAATATCACGCCCGATCGCATGGAAGTGGCGCTCTTCGGCACCGAGGGAACGCCGGGCCAGGCGCGCAAGATCGGCGCACTCGAGGAGGCCCATCGCGGCATCCTCTATCTCGACGAGGTCGGCGAGATGCCGCGCGAGACGCAGAACAAGATCCTGCGTGTGCTGGTCGATCAGCAGTTCGAGCGGGTCGGCGGATCCAAGCGCGTCAAGGTCGATGTCCGCATCATTTCCTCGACGGCCTATAATCTCGAAAGCCGCATCGCCGAAGGCTGGTTCCGCGAGGATCTCTATCATCGCCTGGCCGTCGTGCCGGTGCGCGTGCCGCAGCTTGCCGAGCGCCGCGAGGATATTCCCTTCCTCGTCGACCAGCTGATGCGCCAGATATCGGAACAGGCCGGCATCCGTCCGCGCCGCATCGGTGATGACGCCATGGCGGTGCTGCAGGCGCATGACTGGCCGGGCAATATCCGCCAGCTGCGCAACAACATCGAGCGGCTGATGATCCTTGCCCGCACCGACGGCCCGGATACGCCGATCACCGCGGACATGTTGCCGACCGATCTCGGCGACATGCTGCCCAAGGTTTCGGCCAAGAACGATTATCACATCATGACGCTGCCGCTGCGCGAAGCCCGCGAGATGTTCGAGAAGGATTATCTGATCGCCCAGATCAATCGCTTCGGCGGCAATATCTCGCGCACCGCCGAGTTCGTCGGCATGGAGCGCTCGGCGCTGCACCGCAAGCTGAAGTCGCTCGGCGTCTGATCATACCGGCGCGGCAACGCCGCGCCCGGTCTCTCTCACATCTCGAAGACCAGGTTTCCCATGCCGAGAATCGCCTATGTGAACGGCCGCTACGTCAAGCATTCCGATGCCAGCGTGCATATCGAGGACCGCGGCTATCAGTTCGCCGACGGGGTCTACGAAGTGTGCGAGGTGCGTCACGGCTATATCGTCGATCTCACCCGCCATCTGAACCGTCTCGACCGTTCGCTCGGGGAGCTCAGCATCGCCTGGCCGATGAGTCGGGCCGCGCTGACGCAGGTTATTCGCGAGACGCTGCGCCGCAATCATGTGCGCAACGGGCTTTTCTACCTGCAGGTGACGCGCGGCGTCGCTCGCCGCGACCATGTCTTCCCAGCCGAGGGTACGCCGCCCTCGCTTGTGATCACCGCCAAGAGCACCGACCCGAAGATCATCGCGGCCAAGAACGCCAACGGCATCAAGGCGATCACCGTCACCGACAACCGTTGGGACCGCGTCGACATCAAATCCGTCGGCCTGCTGCCCAATGCCATGGCCCGCCAGCAGGCCAAGGAAGCCGGTGCCCAGGAGGCGATCTATGTCGATGGCGACGGCATGGTGAAGGAAGGGGCGGCGACCAATGTCTGGATGGTCGATTCGGGTGGAACGCTGGTGACGCGGCCGGCCGAACACGGCATCCTGCGCGGCATCACCCGCACCACATTGTTCGACGTGGCCGCCAGGCTGGGCTTGAAAATCGCCGAGCGGAATTTCTCCGTTTCCGAAATGCTCGCAGCCCGCGAGGTCTTCCTGACGGCAGCGACAAGTATCTGTTTTCCGGTCGTTTCCGTCGATGGCCTGCCGATCGCCAACGGCCATCCCGGCAGCATCTCGCAGAAAGTCCGCGAAGCCTTTTTCGACGTTGCGGAAAAGATTGCGATTTGATACCAAGATTTGCTGGACCGGTGGAATGAGGGTGCTGCCGGTCTCGCATGGAGAGGTTGATTGATATTCTACCGGCCAACTCGGGTCGGCAATAAAGAAAGAAGCGGCGCGATGGCGGAACGTTCTCAGAATCTGCAGGACTTATTTCTCAATACTGTTCGCAAGCAAAAGATTTCCCTGACAATCTTTTTGATCAACGGCGTGAAACTCACGGGTGTTGTTACCTCTTTCGACAATTTCTGTGTTCTTCTTCGCCGTGACGGCCACTCGCAGCTGGTGTATAAGCATGCGATCTCGACGATCATGCCGGGTCAGCCGATGCAGATGTTCGAGAGCGAAGAAGCCGCGTCCTAACAGGATCAGCCGTCATTTCGACACGCGATACCAAGAACGATTCGATCATCCCTGAGGCCGCCAAGCACAGGGACGACATGCGCGCGACTGTCGTCGTGCCGGTTCTGAAATCGCGCAGCCGCGGCGGCCAGACGGAATCGGCCTCGACCCGCACGCCGGAAAGCCGGCTCGAAGAAGCGACGGGCCTTGCCCAGGCGATCGACCTCGACGTCGTCAACGGTTCGATCGTGCCGGTCAATGATCCGAGACCGGCGACCCTGCTCGGCACCGGCAAGATCGAGGAGATCAAGGCGCTGCTCGACGAGCGCGATTCCGGTCTCGTCATCGTCGATCATCCGCTGACCCCGGTGCAGCAGCGCAATCTCGAAAAAGAATGGAACGCCAAGGTCATCGACCGGACCGGCCTAATTCTTGAAATTTTCGGCCGCCGTGCCTCCACCAAGGAAGGCACGCTGCAGGTCGATCTCGCCCATCTGAACTATCAGAAGGGCCGACTGGTGCGCAGCTGGACCCACCTTGAACGCCAGCGCGGCGGCGGCGGCTTCATGGGCGGCCCCGGCGAAACCCAGATCGAAGCCGACCGGCGGCTCTTGCAGGACCGCATCATCAAGCTCGAACGCGAGCTGGAACAGGTCGTGCGCACCCGCCAGCTCCATCGCGCCAAGCGCCGCAAGGTGCCGCATCCGATCGTCGCGCTCGTCGGCTACACCAATGCCGGCAAATCGACCCTGTTCAACCGCATCACCGGTGCCGGCGTGCTGGCCGAAGACATGCTCTTTGCCACGCTCGACCCCACGCTTCGTCGCATGAAGCTGCCGCATGGCCGCACCGTCATCCTGTCCGACACCGTCGGCTTCATCTCCGACCTGCCGACCCACCTCGTCGCCGCCTTCCGTGCCACCTTGGAAGAGGTGTTGGAAGCCGACCTCATCCTGCATGTCCGCGACATGTCCGATCCAGACAACCAGGCGCAGAGCTCCGATGTGATGCGCATCCTCGGCGACCTCGGCATTGATGAGGCCGAAGCGGAGAAGCGGCTGATCGAGGTCTGGAACAAGATCGACCGGCTGGAGCCTGAGGTCCACGACACTATGGTGCAGAGGGCGGCGGGCGCCAGCAACGTTGTCGCCGTCTCGGCCGTCAGCGGCGAGGGCGTCGATACGCTGATGGACGAGATCAGCCGCAGGCTTTCCGGCGTGATGACCGAAACGACGATCCGCCTTCCCGTCGACAAGCTGGCGCTGCTGCCCTGGCTCTACGACCACGCGATCGTCGACGGCCGCGAGGACAATGAGGACGGCTCGATCACGCTCGATCTGCGCTTGTCGGAAACCGAGGCGGCCGAACTCGAGCGCCGCATCGGCAATGGGCCGAAGGCTTCGAAGGAAGATTGGGAGCGGTAAGGCGGCTTTTTCCTTCTCGGCCAGGGGGCCGAAGGACGGGTCGAGACCCGCGGCTCGATCCCGGTCAGTGGCCCGAAGGGGTCGGATGAGGGGGACACACGGCAGAACATCCATGTTGCCCTTCGCTTGCGCTCAGTGCCTCGCTCCTATTGTCGCTCGCTCCCTCATCTGCCTGCCGGCATCTTCTCCCCGCTGGGGAGAAGAGTCTCGTGGCAATGCGTTAGCTCCTCAGGCCGGCTAGTTTGGCGAGAAGCCAACCTCAGTCTCCGTCATCCTCGGCCTCGAGCCGAGGATCCATGCCACTGGCGCTGGTGGATGAGGTGTGGATGCTCGGCTCAAGGCCGAGCATGACGGAGGGTGGGGCTGCCGTCACAGCCCTCTCGATCGCCTTCGCCGCCTGCCAGATTTCCTCCATTCGCTCCAGCGTCGCGCCTTCAAGCGTCTCGCCTTCCGCTTCAAGAACATGCTCTATATAGCTGAATCGGCGTCTGAATTTCGTGTTCGTTCCGCGTAGTGCCTGTTCCGGATCAGCCTTCACATGTCGGCCGATATTGACGACCGCGAAGATCAGATCGCCGAGTTCGTCGCTGACCTTGGCGCGGTCGCCATCGCGAAGTGCCACTCTGAGTTCGCCGATCTCCTCCTCGATCTTGTCGAGGATCGGCTCGGGCGCTGACCAGTCGAAGCCGACCTTGGCGGCGCGTTCCTGCAGCTTCAGCGCCTCGGTCAGCGCTGGAAAACTGCGCTGCACAGAGCCCAGGAAGCCGCCTTTGAAATCCTCGGTGATCCCGCGCCTGGCCCGGCGCTCGGCGCGCTCGCGCTTTTCAGCCTGCTTGATCTCGTCCCATTGGATCTTCATCGCGTCGGGTGTGTCCGCTTCCGAGCGGGCGAAGACATGCGGGTGGCGACGGATCATCTTGGTGGTGATGGCGTTGACCACGTCGCCGAAGGAGAATTCGCCGGCCTCCTCGGCCATGCGGGCGTGAAAGACGACCTGTAGAAGCAGGTCACCGAGTTCATCACAGAGATCGTCCATATCGCCGCGCTCGATCGCGTCGGAGACTTCATAGGCTTCTTCGATCGTGTAGGGCTTGATCGTCTGGAAATTCTGCTCGATGTCCCAGGGGCAGCCGGTTTCGGGATGACGCAGCGCCGCCATGATCTCGATCAGCCGTGAAATGTCTTTGGAAGGTTCCATGGTGCCTCAATTAAGCGGAATGTCGTTGGCGCTCTTCGACGACTGGTAGGTGGAAGACAGCGCGTCGTAGCGCGCCTTGATGCGGGCGGTCTGCGCCTTCAGCGCCGTTTTCCGAGAAACTTCCTCGGTCTCGACCAGATCGGCGATGGCAAAACTGTTCCAGAAGGCGTTCTGCCTGCGATAGCCGCCGGGTTCAAGCCCGAAGACCTCCTTCAGGATCTTCAGATCATGCGGAATGGCGAAGGCGTCGCGGGAATCCTCGTGGCTGAAGAAATAGTAGAAATTGTCGAAGCCGGCCCAGGTGATCGCCGACATGCACATGGTGCAGGGTTCGTGCGTCGACAGGAAGATCAGGTCCTTGGTCGCCGGCTTGTCGCCAAGCTCGTAGAAGCGCTTCAGCGTATGCACCTCGCCATGCCAAAGCGGATTGTCGAGCTCGTTATTGGTCTCGGCGACGACCAGCGACAGATCGGATTTGCGCAGGATCGCTGCGCCGAACACCTTGTTGCCCAAGGAGACGCCGCGTTCCGTCAGCGGCAGGATATCATCCTCGATAACCGAAAGAAGGCGGGCGGCAATGGTCTTGTCGGGCATTGATGGTCTCCGGTTTTGCCACAGTCTATCGCCTTGGCGGCACGAGCGAAATGCGGCAAACGCCGGTGGACGTCGTTTGCCACAGGCTTTACACTGCACCGCAACAAAGAGAGTGGGAACAGGTGGTTGTCGTCAGCACGGTTGACTTTTCTCAAATCGCCGATGAGGCGAGCAAAAGAATACGCGCTTGCCTGGGCTTTCGGATTTCTGTTCCTTCAATCCCTTGTCGATCACGGGCATATTCTGGCAACTTCGAAGTGGATTGATAATGTCTTCCAGGACTGAGCAGCTTTCGGTATTTCCAGCCTTCTTTCGCGTGGAAGGCCAGAAGACGGCTGTCTTCGGCAATGGTGACGAGGCTTTCGCCAAGGTGCGGCTGCTGTTGAACACGCGGGCGCGGATTATCGCCTATGCCGACCAGCCGGAAGCCGATTATCATGCCTTTCTGATCGCCAACCGCATCGAGACGGTGCGCGCCGGCTTTTCCGCCGGCCAGGTCGAGGGTGCGGCCCTTGTCTTTGCCGCCACCGGGAATGAGGCCGAAGACCGCCGCATCGCCGACACCGCCCGCGCCGCGAATATCCCCGCCAATGCCGTCGATCAGCCCGATTACTGCGATTTCTTCACGCCGGCGCTCGTCAACCGCGCCCCCGTCGCCGTTGCGATCGGCACCGAAGGCGCGGGACCGGTTCTGGCGCAGATGATCCGCGCCCAGATCGACCAGCTTCTTTCCCCCTCGCTCGGGCGCCTGGCCGCACTGGCGACGAACTACCGCAGATCAGTTGAACAGCTGGTCCCCCGCGGCGTTTCCCGCCGGGTGTTCTGGCGCCGGTTCTTCTCCGGCCCCGTTGCCGACGCAATCGCCAATGGCAATCTGCCGCAGGCTCGCCACGCCGCCGACCGGTTGCTGCATTCCATGGATCGGGTCGCCGGCCATGTCTGGCTTGTCGGCGCCGGTCCGGGGGCTGAAGATCTGCTGACGCTGCGCGCTCAGCGCGTGATGATGGAAGCCGATGTCATCGTCTACGATGCGCTCGTGCCGCAGGCGATCGTCGATATGGGCCGCCGCGATGCCGAGCGGCTTTCCGTCGGCAAACGCAAGGGCTGCCATTCGAAGTCCCAGGAAGAGATCAACGAACTGCTCGTCGAGCTCGGCCGCCAGGGCAAGCGCGTTGTCCGCCTGAAATCCGGCGATCCGCTGGTCTATGGCCGGGCAGGGGAAGAGATGGCCGCGTTGCGCGCCGCCGGCGTCACCTATGAGGTTGTGCCCGGCATCACCTCGGCCTTCGCTGCCGCTGCCGATTTCGAGCTGCCGCTGACGCTGCGCGGCGTTGCCTCCTCGCTCGTCTTCACGACCGGCCACGATCTCACCGGCGACGTGCTGCCCGATTGGGCAAGCCTTGCCGTCTCCGGCGCGACGATCGCCGTTTACATGGGCCGCACGGTCGCCGCCTCGGTCGCCGAGCGGCTGATGCGGGCCGGCATTCCCTCCGAGACCACGGTCGCCGTCATCGAGAATGCCAGCCGCACCGAGCGCCGTCTGCTGCATGGCACGCTCGCCGATCTGCCCGATCTGCAGCATCGCGACGAGTTGACCGGGCCGGTCATGGTCATTATCGGCGATGCTGTCGCCGGCGCCAATTTCGAACTGTCCGAGCCGCTGACGCGCGAGAACGCCCGGCTCGAGGAACTTGCAAGGAGCTGAATATGGGTGACAAGGTTCTGACAGCCAACCGGCTGACGGACGGCATTGCCGTCTGGCTGGATGCGAACGGCAAATGGTCGACCTCGCTGCAGGAGGCGCTTGTCGCCCGTCACAACGAAGCCGTCGAAGCATTGGAAGCCATTGGCAAAAAGTCTTATGCCGACAACGAGGTCGTTGACGTCGCCGTCGTCGATGTTCAGGAAACCAACGGCATTCTCTGGCCGTTGCGCCTTCGCGAGCGCATCCGCGCGCAAGGGCCGACCATGGAATATGCGCCGGGCTACGCTCCTGCCGATCCCGAATTCATTGCAGTCTGAGGAAGACGATGTACCGTTACGACGAATTTGATCATGCCTTTGTCAGCGAGCGCGTCGAGCAGTTCCGCGACCAGGTTCAGCGCCGCCTTTCGGGCGAGCTTGCCGAGGATGCGTTCAAGCCGCTGCGCCTGATGAACGGCGTCTACCTGCAGCTTCATGCCTATATGCTGCGCATCGCCATTCCCTACGGCACGCTGAGCGCGCGCCAGCTGCGCATGCTCGCCCATATCGCCCGCACCTATGACCGCGGATATGGCCACTTCACCACGCGCCAGAACCTGCAGTTCAACTGGCCGAAGCTGTCTGACATTCCCGATGCGCTTGCCGATCTGGCGAGCGTCGAGATGCACGCGCTGCAGACCTCGGGCAACTGCATCCGGAACGTCACCGCCGATCACTTCGCCGGTGCGGCCGCCGATGAGATCGCCGATCCCAGGCCCTATGCGGAAATCCTGCGCCAGTGGTCGTCGGTCCATCCGGAATTCTCCTTCCTGCCGCGCAAGTTCAAGATCGCCGTGACCGGCGCCGAGCGCGACCGCGCCGCGATCCAGGTCCACGATATCGGCCTGCACCTGAAGAGGAACGACAAGGGCGAGATCGGCTTTGCCGTCTATGTCGGCGGCGGCCAGGGCCGCACGCCGATGATCGCCAAGCTGATCCGCGACTTCCTGCCCGAGGAGGATCTGCTCTCCTACACCACGGCGATCGTGCGCGTGTACAATCTGCACGGCCGCCGCGACAACAAGTACAAGGCCCGCATCAAGATCCTGGTGCACGAAACCGGCGCCGAAGAACTGACGCGGCAGGTGGAGGCCGAATTCGCCGCGCTCAGGGATAGCGAACTCAAGCTGCCGGAACGGGATGTCGAGGCGATCGCTGCCTATTTCGCGCTGCCTGCTCTGCCCGAGCGCGCCGAGGGCTGGGAAAACCTCGCCCGCTGGAAGAAGGCCGATCCGGCCTTCGCCCGCTGGGTCCAGCAGAATGTGCAGCCGCACAAGAATCCCGATTACGGCATGGTGACGATCTCGCTGAAGCCGATCGGCGGCATTCCGGGCGACGCCACCGATGCGCAGATGGAGGCCATCGCCGATCTCGCCGAAGAATATGCCTTCGACGAAATCCGCGTCAGCCATGAGCAGAACCTCATTCTGCCGCATGTGGCGTTGGCCGATCTCGAAGCTGTCTATCGTGGCCTCGTCGCCATCAATCTGGCCGAAGCCAATGCCGGCCTGATCACCGATATCATCGCCTGTCCGGGGCTCGACTATTGTGCGCTTGCCAATGCGCGCTCCATTCCGGTCGCACAGGAAATCTCCCGCCGCTTCGGTAGTCCCGAGCGCCAGGCCGAGATCGGCGAGCTGAAGATCAAGATCTCCGGCTGCATCAATGCCTGCGGCCATCACCATGTCGGCCATATCGGTCTGCTCGGCGTGGAGAAGAAGGGCGCCGAACTCTACCAGATCACGCTTGGCGGTTCGGGCGACGAACATACCTCGATCGGCGAAATCATCGGCCGCGGCTTCGAGCCGGACCGGGTGACGGATGCGATCGAGACGATCGTCGACACCTATCTCGGCCTGCGGCTTGATCCGTCCGAAACCTTCCTCGCCGCCTATCGCCGCGTCGGGCCGCAGCCGTTCAAGGATGCGCTCTACGGCTCGGCCGCCGAAGCGGCTTAAGGAGGGGATGATGACGAAGATCTGGAGAGAAACCGGTTTTGTCGACAACGATCCCTGGGTTGTTGAAACCGACGAGGTGAAGGCAACAGGCGCGCAGAAGCCGCTGCTCGGCCTCGACGAACTGATCGCCAGGGCCGGTGAAAGCAATGATGTCGGCCTCGGCGTGCTGATCAAGCCGGCCGATGACGTGCGCCGCCTCGAGCCATATCTCGATCGCCTTGCAATCGTGGCGGTCGCCTTTCCCGCCTTCAACGACGGCCGCGCCTTCAGCCATGCCTCGCTGCTGCGCCAGCGGCTCGGTTACACCAGCGAGCTGCGCGCCGTCGGCGACGTGCTGATCGATCAGGTGCCGCTGATGCTGCGTGTCGGCATCGACAGCTTTGCCGTGACCAACGCGACGGCGCTGAAGCGGCTCGCCGAAAACCGTCTTCCCGGCATTCCCCATCATTATCAGCCGGCGGTGCGTGACGCCGAAGCCGGCAAGGGCTATAGTTGGCGCCGTCAGGCGAAGCCGGCCGCATAAGCGGCCGGTCCGCCTCTTTACGATGGCGGAAATATAGCATGAAGACATTCGAAATCGCGGTGATCGGTGGCGGCCTCGCCGGCATGATCGCCGCCATTGCGCTTGGCCGCGGCGGCCGCAGTGTGGCGCTGGTGGCTCCCGTTGCTGCAAAGGAGGACCGGCGCACCACGGCGCTGATGGATCAGTCGATCCGCTTCCTCGACCGCCTGACGCTCTGGGAAAAGCTGCGCTCGGCGGCAGCACCTCTCACCAGCATGCGAATCATCGACAGCACCGACCGGCTGCTGCGGGCGCCGACCACGACTTTCCGCGCCGCCGAGGTCGGCCTTGATGCCTTCGGCTACAATTTCCCCAACACAGCGCTGACCGAGATCCTCGAAGCGGCCACGGTAGGCGAGGGCAATATCACCCGCTTCACCGAAATGGCCGAATCGATCGACATCTCCGCCGAGAGGGTGTCGATCACGCTTGCCGGCGGCGAGACGATGACGGCCGATTTTGCCGTTGGCGCCGACGGCCGCGGCTCGAAGCTGCGCGAGGCGGCAGGTATCGGCATGCGCAACTGGTCCTATCCGCAATCGGCCATGGTGCTGAATTTCGCCCATTCGCTGCCGCACCAGAATATATCGAGCGAATTCCACACCAAGCATGGTCCCTTCACCCAGGTGCCGCTGCCAGGAAGCCGCTCCAGCCTCGTCTGGGTGCAGGATCCCGCCGAGGCGACCGCCCGCATGGAACTGCCGCTGGCCGAACTGGGCTCTCTCGTCGAGGCGCAGATGCAGTCCATGCTCGGCAAGGTGAGCATTGAGGAAGGTGTGCAGGTCTGGCCGCTGTCTGGCATGATGGCTCATCGTTTCGGCAAGGGGCGCATCGCGCTGATCGGCGAGGCCGCCCATGTCTTCCCGCCGATCGGGGCGCAGGGGCTGAACCTCAGCCTGCGCGATATCATGGCGCTCACCGACATTCTCTGCGACAGGGCGGAACTGCCGCTGCCGGCCGATGCCGGCGAAAGCTTCGACCGCCGTCGCCGCGCCGACATCATGACGCGCACCGCGAGCGTCGATCTGCTCAACCGCTCGCTGCTTTCCGATTTCCTCCCCGTTCAGATGCTGCGCGCTGCCGGCTTGCATCTTCTCTCGGCCATTCCGCCGCTGCGCAACCTCGTGATGCGCGAGGGCATCGAGCCGGGCCGGGGCTTCCGCGATATTCCGGACTCGCTAAGGGAAAAGCTGAAGCGGAAGAAGGCCTGAGCGGATCGCGATCAGCCAGAGCGAAACGCTGGCCACCGAAAGCACCGTCGTGATCAGGATCGTCGCCGAGGCCCGTTCCTGCCAGACGCCATATTGCTGGCCGATGACAAAGACATTGGTCGCCGTCGGCAGCGAGGCCAGCAGCACGGCCGCCTGGATCCAGACCGGCTCGAAACCGCCCACAGCGGTCAGCGCGATGAAAACCGCGATCGGATGCAGGATCAGCTTCGCCGGCACGATGTAGCCGATCTCAGCCGGAATCCGCTTCAGCGGCCTCAGCGCCAGCGTCACCCCCATCGCGAAGAGGGCGCAGGGCGCGGCCGCCTGGGCGAGGTAGTCGACGAGGCGCTGGAACGCCAGCGGCTGATCGATGTGGAAGGCGGCGACGGCAAAGCCCGCCGCCGTCGACAGGATGAAGGGATGCAGCGCCACCTTGCGGGCAATATCGGCGGCAAGCCGGCCGGCCGAGCGCTTGTCGTCGCCGGCTGCCGCCATCAGCGCCGGCGCCACGATGAAATGCAGCGCGTTCTCGAAGCAGATGATCAGCGCCACCGGCACGGCAGCCCCTTCGCCGAGCGCCAGCAGCGCCAGCCCAGGCCCCATATAGCCGATATTGCCATAGGCGCCGGCAAAGGACTGGATGGTGCATTCATCAAGCGGATTGCCGCGCACCAAACGGCCGATGACAAAGAGCAGGATGAAGACCGCATAGGTCGCGGCGATATCTGTGACGATGAAATCGAGCCGCGTCAGCTCTTCGATCGGCGTGCGCGAGACGAGCTTGAAGAACAAAGCGGGCAGGGCGGCGTAGATGATGAAGGTGTTCAGCCAGCCGAGCGCTACGGCCGGCTGCTTCGTCGCCTTGGCGGCGGCATAACCGATCAGGATCAGGCCGAAGAACGGCAGCAGCAGGCTGATGATGTCGGCCAAGGGAAAGTCCGGTTTTCGCGGGAAGGTCGGCGGGGAAGAATCTCTTCTAGCCGATTTGCATCAGGATCGGAAAGGTCTGCTGGAACCAGATCGCCACATCGCTGACCCAGCCGAACAGGAAGGCGAGGCCAGTGAGGACAAGGAAGACGCCCATCACTTTTTCCACCGTGCCGAGATGGCGGCGGAAGCGCGACAGGAAGCGCATGAAGGCGCCGGAAAAGCCGGCGGCGATCCAGAAGGGGATAGCAAGACCGAGCGAATAGATCGCAAGCAGCCCGGCGCCGGATCCGACCGTCTCGCGCGAGGCGGCGACCCCGAGGATGGCGCCGAGCACCGGCCCGATGCAAGGCGTCCAGCCGAAGGCGAAGGCAAGGCCCATGACATAGGCGCCCGTCAGCGTCGCCGGCTTGCCACCAGCCTGGAAGCGCGCCTCGCGGGCGAGCAGACCGATCCGAAAGAGGCCGAGGAAATTCAGCCCCATGACGATGATGACCAGCCCGCCGATCTTGGAGAGCAGATCGAGGTGCTGGCGAAGCGCCATGCCGATGCTCGATGCACCGGCGCCGAGCGCCACGAAGACGGTGGCAAAGCCGAGCGTGAAGAGCAGCGCCGAAAACAGCACGCCGCGCCTGATCGTCGGCGAAACCGCCACCGCCCCGCCGCCGCGGAACTGCTCGACCGAAATGCCGGCCATATAGCAGAGATAGGGTGGGACGAGGGGAAGCACGCAGGGCGAAAGAAAGGATAGCGCCCCTGCCAATAACGCGCTCCACAGGGAAATATCGGCAATCGACACGCATTCTCTCCGGCTGCAATCTGCGCCCTGTTCCTAGCGTCGCAGGCCCGGGATTGCCAATCACCTTTTTGCGTGGGCGACAAATCTGCCTTTGCGCGCCAGAGAAATGTGCCTTACCTTTGCAAAAGCCGAATTTTTCGGTTGACCGCAATGGGTCACCTGCCTATGTTCCGCCCACTTCCAGCCGGGGTGCTTCACACCCGCGGAGAGGGAGAGCGTAGCTCAGCCGGTAGAGCAACTGACTTTTAATCAGTAGGTCTCGGGTTCGAACCCCGACGCTCTCACCAAAAAACTCCAAGAAAAACAAATGCCTAAAGTTTCGAATGCGGAACGATCGCTCCGGTGAATCGGATTGGGGGAAAATTGGCTTCCGATTTTCCCCGAAGTTGTGGCATCCTTCCCCCATGCCCGCGCCGTCGAAAAGAACGCCGTCCTCCGATCCGCATCGTTCCCTGCGGCTTCGGCTTGCTTATCCATCCGCAAATTAAGTCTGTACTGTAAGAAGCTGACCTGCTCTCTATAGCGGCTAGCTTTCAAGGAAGTTTTAGGTGAAATAATTTCAATGAAGATCTGACGATATACCGGGCGATTTTGGTCGCATTTATCGTTATAGGCTCTTGCATCTCACAGAGTGTGCTCATTTTTTTGGCTGGGGCATCCTTTGCGTCCTCGGCTTGTCCGTCAGGTACGGCTTGTTTCGCGGCAAAGAGGCTGAGAGCGAGAAGTATGCATTCTACAGGTTTTTGTTTTTTCTCCTGATGGCAGAATATACATGGAGCGGGTTTAGGTGGGATCAGGCCAAAAGCGATCGTCAAAGCCCCCCATGACGTCCGCGAATTGCTCGATCTGCTCTGTGAATTCTGGGAACCCGTCCACCCGGCGTTGATGCTCCGCCTTGCCTCTCACGGGGCCGCCAGCGCGCTTCGTCGGCTGGGCCGGGGGAATATGCTCCATACCGAACATCGCGCGTTGCCGGTGCCCAGGAGCTTTTTCCCTTAAGGAAACTTCTTTACCGAATTCGCTAATCTTTCGAATTCTGCACCTGTAAAAAACGGCGGCATACCGCTGCATCGAGACATTCAAAGATATCAATCCCGCGATGTTTCTCTCGGGGGAAACTGAGGAGGCTATTCGTCTCTCCGAGGAGATCGAATCGGATGGTGACAAACTCTTTCGCATTGCCTGCGAGCATGGGCTTGAGGCATCACCACCAAAGACCGGAACAGCACCTATCGCGGCGGCCGCGGTGGCGAATGGCAGAAGATCAAATGCATCCAGAGCGACGGCTTCGCGATTGTCAGCTATCAGAGGTCCAACTCGGCTTTCGGGAATATCGGCGCGCTGCTGTTGGCTGCACGGAGGGAGGACCCGCTGGTCTATGTCGGACCGGTTGGTACTGGCTTTAAGGCAAACCAGGCATTGGAGCTTCGCGCTTCGATGGATAAGCTTAAGGCGGCCGCGCCCACGGTGAGGTATACCGGCCAGCGCAAGAATGTGATCTGGATCAAGCCGAAACTCGTCGCGGAGATCGAATATCGGGCCTGGACGCATGACGGAAAGCTCCGGCACCCGTCATATAAGGGGCTTCGGGATACGGTTGACAATGCCGCGGTTCATGAGCTGGATTAGATTGGCAACCCGTACTCTCCGCAATCAATGCATGCCTTGATGATCCCCATCAGGCTCAAAATGTTTAAGATTGACAGGAAAGAGGTCACCCCCAGCACGAAAGGCATAGCGAAGTAGAATTGTACTTTCGGGGTCAAGAACCGGTCATTCGCGAAGCGCGAAAAATAGATATCAAATCCGAAATCCTTGCTGAAATCGAAACCGTTCTTTCGGTAGAAAATGATGGATTTGATGTACCAATACCAGCTGTAAGCGCAAAGGCCGCCCACGACGCATAGGCCTATCCATAGCGGAATTAAATCTTCATTCAATCAAGCTTCCCCATCAACGTCGCCATCTTCGTCCAACTCGCGCACCGGCAGATAGGTGTTCTTTTCCATCCACTCCCGGACGATATACCTGATAGCGTCCGCGCGCGTCAGCACCAACTCGCGAAAGACATTCCGTAGGGCCTCTCCGGTATATTCGTCGCGAGCGATCGAGATGGTGTTGCGCACGGGCATGGGGCCGGCGCTGCACAATCTGCGAATCGAGCACAGAGCTCGTTGACATCAACCTCCTGAAAACTACAATCTTTGATTGACGAGGTATGGAGGCTCACCGTGAAAAATCAGGTGCTCAAGGACTACCTTATCTTTCTCGTGCCCGCGTTTGTCATCCCCCTAGGCTTGTACCTCACTGATGAGACCACTTCGCCGACCACACTGTTCAAGCTTGGCTTGCTGTTTCCGCTCTTTTTGCTTGCGATGAAGGGACTGGCTGGTTTCTTTCCGCCCGAGAACCTGCGGGACCGATCCGTTGCCCGAATAGCTGAATACGCTATCCTCCAAGGCTTGGTTTTTGCAGCATTTATATCGATGTTCGGCGACTTTATGCAAGCCGAGCTGCAGTCCAGCTTTCTTTCGACGTTGCGGCAGTTTGCATTCGCTGCCGTGCCGGTGTCTGTTTTCCACTTTGTATCGGCGCTGAACGCACAAAAGAAGCTGCGTGCCTCTTAAGTGCTTCCAGAGACAGCGAGGCCGGTAGGCCACCGGTCGAATACAACGGCTGGCGCAAGGACTTGGTTTGGCTTCAGCTTCAGCAAGGCGGCCGTGGCGCGAATTCCGACCAACCGAAACCTGCAACGCGAACCGGACCGGCTTCAACGCTACGGCGCCTCTACCTCCGGCGATACGGAGGAGGTGGAAAGTGAGGGTGCATTCGAGCTTCGCGGCGCCGATGTCCAGCTCGCGGCGATAGCGCTTCCTCAGCGTTGTCGGATCGATCTCTAGCGCGCGGCAGATTTCGCGTTGCGGAATGCCCTCGGCGGCAAGCACTTGGACAAGACGGCGCTGCCTGTCCGTAGGGTGGTGCGGAGGGCGACCGGGGTGATTTTCGGGCGCTTCATGCATGGACGGGAAATATGCCCAAGTGAGTAGCAACTGCCATCAGCGAGGTGAGCGGCTGAACATCATCCCCGAAGTGACGGTTGCGCCCCGAGATTGAAATCATGCGTCAGTTCCTCTTTGATGGCAGGGCGATCGTTGCTCAGTAGCGGAGATTGCGATGGATGCGACCACCCTCAGCGAACGCCTTTTTGGCCTGTCCTTCCTGATGCTCTGGGTGTTGCCGGCGATCCTGATCTTTAGCGGCGTGCGTCACGGGTTGAATGCAGAACCAAAGGACGATGATCGGTCCCGCGCGCAGGCTCGGTCACATGGACGCAAAGTCCGGCATCTCCTCGAAGGCGACAGGCGGAATAGGGCCGTGACCCAGGCTGTCGAGGCCAAGGCCAGGTCCTATTTCGTGCGCCGCACAGGCAAAATCCATCTGGCAGCGCTCGCCTTCTTCATCGTGACGACTTTGTTTCTGGCGCTCTGGAATCGCCATGAGGCAAAGATGCAGCGGGCGTCGCAAATCCAGTCACATCGCCGTTGCAGCACGATAAATGACCGAGATGGTGGCAGTCGCTATGTCCCTCCCAAGTGTCGTCAGCATGAGCTTCAGATGAGATTGCACGCCCATCTAGCTCATCTAGGCTGATAGTCTTCATCAAACTTTGGCGGCCGCCACAGTCCGAACGCCTAGCTGTGAAATGTTCGCTCTCGTCTGGCGAGGAACGCCCAGGGCCGCGACGCGATCACCGCTGAACGATCACGCGGGTTCCCGGCTGGACCATATCGTAAAGCTCCTCGACATCCTCGCGATACATCCGGAAGCATCCGCTTGATGCGTTGGTGCCGATGGAGGAGGGGTCGTTGGTACCGTGGATGCGGAGCAGTCCGTCGGCAAGGTAGATCGCCCGGGTTCCAAGCGGGTTTGCGGGCCCGGGTTTGACCACCGCCGGGAGCCTTGGGTTCTTCTGGCGCATGCCGGCTGTTGGCCGCCATTCGGGATGCAGTCGTTTCGACACGACACGCGTTGTCCCGTACCATTGTTTGCCTTCGCGGCCGACGGCGATGGGGTAGGCAAACTGCTCACCCCCTGACGTCGTGTAGATTAGGGTGTGCTCACGCGTGGCGATCACGATGGTTCCTCTTCCGACGCGCGTCGAGGGCTCCCGAGGTTCTGGAAAGGGCTCCCGATAGCCAGGTTCTGGCTCGTAGTATGGAGGAGGGGGATAGGGGCTGTAAGGGTCATCATAACCGTAGCCGTCGTATTCATCGTATCCATCATACGGCGCGTAAACTTGGGCTTGGGCCTGCACCGCTATCAGAAATAGGGCCGCAGCAAGGAGAACCAACAATCTCATTCTTCGTGTCCGCTTGTTGTCCGATCATGATTGGGTTGAATTCTATGGCGGCACTATGGCGGCGCGGGTCTCGATTTGCCGGTCGCTCGTTCTCCGCCGAGTTCACGCATCTCGCCCACGAACACCCTCAAAAGGAGGCTGCGACGAGTGATATCTTTGCTGAGAGCATTCGTGAGGCTCAAGGACTGGCTGCGCATCGCTCACCGCTGCGTTAGATGCGCCCACACCTTCTCTTCGGCCATCTGCATCGCAGTCGCCGTCATCCTATGGCTCTGATCAATGCGTCCTGAGCCTAAACCTTGCCCAGATGCTTCGGCCAGAATTCCTGGTGGACTTCGGCGGCTTCCCCTTCGAGGTTCGTCGGGCCGACCACCGTGACGGCACGCGCGCCGGTCTGCAACACCGCCCGGCTGGGCACGTTCAACCCGATCCCGGCAATCTCGCCAAGCCGCGTTTCGGAGCACGCAAACACCATGCGTCCGATGCCCGACCAGTAAATCGCCCCGGAGCACATCGCGCAGGGCTCAGTGCTGGTGTAGACCGTGCAGTCGGCGAGAAAAGCGGGGTCGTAGTGCTGCGCCGCCAGTTTGACCAGGTTCATCTCGGCGTGGTTTGTCATATCGTGGCCGGTGAAGACGCTGTTTTCGGCGCGCAAGATGATTTCGCCATCCTTGACCAGGACCGAGCCAAACGGTTCGTCGCCGTTTGCCATCGCGGATTTCGAGAGCGCAATTGCCTCGCGCAGAAACGGCTCGTGATTTTCCATGACACCCCCCACAGCTAGAGCGGAATGATCTTCCCTCGGATTGGAAGAATTTCCAAGGGCTGCAAATCAAATCGAGATTGGTGATCTGCATTGCCTTCCGCGCAGACGCTGACGGGCGGTCCCCGGCTTTCATTCTCGGAACCAAAAGCGCCCGCATCGACTTTCACCCCTGAGTTATCTTGGAGGTCCCCTGATGGACAGAACACCGAAAACGGCCATCCGCGGAATGATGTCCTATGTGCTCGCGCTTCTTGTCCTCGGCATCCTGGCGGGCGCCGTTTATACGCTCTACGGCCATCCCGCCGATCCGTCCGAGCAACCAGCGACTGAGACCATTCCGCAGAAGGCGACAGCTCCGCAGTGAGAGGCCCCACAACAGCTTTTTGATTGATCGCCCTCCGGAACGAATGGTGAAGGAGGGGCGCTCTGCCGGATCCGGCGCCCCACCCGGTCCGGTCGTGTTGCAACGCCTGCGCTCCACCGCGAAACGCCGCGCAAGCGGCAACCAACAGGGCTTCGGAAGGCAAGGCAGAAATTCTGCCGCAAGTCCTTCCCACCATTAGAGAGCTTATATTTATAGGGGGAACAACCTGCGACAGGGGGAAATCGGCACCCGAACAGGCATCCCGAAATCGGGGAGGGTCAACGCGGCGGGTCGGCCCGCTATGGCGGATTTTGCGCTCGGACAATGTGAACAGAGGAGTTCGCGGATGAAAGAACATGCGGTCGTGATATCGGGAGGAGGGCCGACGGGGCTGATGCTGGCGGGTGAACTGGCCCTCGCGGGCGTCGACGTCGCCGTCGTCGAACGGCGCGAGAATCAGGAGATCGTCGGTTCGCGGGCCGGCGGTCTGAGTTCGCGCACGCTCGAGGTCCTCGACCAGCGTGGCATCGTCGACCGGTTCCTCAAGGAAGGGCAGATCGCCCAGGTCACAGGATTTGCGGTTAGCCGGCTCGATATCAGTGATTTCCCGACGCGGCACAATTACGGGCTGGCGCTGCGGCAGAAGCATATCGAGCGCATTCTGGCCGACTGGGTCGGCGAGCTGCCGGTGACGATCTATCGCGGCCGCGAACTGGCCACTTTCCGGGAGGATGAGGCCGGCGTCACCCTCGACCTCTCCGATGGGTCGTCGCTGCGCGCGGGCTATCTCGTCGGCTGCGATGGCGGCCGCAGCCTGGTTCGCAAGCTGGCCGGCATTGCCTTTCCGGGATGGGATGCGACGACCAGCAATATTCTCGCCGAGGCTGAGATGGAGGAGGAGCCGCCGCTCGGTGTCCACCGCACGGCGCTCGGCATGCATGCCTTCGGCCGCGAGGAATATCAAATCCGCGATGGCAAGGTGGTGTTTGCCGGCGAAGGTCCGATCAACATCATGGTGACGGAACAGACGGCCGGCGGCGCAGGCGAGCCGACGCTTGACGATCTCAGGCAAGCGCTCATCGCCGCCTGCGGAACCGATTATGGCATCCACGGCCTGAGGTGGATTTCCAGGTTCACCGACATGTCGCGCCAGGCGGAGGTCTACCGCAGGGGCAGGGTGCTGCTGGCAGGTGATGCCGCCCATGTGCATTCGCCGGTCGGCGGGCAGGGGCTCAATACCGGTGTGCAGGATGCCGTGAACCTCGGCTGGAAGCTCGCCCCGGTGGTGAAGGGCGTATCGCCTGAGGCCTTGCTCGACACCTATCACGCCGAGCGTCATCCGGTCGCCGCCCGCGTGCTGCGCATGACGATGGCGCAGGTCGCATTGCAGCGGACCGATGATCGCACCGAGGCTCTCAGAGAGGTCGTGCTGGAACTGCTTGGCCTGGAGGAGGCGCGCAAGACGATCGCCGCCGAAATGTCCGGGCTCGGCATCCGCTACGACCTCGGCGAGGGGCATCCGCTGCTCGGCCGCCGCATGCCCGACCTCGACCTGGTCACGCCGGACGGCCCATTGCGTCTCTTTACCCTGTTGAAAAACGCGAGGCCGGTGTTGTTGAACCTCGGACCGCGCGGCAGCCTCGACAGCGGGCCATGGTCAGGCCGCGTGCCTTTGGTCGATGCGCGCTATGACGGGCCATGGGAGTTGCCGGCGGTGGGGGCGGTCGCAGCCCCGACCGCGGTGCTGATCCGGCCGGACGGTTATGTGGCCTGGGTGGGCGAGGGGTCTCAGGATGGCCTCGACGCCGCGATGAACACCTGGTTCGGGCCGCCCCGCTGACAGACTAAAAAGCCGCTGAGCTAGGCGGCGAGCGAAATCGGCGCGGCGTCCGGCATTGGTTCCGGCATCGGTTTGCCGCGTCGCTCCCAGGTGCGGCGGCTGATGCCGAAGGCTTCCCAAGGGCGGGCGGCGCTGAGGGAGTTTTGGAGATAATCGGCCCTGGAAACGGCGCCGGCGGCCCGCCGCTGCTCTTCCTTTCGGTTTCGGTCGCGCTGCCGCCGCTTTTCCTTCTGCAGTTTTGCTCTTTTCGCCTTCGGCACGTCGAAGGCGCCGATGGTGCGAATGTCGAGCGCGCTGCGTTCGGCATAGCTCAGATGCAGGGCGTGACCGAGCGCGTCGGCGGTGAGCGGAGAAAAGCGCAGCTTCGTCCGCTCATAGATGATTTCCTCGATCGCCGCCTTTTGAGCCCAGGGCAGCCATCGCGCCGCCCAGCCGAGAACCACCTCGACAAACCCTTCCCCGAACTCGACAAAGGCGAGGCCGGCGATCACCTCGACGTAAATGAAGGCGTCATCCGCCTCGGGTACGATGTCGCCATGACGATGGCGGATCAATTTTTCGATCTCGCGCATCCTTCCGCGGAAATGGTTCCAGCGGCCGCCTCGCATGCGGCGCTGCACGGCCTTGTAACCGAGCAGGCAGTCGCCGATTTTGATCGCGGTAACGTCCCGCGCAAGACCCTCCGCACGCCCGGCCTCGTCAGCCGGATCTGCCGAGCGAGCCCCTTCATCCGCGCCGACGAGACGATCCATCGTTTCTCCTTTGCGACCAGGCCCGAGAGGCCGAAACGCGTGATCGTAGCGGAAGTGGGGGCGGTGAAGCTCGCTTTTTCTGCGTTATTCTCTCAGTTATTTTAAGCGAAGCTCCCGCTATCCCGGCAGCCCCGCGATATCAAGCGCAGCGCCGAGAGACGCCGCCAAGGCCGGGTCGCAGTCGACGCCGGAAAATTGCATGCCGTAGCGAAAAGCAGGCTGCAGTTCCAGAACGCGAGCCGCCGCACTTCTGGCGTCGCTGAGACGTCCGAGTTTTGCAAGCGAGGCCGTCAGGAGCATGTGCGAAATGCTGTGGCGCGGATTGTGTTGAACCGCCCTGTAGGCAGCTGTGACGGCCTCTTCATATTGTCCCAGTTGGAAGTGACCGAGCACCAGCGCATGGAAAGCCGACCACGCCCAGGGATCGAAAGGGCTGAGACGCAGAGCCCGCTCGCCCCATTCGATGGCGCGATCAGCCTTTCCAGCCCAGCCGAACATCACGCCGCCGACGATATAGGTGATCGCCGAAGATGGGCTGACGGCGAGCGCCGCCTCGGCCGCGGCGAAGGCGGCGTCACGATCATGTTCGTCCATGCCGATGGAAAAACCTGCAAATGTCAGGGCAAGCGCATCGTCCTGGCCGTAGAGAATGGCCGCCCGCGCATGCCGGACCGATGCCAGACGATGGTCTTCAAGCAAGCCGGCGCGCAGGAAGAGGCAGTGATGGCACATGGCCGCGAAGGCATGGGCCAGCGCATAGCGGGGTTCGAGTGCAAGCGCCCGCTCCAACAGCGCCAATGCCCCTGCTGCCTCGGTCGGCATGCCGCAATAGACGTCGGGCTGGGCCTGCAAAACGAGGTCGTAGGCGTCGAGGTTTTCGGGCCGCTTGCGCTTGACGCGCTCCAGTTCCGCCCGGCGCAGGCGCGGCTCGATGGCGCTGACGACGTTGAGGGCGATTTCGTCCTGCAGATCGAAAATGTCGGCGAGCGGGCGGTCGAAGCGTTCCGTCCACAGCAGGTTTCCCGTTTCGGCCTCGATCATCTGCGCCGATAGCCGCACACGACCGCCGGACCTGCGCACGCTGCCTTGCAGAAGATAACGCGCGCCGAGCTCCTGGCCGATCTGTTTCACGCCGAGAGCTTGGGGGTCGTAGGTGAAGCTCGATTTCGGCGCGACCACGAACAGCCAGTTCACCCGGGAGAGCCCCGCCGCTATGTCCTCAATGACACCGTCCGCGAAATATTCGTCTTCCTCGTCGCCATTCGAATTCGAGAAGCGAAGCACGGCAACGGACGGTCTGGATGGAAGGGCAGACACGGGCAGTGTCGGCTGGGCCGCGATGGCGGGCAAACTTTCGCTGGTGACCGCCGGCCCGATATAGCGGTAGCCCCGCCGCGGCAGGGTTTCGATCCAGTCCGGCCCTCCGCCCGTAGAAAGAGCCCGGCGTATGGCCGCCATCTGAACGGTAAGATTGCTGTCCTCGATGGCGAGACCGGGCCATGCGGCTTCGATCAGCGCCTCCTTGCCGACGGGCGTTCCCGCCCGTTCCAGAAGCACCCGCAAGAGCGCCACGGCGCGTCGCCCCAACCCCAGCGGCTCTGCTCGGCAAAACAGGATTTCGGCATCCGCGTCGAGGCAAAACGAGCCGAACTTGTGCATCGCAGCCATGTGTCGAGGAAATATCATTCGCAGAAATTTTGCAACAATTTCGCAAGACCTTTGCGACTTCGAGGCGGGAAGGCGGCATCGTTGAAGCGGCTGAAAAGGCCGCATGTTTTCGGAAAGTGGAGGAGAGTGAAATGAGTGCGAAAGCCGTTGTTCGAATGCCGGGTGAGGGCAAGGAACTGAGCCTAGCCGGCAAGCCGTTGAGGTTCCTTGTGGCGGGGGAAGACACCAGGCATACTTCTATGTTCGACTGGACGTTGCCGCCGGGTTTCTTCACCGGGCTTCATGTTCACCGCGTCCAGGAGGAAACCTTCTTTGTTCTTGAAGGCGAATGCGAATGGGAGGTCGGCGGCCGGAGGATCACGGCGAAACCCGGCACCTATGTCTTCATCCCGCCAGGCGTTCCCCACAATATCGGCAATGCCAGCGGCAAGGCGGCAAGGATGATCATGACGGTCTCGCCGCCCGGACACGAACACTATTTCGAGGAGCTCGCAAAACTTGTCGAACAAAGCAGCCCTCCGGATGCGGGCGCCATCGCTGAACTGAGGGAGCGGTACGACACGACGCAGATCTCGACGCTGCAGAAATAGGATGTGATCGGGGGTTCCCGGGCGCCCGCGGTTGGTCCTGCGCGGGATCCCGGGCCCCGTTGATTTCTATTGGGAACGTCCCGTGTTATCATGCCCGGCCTGACGTCATCAGCCGTATTGTCAGTACAGAGACTTGTCCGATGAGCGAAGTGGACGTGCTTTTTGCCAGCCTGCGACAGGCGGCTGACCCGCAGACGGTCGAGTGCATCGAAAATGTCGTCAAGCACGGCGCCGATCGGGATCTCAACCGCGTCAATGCGCTCGCTTTCGCCGCCAAGCACCATCTTGACGAAGAGAAGACCATCGCCGCCTTTCTGCATGCGGCCCGCATCGGCGCATTCGAGATGACCTGGAATGTGCTATGCCCGGGCTGCGGCGGCGTCCTCGACAGCGGCGCAACCCTCAAAGGGGTCAACCAGGACAGCTATCATTGCGCCCTTTGCGCCGCCGGATACGAGCCGACCCTTGACGAGATGGTCGAGGTCACCTTCACGGTCAGTCCGCGGGTGCGCCGGATTGCCGCGCACGAACCCGACCGGCTGCCGCCGCTCGAATATTACCGCCAGATTTTCTTCAGCTCCGGCGTCGACCTGCCGGAGGATCTGGAAGCCAGGTTCGACCGCATCCTGCTGGAACTGATCGAGCTGGCCCCGGGCGAGAAGGCCTTCGTGTCGCTTCAGCTGCCGGCGCAATTCGTGATCATCTTCGATGCGGTGACCCATTCGGCGCAGTTCGTCGATGTGCAGGGGGAGCCGACCGACGAGCGCCAGAACCTCTCGATGGTCATCAGTCGCGGGCATGCGCTGAACGAAACCGTGACGCTGCGTCCCGGCTCGCTGCGGCTCACGCTCGAAAATCACACCGATCGCCGGGTGGTCCCGAATGTCTGTATTGCCGGCGATGACCTGCACGACCTCCTGGGCCGCAGGCGGGAGTTTCTGACGGCCAAGCGCCTGCTGACGAACCAGAGTTTTCGTGACATCTACCGGACCGATACGCTCGATGTCGACCAGCGCCTGAAGATCACCAGCCTGACGTTCCTGTTCACCGATCTCAGGGGCTCGACCGCTCTCTATGAGCGCGTCGGCGATCTTGCCGCTTTCGATCTGGTGCGGGCGCACTTCAGGGTTCTTCACGAGATCGTCGCCACCGAGGCCGGAGCGGTTGTCAAGACGATCGGTGATGCCGTGATGGCGACCTTTCCGAGCCCGGACCGGGCGGTGGCGGCGGCGCTGAGGATGCGCGAGGCGATGCGGCGGCTGAATGCCGAACACGGCAGCGAAGACCTCCTGCTGAAGATCGGCATCCATGAGGGGCCATGCCTCGCCGTCAACCTCAACGACAGGCAGGACTATTTCGGTCAGACGGTTAATATCGCCTCCCGCGTCCAGGGCCTTGCCGACCCGAATGTGATCATGACGACCGAGGCGATCGTCGAAGATGCCAATGTCTCGGAGATCCTGCGCGACAGCGGCGTCACATCGGCCTCACGAATGGCGGAGCTTCAGGGCATCGGCAGGGAGGTCAGGATCTTCGCCCTGTCGTGAGCCTCATCCACCGACCAGGCTTCACTGCGGAGCATCGAGCCTTCTGCATCGGCATCTCACGACCTCGACGCCGCGTTTGGCACGTTCCCTCTCCCCGTTGGAACGGGGAGAGGGGCAGCCATCGGCGCCAAGCCGACAACTGAGGCACATGACGAAGGAGAAGGCAGTTTACGCCACCAGCCCCTTGGTCAGTTCCAGCGCCTGCCGCTCGAACAGCCGGCGATAGATGCCACCATTAAGCCGGATCAGCGCCTGGTGATCACCTTCCTCGACGATTCTGCCCTTGTCGAACACCAGCAGCCGGTCCAGCGCCCGCACCGTGGAGAGCCGATGCGCGATCACAAGCGTCGTGCGGCCGTCCATCAGGCGTTCCATGGCTTGCTGGATCTGCACTTCGCTTTCGCTGTCGAGGCTCGACGTCGCCTCGTCGAGGATCAGGATCGGGGCATCGGCCAGGAAGGCGCGGGCGATGGCGACACGCTGCCGCTCGCCGCCCGACAGCTTGACCCCGCGTTCGCCCACCATCGTCTCATAGCCCTTCGGCAGGTCCACGATGAAGCCGTGGGCATTGGCCTGTTTCGCCGCCTGCTCAATTTCGCGGCGCGAGGCGTTCGGCCTGGAATAGGCGATATTTTCCGCCAGCGTGCGGTGGAACAGGATCGGCTCCTGCTGCACGATCGCGATCTGGCCGCGCAGGCTCGATTGTGTGACCTCGGCGATATCCTGCCCGTCGATCCGGATGGCGCCCGAGTTCACGTCATAGAGGCGCTGGATGAGCTTGACGAAGGTGGTTTTGCCCGAGCCCGAATGCCCCACCAGCCCCACACGCTCGCCCGGCCGAATGGTGACCGAGAAGTCCTCGTAGAGCGGGTCGGGATGCGCGCCATACTGGAAGGTGACGTAATCGAATACGATCTCGCCCGCGCCGATCGCAATCGGCTTGGCGTGCGGCTTGTCCTCGATGCCGAGCGGCATCCTGTCGAGCAGCACCAGTTCCTCCATGTCGTTGACAGCGCGCTGGAGGTTCCGGATGTCCTGGCCGACATTGCGCAGATAGCCCTGCAGAACGAAGAACATCGCCAGCACGAAGGTGACGTCGCCGGGGCTCGCCAGCCCCTGCCGCCACATGATCAGGCCCGTCCCCAGAATGCCGGCCTGCATGGATACCATCATGAAGCCCTGGATGGTGCCGCTCAAGGTGCCGCGCTTCCATGTCCGCCGCGTGCGGCTGTCCCATTTCGCCAGCACATGGCGCAGGCGGGCTTCTTCGCGGGATTCGGCACCGAAGGCCTTGACCACCGAATTGCAGCTGATCGCATCCGCCAGCGCGCCGCCGAGCCTGGTGTCCCAGGCGTTGGCGAGCCTTGCCGCCGGCGATACGAAGCCCATGGAAAGCGCCACGGTGACGCCGATATAGACCAGCGATCCGAGAGCCACGATCAGACCCATGACCGGCCAGTAGCTGCCGAGCACGATACTGGCGCCCACCAGCATGACGATGGACGGCAGCAGCGCCACAAGCAGCAGATCATTGAGCGAGTCGAGCGCCCACATGCCGCGGGTGATCTTGCGCACCGTCGAACCGGCGAAGCTGTTGGCGTGCCAGTCGGTCGAGAACCGCTGCACCTTGTGGAAACCGTTATTGACCACATCCGCCATGATGCGCAACGTCAGCCGGATGATGCCATTGAAGATGAACCAGCGCAGTGCCACGCTGATAAAGCCGAGAACGACGACGACGGCAAAGGCGCTGAGTGCGCCGTCGGCCGCGTTGCCGCCGGCAATGGCGTCGACGATGCGGCCGGAAAATACCGGCACCATGACCTCGGCCAGCGTGCTGGCGGCAACCAACACGATGATAACGCCCACCAAAACAGCACGGTGGCTCCAATGATGAAGAACAAAGCCGAGCACGTGACGATAGGCATCGGCGCGGAAATCGAGCTTCTTGCGAGTCATTTTTACAAGCCCGGCCCGTATCGGAAACCGGTCCTCAAAATCGAGAGTTGAAAGGCACAGCCCGCGCGGAAGACGAAGTAATGCCGTCAGATCAATCGGGCTGAGGGAAGAGAAAACCGCATGTCGCGCGCGCTTGAGGCGGGGCGCGAATGGATATGACCTATCGTCGGGACATACCACACGGGAAGGCTTCGATGATTGCTGATGTCATTCAACGCCTCCCTTTTGTTCGATCTGAAGCGGTAGCGTTTTGTAGCGAAGCAATTCGCCGTTGCCAAGAGGGAATCTACAACCGTACGGAAAGTGATGCGAAAACGACACAATTTATGGGCTGCGAAAACTCGTGGCGCCGCCGAGGCCTTTGCGCAGGTCTGTTTGGGCTGTCGGATGATTGTTAGTCTTTGTTTCGTAGCCACGGCCTGCCAGTGGCTGGGACCAACGGTCAAGACAAAACCCACTCCATCAGCGCATTCTGGGCGTGAAGCAGGAATGCTTTTGCGGGACGGCTTTGGCAGGCAGGGTGCAACATCGCGTCGGCCGTTACTTCCTGTCCCCTTGCGACGGGCGGGCAGGGCAAGAAGATCGTGTCACGCCGTCCTTTGTCGAGGAGCGTTGCCGTCACCTGATATTCCGTCAGCTCGCTTTCCGCCGCGTCTTTCGGCCACGAGTCCGTGATGACGACGTCCGCATCGAGGGCATGACTGATATCTCGGCTGATTTCGAAATTCGGATTCAGGAGATGGGGATCGGCTACGTGCCAGCGCTCCGGATAGACTTGGACGACGCGGATGGGCATGGATTTCGCTGCCTCGACCCAGGAACGAAGAATGTTGGCATCTGGCGCGATCCCGACAACCTTCAGGCCTTGCAGCGATCCCCTGACGCTCTTGATGTAGGCGAGATCGCCGAGCGTCTCACACGGATGATTTAGTCTTGTCCGGGCATTGATGACAGGCGCATCCATGACCGCCGCGAGCTCTTGCAGGGTAGCAAGTTCCTTCGTCCTGACGACGAGAAGGTCAAACCAATTGTCGAGATAGTCCGCAAGGTCGGCGGTGGTCTCGCGGGCGTTGAAGCTGATTTGCGGTTGCACGCAGACGCCGCCCATGGCCTTCACACCGAGGTCAAAGGCGGCCGTATTGCGCCATCCCGTGTCATCGACGATAAGGCTCACCCGTTTGCCATGCAGGGATTGCGGCATGGTGCGGCCCGCCCAATGCTTCGCAAGCTGGCCGGCTCGGTCGATAATCGCAGCGACAGTGTCCAGCGGCAGTGAGTGGAGTTCAAGGAAATCTCTGTTCAGCGTAGGATCCACGGTGTTTCCAATGTTTCTCTTGGCTATGCAGCCGATCGACCGCTCTGCAACGGTTATCGCGGCTCCTGATGCGCCAAACCTCCCATTGCCATAAGCGGACTTTTCAGTAGCTGCACGAGCGAGCATTGCCGGGTCTGAAACCGCCCGCACAGGCCGGATTCCTCGAAGTATCCAGCTGATATTGATAATCCTCCCGATCCAGCCTCGCGGGCGAGGTACAGGAAGCCGCGAGCGTGGACGCGCCGATCATCGCGCTGGTCGCGAACAAGGTGAGGAATCGGGTCATCTGAGCTTCTCCTGAGGTTGGTCTCGGCAATCTATCATGCCGGCACAAACAGATGCGAGAACCGGAGAGGGCAATCACGCTCATCTGATAGGAAATGGCTTCGATGATGAAGGGACCGCTCTTCGCTCCATGGGAAATTCAGGGGTAATTTTCTCGGACTATTCTGCGATTATGGAAGTAAGTCCGCAGTGTTGGCAAGCGAATGATTCCCGATTTTGTCTTGAACAAATCGACGATTTTCAGTAGTATTATCGCATAAAAAAGTAATATAAATGGGAGGTTACTATGTCGGAAGCTCGGTTCGAGCCGGTTTTTCTTCATCGTCAGCATTTCGTCGCCGAGATCACGTGTCTCGACGAAATCTTCGAACTTCTGGATGAGTGGCCGCAGGACAAGCGAGGTCTGGCATATGACACGCTGCTGAAGGCGTGCAGGGATACCGCCAAGGGGCATTTTCCGCTCAGCGCTGCGCGCGAGAATTTTCGCCGTTTTCTGAAGATGTCGGGCATGCTCGACAGCGGTCCCAAATTCGAGGGGATGGGCGATCGAAACGTCGGCAATGCTTGAAGAGCCAAGTCTGTTCGTAACGATCTGAGCCGGCGTGCCGCTACGTCATAAGCGGCGCGTCCGGTCGCGAATCTCCGGTCAGCCAGGGCCGGCAGCCGCCCAATCGCAGCGGAAGACCAGCATGGGCTTCGAAAATCCCTTGATGCGCCGGCGCGTCGCGTGGGCAAAGAGGTCGCCAGCGCCATATTCCCGGAATACATTCTCGGACACGAGGATCTGGTCGCTGGCTGCGGCCGCGCAGAGGCGGGCTGCGAGCTGCACCGTGGAGCCGAAGAGATCGTTGCTGTCCTCGACCGGCTCACCGCAATCGAGCCCGATGCGAACATGGATCGGCTCGGCCTTGCTGCCGTTGTAATGCTGGAATTCCTGCTGGATCGCCATGGCGCAGTCGACGGCCGCGGTCGTCGCCGCGAAGGCCGCCATGATGCCGTCGCCGGTGTGCTTCACCTCGCGGCCGGAATTTTTGCCGAGGCACCGGCGCACGATCGCGTCATGAGCCCTGACCAACTCTGTCCCCATGCGGTCGCCGAGGCGCGCCGTCATCTCGGTCGAGCCGACAATATCGGTAAAGAGGATCGCCCGGTGGCCAGGATCCATCTGCGGCGCGGATTGGCCGGGCGCCGGATCGGGGTCATTAATGCGACCGAGAAAGGCCTCGACGGCCGACAGAGCCACCTCGACGACCTCATTGGCGACGAAACCGTGCGCCTCGCGATGTACGCAGTGGACGGTTTCGACATCGGGCGCATCCACCAGACAGAAGGCCGTCCCGCGCCGCTCGTCGAACCAATACGTCAGAAACTTGACGCCGTATTGATCCTGAATGTCGATATCCATGCGATGCGCCTGGGCAACCTCGGCGGCCGAGGTTCCTTTGAGGTAGTGCCGGTCCATGAAGATAGGCATCGCGTGTTCTCCCAGATCCGCCGCGTGCAGGTAGTGGCATTGTACGATCAGGAAGCATTCCCGTCCACCTTCGGGACAAGCAATGGCAGATCGTTGCAAGGCGTTGCTTCCGGAAAGGCAACGTGTTGCTGCACATTCAGTAGAATATGCATGGATGTCGGCGGTTTTAATGAGTAGGCGTGGTGGGTTCTGTCTGATATTTACCATAATCGGTCGTTTAATGCTGATAGCCAGATTTCCGGAACCCCCTCGAGAAGCTTCAGACATTTCCTGTTTCAAGCGTCGCCTGCCGGATCCCCGCCGTGAGAGATATGTCTGTCACGGTCATGGTGCCAAGGATCGAAGGCCGCTGCCAACGGCATGCTAATTGCATATTATCGGTTAGCTCGCCGAAATTAGGAAAAGCTGTAGCAAAGTGAGACAGACGGCAAATTTTCGACCGGTCGGCTTGGCCTCAATGGGGCTTGGGCATTATGCCGTTATCAACTCTGTGTGGGATGCCGCGCGCACGCTGCTCCGTGACTGGCCGGTGGATGACGGCGAAGAATATTTCGAAGCGGTCAAAGCCTGCCTGGATGCGATTACCGGCGATCTCCCGCCGGATCATGTGCGCGCCGTCTTCATCAGGGCGGCGCAGGAGGCGGGCATCGCCGTCATAGAAGCCGCCGACTGACCAGCGGCAGCATCCTAGCTCCCGTTTCTCTTTCCGTTTTCATGACAAGCTCGTCGTCGCGCTTGACTTCTTCGAGCGAAGGTCTAAACTAGAACAGAACATGAACATTGGAGATGGTCGTGACACATACCGAACAGGTGATCGCCAACGCCCTTGCCCTCGTCGAAGCCTCCCGGGCGGCCCGCGAGCGGGACCAGCAGCGCCGCGCCGCTTGGCAGAAAAAGGTGGAACTCAGCCGACCGCTGCCGCCCTTGCCGCGTCCGGTCCAATTGCCGCTGGCGCTAAACTGATGCAGCCGAGCTTGAAATCCCGTCAGGCCAGGCTTGATCAGTTGGAATCCGATGATGCTTGGGAAGTGGAAGCTGTGCTCGCCTGGCATGACGATGATGCCAAGGCGGCGATCCGCTCGCTGCTCGATGACTGCAAGCATCTGCGCCGGCAACTGGCGCTGGCCGAACGGGTGATGAGCCGCGGCATGGCGCGCGGCTGGACGCCGCGTTACGAGCGCGACGCGCTTTAGCAATCGGGCGCAGGCAACTGAAGCAGCGACTGACGGGGACGCAGGCGTTCGGCTCGCTTCAGCAAAACACCTTGGCGGCCGTGACTTCGACTTCCACGAGGAATTCCGGGCGGGTGAAGCCGCCGACGATGATCAGTGTTGAGGCCGGCTTCGGATCGAGCGTGTAACGATCCCGCACGGCCATGTAGGCTGGGAAATCCTCTCGCTTCGTCACGAAGGCGGAGATGCGGATAACGTCGGCAAAACTCATCTCGGCCTCGGCGAGAATTGCCTTGATGGCTTCAAAGCAGAGTTCCGCCTGTGCGCCGATATCCTCCGGTACCGCCTCGTCGGGGCCGATGCCGAGCTGGCCCGAGGTCACGAGCAGGGAGGCGCCCGGCGGCACCAGCAGCCCGTGATTGTAATGCCCGAATGGGCGGCGGACGGAGATCGGGTTAAAAACCTTCTTCATCGGAAATCCCTGCCTGAACCAGGTGTTTCGGCGGACAGTCCTTCCGCATGCTCAGAAGCGCTCCATCGCGCTCTTCACCTTCTGCAGAAACCGTGTCCGCGTTTCCTCGGTACAATTATTCATGTCGTAATGGGCAAGAAAGGTGACCGGCCGCAGCGGGTTGATCTGCGCTCGCAGCACGCGCTTGACGATCTTCCTCGGCGGGTTGCCAGCCACGAAGGCGCGGAACGGCGTCGCGCCATAAGTCAGCACGGCGGCAAGCTTCCTGATATGGCGCAGCCGCGATTCCACCTTGCCGTCGACCAGTTCAAAGGAGACACCGGGAAGCCAGACGCGATCGAAATATCCCTTCAATATCGCCGGGAAGCCGAAATTCCAGACCGGCGTGACCAGCACCAGCCCTTCGGCCCGCTTCAGCCGCTCGACATAGGATTTCACCAGCTCGGTATTGGAGGGATAGTCGTGATAGCTGAGCCGGTCATGCCGGGAAAGAACGGGATCGAAATTCTCGGCATAGAGATCGCATCCGTCCACGTCATGGCCGGCTTCGCGCAGGCTTTCCAGCGTCTGCTTGTAGAGCGCCTTGCCGTAGCTTTCCTCCACCGGATGCGAATGCAGCACGAGAACCCTCATGAGGCCTCCATGAGGCCCGCAAGGCCGGGGAAGAGATAGTTCTTGCCGGCATTGAAATCGAAGTCCGGGTTCTCCCAGGCGATCATCTTGCCGGGGTTCAGAAGCCCCTTCGGATCGGTTTCCTGCTTGAAGGCAAGCTGCACCTTGTCGGTGCGCTTCATGCCGCCTTCCTCGAGCGTGTAGCGGTGCGGGTTGAAGATCGGGCAGCCGTGATCCTGATGGATCCGGATGATCTCTTCGAGGCGCTCTTCGGTGGTGTAGCGCACCAGCGGCAGGCCGGAGCACTGGATCTGCCCGTCGAATTTGATGAACTCTAGATGCCCCGGAACTTCGTCGCCGAAGATTTCCACCATCTTGGCGACCTTGGTCACGTGATCCGGCCCCGGATACTGGACCTGCAGATAGGTGAAGCCCGGATCGACCTTCAGCGCCCGCAGCGTCGTGTGGTTCCAGGCAAGTTCATAGGCATGCGGGATGCCCTTCATGCACTCGACCTTGTCTGAGCGGAAGATCACTTCGCCCTTATGGGCCGAGGTGAAGGCCAGGAAAGCGTCCATCGCATGCGGCGCGATCATCAGCACCACCACCGACTGCCCCTTGCGGATGTAGGGCTTGTGGCGGGTGAAATAGTCGTGCGGGATCGGAGCGGCGATCGGCGCGATTTCCTTGACGAGAATGCCGTTGCATTTGGCGAGCGCATCGGAGAAGCGCACGGCAGCCATGAAGTCGTCATAGCCGACGAGAACGTCCACCCAATCATAGGCAGGCGCCAGCGGCATTTCGATCTCGGTGATGACGCCGTTGGTGCCGTAAGCGTGACTGACCTTCTGCAGGTCCCAGCCGGTGAGATCGAGCACGCGCGGCTCAGCCTCCATGGTGACGACGCGCAGGCGCAGAATATTGCCGAGATCGCGCAGGCCGCCCCAGGTGATCGAGCCGACGCCGCCGGAGCCGCCGGCAATGAAGCCGCCGACGGTCGCCATCTGCGCCGTCGAGGGGTGGAACCGCAGTTCCTGGCCGGAATGCGCCTTGGTCTGCTTGTCGAGCTGGGCAATGATGATGCCCGGCTCGCAGATCACCCGGCCGGGATGAATTTCCTTGATCTTGTCCATGGCGGCAAGGTTCAGCACGATCCCACCGGAAAGCGGCATCGCCTGGCCGTAATTGCCAGTGCCGCCGCCGCGCGGCGTGACCGGCACGCCATGCGCGAAGGCGACCTTCAGCGTCCGGATGACCTCTTCTTCGTTTTTCGGGGTAACGACGAGATCGGCCGTCACATTGTCGAGCTGCGCCTTCAGGATCGGCGAATACCAGTAGAAATCACGACTCTTCTGGCGCACCAGTGCCGGATTATCCTCGATGGCGACGCCTTCGAGTTCCTTTTTGATCGTCTGATAATCCGGCATGTCAGGCTCCAACGACGCTGTCGAGTTCACGATAGTCCGGCAGGCTGCGGTCGATCACCTTGCCGCGGCGAAGGACGACGCGGTCGGACTGCGGACGGGAAAGAAATTCGCTCCAGCGCCTGGCGCTGAAGAGTACGAGATCGGCCGCGGCCCCGACGGCGATACGCCCCATATCCGGCCGGCCGAGAATATCGGCGGGCGAGGTGGTGACGACGCGTGCCGCCGTATCCAGCGGATGGTCGAGGTGCAGGATACGGACCGCCTCGCGGAACACCTCCACCGGATCCAGATCGCCGTAGGCATAGAAGGGATCGCGAGTATTGTCGGAGGCGACTGCGGTGGCAACGCCGGCCGCGGCCAGTTCCTTGAACAGGGTGACGCCGCGCCAGCGTGGTGTGCGGCCGGGATAGCGGTCCTGCAGATACGTGTTGCACATCGGCAGCGAGACGATGGCGACACCGGCCTCCGCGACGAGATCGACCGTGCGTTTTGCCGTCTCCTCGTCCTGGCGGGCGAGCGAGCAGCAATGGCCTGCCGTTACCTTGCCGCCGAATCGGTTGCGCAGCACCGCTTGCGCAATCGCCTTCAGGGTTTCCGCAGCCGGATCGTCGGTCTCGTCGACATGAAGGTCGACATCGAGGCCATTCTCGGCCGCAGCGCTGAACAGCGTGTCGAGCTGGCTGTCGAGATCGCCGCTCATCCGGGTGACGCCGCCGATCAGCCCACCCTTTTCGCGGACCACAGTGACGAGATCGGCGAAATAGGCCGCGTCCGCCATGTTTTCCATCGGAAACAGCGCCACCGCCTGTAGGGCGATCCTGTCCTTCCAGACATCGCGCATTTCGGCAAAGACTTCGAATGAAATGCGGTGCTGCGGCGCAAGGGAATCGAGATGGGTTCGAATGAGGCTGGTGCCGTGTGCGTAGGCGGATCGAAGGGAAAACTCCATGCGCTTCCTGACGTCGGCAGCCGACCAGTGCGCCTCGCGGTCTGCGCGCACGGCCTCCAGCGCTCCCGGGAATGTGCCGTCCGGATTGGCGTTGCGCGGCCAGATGTGGCCCTTGTCGAGATGGGTGTGCATGTCTGCGAAGCAGGGCCAGACCATGCCCTCCTTCAGGTCGGACTTCGCCAGTTCCACGGGCGCTTCCCCGGGCGGCAGTACACCAGCAATGATGCCGTCGGCGATGACGATATCGGCTCGGACGAGCCCCTCGACAACAGGCGCCTCGTAACCGGCGACGGCGGCGGAGGGCAGGGTCGCATTGCTCAGCACGAAGCGACCGGCATTGGGCGGGGAGATGAAGGAATAGGTCATCAGTTTTCCCGTTTCAGGCTGCTTTCGTGCCAGCGGTGCAGGGCAAGCCACGAAATGAACGAGGTGACGGCGAAAATCGCCACGCCAAGCAGCGAGAGCATCAGCAGCGCCGCGAAGAGCCGTGGAATGTTGAGCCGGTACTGCGCTTCGAGCAGCCGGAAGGCGAGTCCTGAGCCTGCCCCCGCCGAACCTGCGGCAAATTCCGCGACGACGGCGGCAATCAGCGCAAGGCCGCCGCCTATCCTGAGGCCGGTCATGAAATAGGGCTGGGCGGCCGGCAGCTTGAGAAAGAGCAGCGTCTGCCAGCGCGAGGCGCCGTAGAGCTCGAAGAGGTTGATGAGATTGTGGTCGACGCTTTTAAGCCCCTGAACCATATTCGAAAGGATCGGGAAAAAGGCGACGAGGAAGGCGCAGATCAGAAGCGCCACCTGCGTTGACGGCGCATAGATCAGGATCAGCGGCGAAATCGCCACGATCGGCGTGACCTGAAGTATGACGGCGAGCGGATAGAAAGCGAGTTCGATCCAGCGCGACTGCACGAGGAAGACTGCGAAGCCGACGCCGCCGACGAGCGCCAGCATCAGCGACATCAGCGTGATTTTGGTGGTGACCCACAGGGCAGGGGCAAGCGTGCCCCAATCCGTGATGAAAGCGTTGGCGACCGCCGCCGGACCCGGCAGAATATAGGGCGGCACGCCGGACAGTCGGACATAGGCATACCAGATCAGGATCAGCGCCGCGATGACCAGCAGCGGGATCATTATGCGCAGCGCCAGATCGCGGCCTCGGGCGCTTGCAGTGGTTTTGACAAGCAGCGGCGCCGCGGCCGTTTCATCACTCATCGATGGTCCTCCACCGCGTTGATCGCCCCGATCAGCGAATGCGACACCGTCTCGCAAGCTCTGCGGTATTCTTCCGAGGTGCGGTAATGGGCATCGCGTTCAAGGCTGGTCGTGAGCGGTAGGTCGGCATGAACGCGCCCAGGCCTTGCCTTCATCACGACGATGCGGTTCGAGAGATAGGCGGATTCGAAGACCGAATGAGTGACGAAGATGACTGTGATGCCGGTCATCTTCCAGAGCCGGAGCACGTCGTCGTTCAGCTTCTGGCGGGTGATCTCGTCGAGAGCCGCAAAGGGCTCGTCCATCAGCAGCAGCTTCGGCTTGGTCACCAGCGCCCGGGCGATCGAAACGCGCATCTTCATGCCGCCTGATAGTTCGCGCGGATAGGCCTTGGCGAAATCCTGCAGGCCGACGGTTGTCAGCACGTCCAAGATCTGGTCGTGCGCCGCCATCTTCGAAATATGCCTCAGCTTCAGCGGCAGATGCACATTGTCGAACACGGTCTTCCAGGGCATCAACGTCGGCTCCTGAAAGACGAAACCGATATCCCCCTCCGGAAGGCCCTTGGAATTGATCCGAGAACTCGGCCAGTCGATCGCGCCTGACGTGACATCGCCGAGGCCGGCGATGATGCGCAGCGCCGTCGACTTGCCGCAGCCGGAAGGACCGAGCAGGCTGATGAACTCGCCGCTCTCCACTGTGAGCGACATCTCCGAAAGGGCGACGGTTCCGGTGGAGAAGGCTTTCGAGACCGATTGCATGACGACCAACGGCCGCTTGCGCATCTCTTTCGGGGATAGGGCCTGAGCTTCTGCTGGGGGCATTGGCTGTCTCGTTCATCAGGGAATGGAATCCGCCGTATGCGGCGGATCGCCGACGGAATCTTCGGCTTACTTCTTCATCGCCATTCCCGTGCCCTTGCAGACGAATTTCGTCGTGAAGGCCTTGGTGTAATCCGTCTCCGCCTTGAACACCTTGATCGCTACCATTTCGTCGAAGAAGCCCTTGTAATGCGCCTCGGTCAGGCAGCCGATGCCCTTGTCGAGGCTGTCGCCGGACTCGATGATGCCGTACTCCTTCATCTTGGCGATGGAATAAGCGATCTGACCATCCGTCATTTCGGGATTGTCCTTTTTGATCAGTTCGTTGGCCTTGGTGTTGTCGCCGTAGAGATAGTGGTACCACCCTTCGATCGAGGCATCGACGAAGCGCTGGACGAGATCGGGCTTGCTGTCGATCATCGCCTGCGTGGTGGTGATCATCGTCGAGTAGGGAGAGTAGCCGTTGTCGGCGAGCAGGAAGACTTTCGGCTCGAAGCCGGCCTGCTTCTGAATCTCGTAGGGTTCCGAGGTGAGATAACCTTGCTGCGCTGAATCCTTGTCGGCAAGGAAGGGCGCCGGGCTGAAATTGTAGGGCTTGTACTGTTCGTCCCGGAAGCCTTTGAAGTTGGCCTTCATCCATTCGAAATAGGTGAGATAACCGTCCTTGCCGAGGAACAGCGTCTTCAGCTTGGCGAGATCTTCGAATTTTTCGATGCCGGCATCGGGGTGCGCGATCAGCACCTGCGGATCCTTCTGGAAGATCGCAGCGACATCGACGAGCGGAATGCCCTGCTCGACCGCCGAAATCTCGCCCTGCGGCCCGCCCATGTAGAAATCGATCTTGCCGGAGATCAGCAGCGCGCTGTTGGCGGCGTTCGGGCCGCCCTGTACGATGGTGACGTCGAGGCCGTGTTTGGCATAGGTGCCGTCGGCGACCGCCTGGTAGAAGCCGCCATGCTCGGCCTGCGCAAGCCAGTTGGTGCCATAGGTGACCTTGTCGGCCGCCTGAGCGGACGCGATGGAGGCAATCATGCCGCCAAGCCCGGCCAATGCGGAAAAGACCCTGTTCTTCTTTGTCATGGGCATGATCGACGTTCCCCTTCTGAGTTCGCAGCCGTCGCGGCGACGTCCGATTTTCTTCATAGGAGCCGTTGCTTTGCTCTTTGAAAAGCATCAAATTTCGTGCGCAATGATGCCTTTTCGGCATCTCACCGAAAGCCTGTGCCCATTTTACGCTGCGTGCCTGATATTTGTACAACGAGGTTCTGATGCTGCATTCCAGAAAGCTTCTCTATATCAACGAGATCGCGCGTTCGGGCTCGATCCGCAAGGCGGCGGCACGGCTGAACGTGGCCTCTTCTGCGATTAACCGGCAGATCCTTGCGCTGGAGGAGGAAATGGGTGCGCCGCTCTTCGAACGCCTGCCGCGCGGATTGCGGCTCACCGCCGCCGGCGAGCTCTGTATCGAACATATTCGCGATGTGCTGAAGAATTACGAGCGGCTGGAGGGGCGTATCCGCAGCCTGAAGATGCAGCAGGCGGGCAAGGTTCGGCTGGTGACGACGGTCGGCCTTGCGGCAGGGCCGCTGCCGGAAATTATCGCCCGGTTCCAATCGGAACATCCGCGCGTCTTCATGCAATTACGCAACGACGCCGGCACGATGACGGTCAACCCGGTGCTTTCAGGTGAGGTGGATATCGGCCTCGGATTCAATATTCCGGCAACGCCCGGCATCCGCACCCTCGGCAATTTCGACATACCGATCGGCGTGGTTCTGCCGCCCGGCCATCATCTGATCGGCCCCGGCCCAATCAATCTCGCGGATATCGTCCAGGAGCGCCTGGTGCTGGCGCAGCAGGGGACCAGCCTGCGCGACGTGATCAATCTGGCCCTGGCGCGCCTCGACGTCCATGTCGAACCGGTGCTCGAAACCAATGCCTCGGAGATGCTGAAGAAGCTGGTCAAATCGGGGGCGGGGCTGACGATCCTGAACCCGCTCGATGTCATCACCGAATGCAGGCAGGGCGAACTGGTTTTCCGCCCGATCGCGGAGCCGCATGCGCGCCATCAGCCGATGAAGCTTTTTGCCCGCGCCCGCGCGCCGCTTGATTCCGCCACCAGCCTGTTCGTCGAGTACCTCCTGGCTGAACTGGCCGGCCTGGTGCAGGAGCTGCAGGCGAAGGGCCACATTGCGGCCTATGCTTCCGCCGCGATGTGAGCCACCGCCTTACTTCGAGTAGAGATTGGATAGCGGGTAGCGCTTCAGGTCATAGAGCAGCTCTATGAAGCCCCTGACCTGATGGCGGCAGATTGCTTCGCCCTTTTCGGCTGTCCCGAGTGAGGCGTTGCCGACGACGCCGTGGGGATTGAGGTCGTGGGCGATCCAGGCGAGCGAATGCGGCGGCAGCGGCTGAATGTATTTCGATTGCCCGCGCATCCATTCCGCCTTCGAGGCGAAATTCTGCGCCTTCTCCATCCGCACCAGATCAGGTCGGAAATACAGCATCAGCGACGTTTCCACCTCGCCGCCATGGATGCCGTATTTCAGCTCATTATCGCCGATCATGCCCTCGGGATGGCCGAAGCGGCTCCATTGGGTGGCGACGACGGCCATCGCATAGCGCACGCGCAGCTCGCGAGCCACGATGCTCATGATATCGACATTGCCGCCATGCGAATTGACGATCACCATCTTGCGGATGCCGGCTTCGGCAACCTTTCCGCCGATTGCGGTCCAGACTGGAATGAGCAGTTCGGCGCCGAGCGACAAGGTTCCCGGGCCGTAAACGTGTTCATTGGCCTTGCCGATTTCTTGCGTCGGCAGCACCAGACAATTGAGATCGACCGGTTTCTGCTTGCGTAATTCGGCGAGCATGCCGTTGGCGATAGCGACGTCGGTAGCAACGGGTAGATGCGGCCCGTGCTGCTCGGTCGAGGCGATCGGCAGGACAGCGATCGTGGTGTCGGGAGACAGTCCGGCGAAGTCGTCGCTGACCAATTCGTTCCAGTAAAATGGCACCGTCATACCGTTCGCCTCCCATTGCCGTTCGAGACAGTGAGTAGGGAATAACGCTACCTGCGAAAAGCATCAATTTGCGCCCGCACCGATGCCTTTTTGCGGATGATGGAACAACGGCGCCGTCGAGGGCGCCTCTTGGCCGCAATGTTTCCGCGAATGTCTCGCCGAAACCATTGCGCTAGCGCGTCTGCAATGGTTTTCTGGCGCTTCTTCTATGAAAACGCTCTCCGGTGATTCCCAATGTTCGATATTCTGTGGCGCGGCCTGGCGATCGGCGCCGGCGCAACCATCCTCATGGACCTCTGGGCAATTGTGCTCACGAAGGTCTTCGGCCAGACGCCGCCGAACTGGGCGCCGGTCGGCCGCTGGTTCTGGCATCTCGGCCGCGGCAAGGTCTTTCACGAGAACATCGCCGATGCCGAGCCGTATGCAAATGAACTCGCTCTCGGCTGGATCAGCCATTACGTTGTCGGCATTCTCTATGGTTTGATCTTCGTGTTCATCATGGGGTCGGCCTGGTTGGCAGCCCCGACATTTCTTCCCGCCTGGATTTTCGGCATCGTCACCGTCGGGGCAGGGTGGTTCCTGCTGCAGCCGGGCCTCGGCCTCGGCTGGGCTGCTTCGAAACATCCGAAGCCGAACAAAGTCCGGTGTTTCAATCTGCTAGCGCATATGGTGTTTGCATTAGGACTTTATGGTACGGCGTTGATTTTGCGGTGAGATTGACGCTTGCCCCTTGCCCTAACTCTCCCCCGTTTTGACGGGAAGAAGGTGGCGGCAGCCGGATGAGGGGCAAGCCGAACCCGTGAACCGAAAATCGCTAAGCTACCGCGCCGCCCAATTGGCGCCGCGGCGGAAGATGGTCTTCATCTGAGGCACGTCGAACTCCTTGGCCTGGTGCCCGAGTGAGGAATAGAAGACGCGGCCCTTGCCGTATTTGCGCTTCCAGACGACGGGCATGACGACGCCGTCGATCCAGTAAGCGTGTTCGCCGGTGAACCTGGTCGTCGCCAGCACCTCGTTCGAGGGATCGACATGCATGTAATATTGCTCCGACGTATAGGGGAAGTCGGCAATCCCCTCCATCAGCGGATCGTCGGGCCGGGTGATGTTGACGGTATAGTCGATGATGTTGCCGGGATGGGCGACCCACTGGCCGCCGATGATGAACTGGTAGTCGACGGAGTCGCGGAAGGCGTCGCCCGCGCCGCCGTGATAACCGGCGATGCCGACGCCGCTTTCGATCGCGGCGGCGAGGTTCTTGACCTCCTCCTTTTCGATCTTCGACATCGTCATGATCGGCACGACGAGGCTGAGATCGTGGACCGAAGGGTCGGCAAGCGCCTCGGTCCCGTGTTCGAGATAGACCTTGAAACCGTCTTCCTCGAGCATGGTCTTGATGATTTCGGCGCATTCCTGCGGCTCGTGCCCGCTCCAGCCACCCCAGACGATCAGTGCTTCACGCATTCTCTTTCCTCCTGAAATTATTTTGCCAGCCGTCCGTCGACGATGGAATCGGACAGGGGGGCAGGGCGCTCCACCGCCGTGGTAATCGTCACCCTCCGGCCGGTCTCGGACGCTGTATGGAAGGCTTCCATGACTTCGAGCACATGCAGTGCCAGATCACCATTGGCACGGTGCGGCCGGTTCGAGCGGATCGCATGCGCCATATCGGCGACGCCGAGCGAGCGGAAATTGCCCTCGGCATAGGGGGCGGTGACCGGCTGGTCCTCGAAGGCGCCGCCCTTCTTCAGATATTCGACAGGGCCCGCAAACTTATTGGGGTCGGGGACGATAAGCGTGCCCTCGGTTCCGTAGACTTCGAGCGGCACATGCTTGTGGCCGGCGACGTCGAAGCTCATGGCGATCTGCACGACCGCGCCGTTGGCAAAAGCCATCATGCCGGCGACATGGGTCGGCACATGCACGGGAATGCGCTCGCCATTGCGCGGCTCGCTGGTGATGAGCCGTTCGGCCCGCGGCGTCGTCGCAAAGCCGGCGACCTGGGAAACCGGCCCGAGCAGATTGACGAGATCGGTGATGTAATAGGGGCCCATATCGAGCATCGGCCCGCCGCCGACTTCGTAATAGAAGGCCGGATTCGGATGCCAGCGCTCATGGCCCGGGCACATGAAGGTGGCCGAGCCGCCGACCGGCTGGCCGATGACGCCTTGGTCGATCAGGGCGCGGGCCGTCTGGTGGCCTCCGCCGAGGAAGGTGTCGGGCGCCGCGCCGATGCGCAGATTTCGCCCGCGCGCCGCCTCGGCCAGTTTTTTCCCTTCCGCGAAATTAATCCCGAGCGGTTTTTCGGAGTACGTGTGTTTGCCCGCATCGAGCGCCTGGAGCGCGACGGCGACATGGGCTTTCGGGATCGTCAGATTGACGATGATTTCGATCTTGGGATCGGCGAAGAGCTCTTCGACTGATTTGACGGGAACGTTGAATTCGCGCGCCTTGGCCTCTGCGAGCTCCCGGTTGAGATCAGCGACGCCGCGGATATCGAGGATGGGAAAGGAGGCCATCGCTGTAAGATAGGCGCCCGAAATATTGCCGCATCCAATGATGCCGATACCGACTTTGTCCATGAATTCCTCCATTTGATCTTGCTTGTCTCGGCCGTCAAAGGGCCGGCCCGGTCGTGCTCCAGGGCGATTCGTAGAGCTCGTAGAGCGCTACTGCGGCAGCGCCCTGAGCCCAGAAATCATCGCTCGAATCATCGAAGACGAGTTCGCTTACCCCCTTCAGCGACGGCGGAATGGCGAGCGCATAGGCGTCGCGCAGGCTGTTCAAGAAGGGTTCGCCGAGCGCTAGGCTCGAGCCGACGAGGATGACGCGCGGCGGCGCAAACAGCGTAACGATGTTGGCGATGGTCAATCCGACAGCTTCGCCTGCGCGGATGGCAGAGGCGATCAGCCGGTCGTCGTCGGCCTTGATCAGCGCCTGGGCGTGGGTCATGCCGCGCCCGAGGCGGATGGCTTCGGCAAAACGGCCGTCGGTCTGATGTTCACCGAGGATGGCGCTTTCGCCGGCCTGGCTGAAGAGCCGCACCACGCCGTTCGGTCCCATGCCGAGCACAAGGTCGCCAAGATTGTGGCTGAGGCCGCCGGCGCCGCGAAACAGGCGGTTACCGTGCAAGACGCCGAGACCGAGCGTCTGTTCCAGCGAAATCAGCACCATGTCCTCGAGATCGCGGGCTTTCCCGAACCAGTGATGGCCGAGCGTGATGGCGTGGGCGTCGCTTTCGACGATGGTCGGCGTCGATAGCCGCGTCGACATCTCGGCGGCGAAATCGACATTGGTGTCGCGAAAGATCGGGCTGCTTCTGATGTAGCCGGTGCGGTGCTCGATAACGCCCGGAAAGCCGAGGCAGATGCTGTCGACATCTTCGAGCGACAGGCCGGCATCGACGACGCAACGCCGGACGCCGTCCTCGACGAGATCGGCGATGACGCCGATCGGCTGCCGGTCGATGCGGATCGGCAAAGCCAGCTTCGACAGCACGTCGCCGCGAAAATTGGTGACGACGAAGACCATGCGGCTGGCGGCGATCTTGCCGCCGACGACGCGGGCGGCATCGGGATTGAGCTCCAGCGCCACGCGCGGTCTGCCACGCACCGCCTCGTTGCGGATATCGCCTTCATGCCGCGGCAGGATCAGCCCGTCATCGAGCAGCGAGGCGGTGATGGCCGAGACGGTTGTCGTCGACAGCTCCGTCCGCTCGCTGATTTCGATGCGCGAGATCGGACCATGGCGCCTGATGGTGTCGAGCACGTTCAAGCGATTGATCGCGCGCATCAATTCTGGATCTGCAGTCTTCATGAAAACGTGCCGGCAGTCGTTTGGTTGGGCGGAAGCCAATATTTATAACGGGTTACGAAATAAATAGCAGGCAATTACGAGGAGCTGTCAAGCGATTTCGGCAAAAATTAACGCATCGGGTTGACATCCGGCGCAAGGTCCGCTGAATTAATCCGCATAGGGGAAAAATTGTGAGGATAGGTCCCCTGGGAGGAAAATCATGAATTTCATGCTGAAGAACGCCGCTTTCGGCGGCAGGCGCATCGTATCCATGGCCGTGGCAGCCGGCATGTTGCTGGCCGGACCCGGGGCCGCCTCGGCGACGACGGTGGTCAAGTGGCTGCATCTCGAAACAGATCCGAAGAACGTCGCGGCCTGGGAAGACATCGTCAAGAAATACGAGGCCCAGCATCCCGACGTCGACATCCAGATGCAGTTTCTCGAAAACGAGGCCTTCAAGGCCAAGCTTCCCACGCTGCTGCAGTCCGACGATGTGCCGGATTTCTTTTTCAGCTGGGGCGGTGGCGTCCTGAAGCAGCAGTCCGAGACCGGCGCGCTCCAGGATGTGACGACAGCCCTCGACGCCGATGGCGGCAAGCTGCGCAAGGCCTATACGCCGGCCTCGGTCGACGGCCTGACCTTCGACGGCAAGACCTGGGCAATCCCGTACAAAGTCGGCCTGGTGAGCTTCTTCTATAACAAGGCGCTGTTTGCCAAGGCAGGCGTCAAGGCTGAAGACATCAAGACCTGGACCGATTTTCTTGAGGCGGTGAAGAAGATCAAGGCGGCCGGTATCGTGCCGATCGCCGGCGGCGGCGGCGAGAAATGGCCGATCCACTTCTACTGGAGCTATCTTGTCATGCGCGAGGGCGGCCAGAAGGTCTTTGAAGCGGCCAAGAAGGGCGAGGGCGAAGGCTTCCTCGATCCGGCCGTCATCAAGGCCGGCGAAGATCTCGCCGAGCTCGGCAAGCTCGAACCGTTCCAGCCCGGCTATCTCGGCGCGACCTGGCCGCAGACGCTCGGCGTTTTCGGCGACGGCAAGGCGGCAATGATTCTCGGCTTTGAAGCGACCGAGGCCAACCAGCGCAAGAATGCCGGCGACGGCAAGGGGCTTTCATCCGACAATATCGGCCGTTTCGTCTTCCCGACGGTTGAAGGCGGCGCCGGCAAGCCGACGGATACGCTCGGCGGCCTGAACGGCTGGGCGCTTACCAAGAAGGCCTCGAAGGAAGCGATCGATTTCCTTGCTTTCCTGACGAACGCCGACAACGAGCGCGCCATGGCCAAATCAGGCATGCTGCTGCCCGTCGCCGTCGGCGCCGATGACGGGGTCGTCAATCCGCTGCTGGCCGAATCGGCCAGACAGCTTGCCGGTTCGACCTGGCATCAGAACTTCTTCGATCAGGATCTCGGTGCGGCCGTCGGCCGTGTCGTCAACGACGTCTCGGTGGAAATCGTCTCCGGACAGATGAATTCGAAGGACGGCGCCCAGATGATCCAGGACGCTTTCGAACTGGAACAATAGCCAGCGCCCGCAGAACCTTCCGGCGCTCCTGCCAATCGGGAGCGCCGGCATCGCTGCCGACGAGATGCGAAAGCAGGAACCATGGCCAATATCTCAGTCCTATCGACACCGAGCGCCGCAAGGCCGGCAAGACGAGCCGCAAACCGGAAGAGCTCGGTCGCCCATGACCGCCTGACCGTGCTGCTGCTCTTTCTGCCACCGGCGTTGCTGCTCTTCACGCTCTTCGTCATCATGCCGATGGGCGAGGCGGCCTGGTACAGCCTCTATAAGTGGAACGGTTACGGCGCGCCGACGGAGTTCATCGCGCTCCGCAATTTCCAGGTCCTGTTCCGCAACGCGGCGTTTACCCAGGCGCTGGTCAATAACGGCCTGATCATCGTCATTTCGATCTGCATCCAGGTGCCGCTCGCCATCTGGCTGGCCACCATGCTGGCGCACCGCATTCCCGGTGTCGTCGCTTACCGCCTGATCTTCTTCCTGCCCTATGTGCTGGCGGATGTTGCCGCAGGCCTCATCTGGCGCTTCGTCTATGATGGCGACTACGGTCTGTTTGCCGCCGTTTCCAACTTCTTCGGTTTCGCCAATCCTTACGTGCTCGCCGACAAGGACGTGGCGATCTATGCCATCCTCGGCGTTATCGTCTGGAAGTATTTCGGCTTCCACATGATGCTGTTCATCGCCGGCCTGCAATCGGTCGACAAGAGCGTGCTGGAGGCGGCCGAGATCGACGGCGCCACCGGCTGGCAGAAATTCCGTTACGTCACGCTGCCGCTGCTCGGATCGACCCTGCGCCTGTCCATCTTCTTCGCGGTCGTCGGCTCCCTGCAGCTCTTCGACATGATCATGCCGCTGACCGGCGGCGGCCCGTCGAACTCGACGCAGACGATGGTCACCTTCCTCTATACCTACGGCGTCATGCGCATGCAGGTCGGCTTGGGAAGCGCCGTCGGCGTGGTGCTCTTCATCATCTGCGTGACACTCGCCTTCGGTTACAAAAGGATCTTCATGCGCCATGACTGATACGAGTTCTTCCATCCGCATGAGGACATCCACCCGCATCTATCTCTATGTGTCGCTGAGCCTGATCGCGGCGATCGTGCTGGTGCCGCTGCTGACGACGGCGCTCGGCGGCTTCAAGACGCTGGGGGATCTCCGCACCAATCCCTTCGGCCTGCCGACGGAGTGGCAATGGGCGAACTATACCGACATCCTCTTCGGCGAGCGCTATTGGCTGCAGATCGGCAATTCGCTTGTCATCGCGGCGCTGACCGTGCTCTTGACGCTGATCGTCTCGTCGATGGCGGCCTTCGCCTTTGCCCATGTCCGCTTCTTCGGCTCGTCCTTCCTGCTCAATTATTTCCTGCTCGGGCTGATGTTTCCGGCCGCCACCGCGATCCTGCCGCTGTTCATCCGCATCCGCGATCTCGGCCTGTTGAACACCTATTGGGGCGTGGTTCTGCCGCAGGTCGCCTTCGGCCTCGGCATGAGCATCCTTCTGTTCAGAAACTATTTCCGCAATCTTCCGGAAGAGTTGTTCCAGGCGGCTTTCGTCGACGGCTGCGGTTATATGAGATTCTTCTGGCATATCTCGCTGCCGCTCTCCCGCCCGATCGTCGCCACCGTCAGCATCATCTCCTTCGTCGGCAGCTGGAACAGCTACATCCTGCCGCTGATCATGCTGAACTCGGAATCCAAATATCCCTGGCCGCTCGGCATCATGGTCTATCGCGGCGAATTCGGGACGGAATGGCAGCTGGTGCTCGCCTTCATCACCCTCACCATCCTTCCCACAATCATCGTCTTCTTCGTCGCCCAGAGACACATCATCGCCGGATTGACCGCCGGTGCCGTGAAGTCCTGAGCCGAACCATTGGAGCTGCATCATGGCATCCGTTGAGCTGAACAATATTCGCAAGGCCTATGGCGCCGTCGACGTCATCCACGGCATCTCGCTTCATATCGAGGATGGTGAATTCGTCGCCCTGGTCGGCCCGTCCGGCTGCGGAAAATCGACACTGCTGCGGATGATCGCCGGCCTCGAGGAGATCACCGACGGCGAGATCGCCATCGGCGGCAATGTCGTCAATGCGATGACACCGCGCGAGCGCAACATCGCCATGGTCTTCCAGTCCTATGCGCTTTATCCGCACATGACGGTGGCCGAAAACATGGGTTTCAATCTGAAGCTCGCCGGCGTTGCCAAACCCGAGATCGAGGCTCGTGTCGCTGAAGCCGCCCGCATGCTCGATCTCGCCAAGCTGCTCGACCGCAAGCCCGCCCAGCTTTCCGGCGGACAGCGCCAGCGCGTCGCCATGGGCCGCGCCATCGTCCGCAACCCGGCCGTCTTCCTGTTCGACGAGCCCTTGTCAAACCTCGATGCGAAACTGCGCGTGCAGATGCGTTCGGAGATCAAGACGCTGCACCAGAAGGTCAAGACGACGTCGATCTACGTCACCCACGACCAGATCGAGGCGATGACACTCGCCGACCGCATCGTCGTGCTCAATCACGGCAAGGTGGAGCAGCAGGGAACACCGCTCGAACTCTACCGGAAGCCGGCCAATCTCTTCGTCGCCGCCTTCATCGGATCGCCGGCGATGAACATGCTGGAGGGCACGGTAGACGGCGAAAATGGCGAGCCCGCTGCCCGCCTCGAAGACGGCACGGCGATCCGCATCGCGCCCGACCGCAAGGTCAAGGCCGGCCAGGCCGTGACTATCGGCCTGCGCCCCGAACATCTGGTTCCCGGCCTGTCGGGCGGCACGCCGCTTGCCGGCCGAACCATGCTGGTGGAACCGACAGGCGCCCAGACCCACGTGGTCTTCGACCTTGCCGGACAACAGGTGACCGCGATCGTCGACGGCGAATATCCCGCCCGCTACGGCGCCGTCTTCGAGGCCAGCATCGCCAGCGACCAGGTGCACATTTTCGACCGCGGGACTGGTGTGGCGCTGTAGCGAATCCTCGGCCCAGGAGATCGCCGAGAACAGCCCTTTATCCTAGATCTCTCCCCGTGAACGGCGCGAGGGGACGTGCCATGCGGTCCAGGCACGTCCTCAATCATTAACCTATTATTCCGCCGCGATCCGTTCCACGCCGTTGGCCTGGATGATCTTCTCCAGCAGCGCCAGCTCTTCCTGCGTGAGATCCGTCAAAGGCGGACGCACCGGCCCCGGATTCTGGCCGAGTACCCGAAGGCCGGCCTTGATGATCGAGACGGCATAGCCCTTTTTGCGATTGCGCAGGGCGACGAAGGGGAAGAAGAAGCCCTTCAGGATTTCGTCGACGGTCGCCTGGTCGCCGGTGCGCAAGGCGCCGTAAAAGCGCTGGGCGAGCGCCGGGACGAAGTTGAAGACGGCCGATGAATAGGTCGTCACGCCGGCGGCGAAATAGGCCTGGGCGTAGACTTCATGGGTCGGCATGCCGCCGACATAAACGAGGCGGTCGCCGAGCAGGGTGGTGATCTCGATCACCTTGTCGGCGTCGCCGACTCCATCCTTGAAACCGATCAGGTTCGGACATTCGGCGGCCAGGCGGGCGATGCTGTCGGCGGTCAGCACGGCATTGTCGCGATTATAGACGATGACGCCGATGCCGACCGATTGGCAGACCGCCTTGACATGGGCGATCAGTCCGGCCTGTTCGGCAAACATCAGATAAGGCGGCAGAAGAAGCAATCCGTCCGCGCCGGCCCTCTCGGCCGCCTGTGCGATCTCGATGGCGAGCGACGTGCCGTAGCCGGTTCCCGAGATGATCGGCGTCTTGCCAGCCGATGCCTTGGCGGCTTTGACGACCTCAGGGATCTCGCTCGGATTGAGAGAGAAGAATTCACCGGTGCCGCCGGCGGCAAACAGAGCCGCGGCGTCGTAACCGGCAAGCCATTCGACATGGCGGCGGTACTTCGCCTCGTCGAATTTAAGCTGATCGTCGAAATGCGTGACCGGAAACGAGAGCAGGCCACTGCCGACGGCCTTCTTCAATTCAATCGGGTTCATCATCAAGTCCTGTTCCTTAGGTGTTGAAAATCGTGTCAGGCGCTCTCGAGCACTTGCAGAAGTGCCGCGATGTAGCCGTAACAAAAGGCAAATGCGGTGGCGGACGGGTCCTTGCCGCTGACGGTCGGCACATGGTCGGGCATCAGCATGTACTTGTATCCGACCTCCTTGTAGATCCTGGCCGAGCGGACCATGTCCATGTCGCCCTCGTCCGGGAAGGTCTCCATGAAGGAGAGCTTGCCGCCGCGAATATTGCGGAAGTGGACGTTGAAGATCTTGTTGCGCTCGCCGAACCAGCGAATGATGTCGTCGATCTCTTCGCGCGGATTTTCGAGCATCTCGCCGACCGAGCCCTGGCAGAAATTGAGGCCGTGATAGGGGTTTTCGCGCATCTGCACGAATTTCTTCAGCCCTTCCACCGTGCCGAGCACGCGCGTGACGCCGCGATAGCCGGGCGGCGTGTAAGGGTCGTGCGGATGGCAGGCGAGCCTGACGCGATTGCTTTCGGCGACTGGCACGACCCGCTCGAGGAAGTAATCGATCCGTTCCCAGTTTTCATCCTCGGAGAGCACGCCGGCAAGACCGGGGGCTGCCTGCTGATCGGTCTTCTCCCAGCGGAAGCTCGCATTCATCGAGCCGCCGCGTCCCGGTTCGTCGGGCGTGCGGGGAATGCCGATCAGGTTGAGATTATATTTGACGGCCGGAATGCCGGCGGCCGCGACATTCTCGATCATCTGGCAGACCGCATCGATCTGCCGGACACGCTCAGGCCCGGCAAGCAGGATGTCGGGATAGGAAGCCTTCTCGATCGGCTGCGAGGGCAGGGGCAGCTGGATCATGTCGAGGATCAGGCCGAAGCTTTCGACCTTGTCGCGATGACGCTCGATATCGGCAAGCGTCCAGCTGCTCGGCGCTCCCGGCGGATCGGCGCTGATATGCTTCACTCCCAATTGCGCGAAGATCCGATAATCGTCATCGTCGCGCGCCGCCACCTGTGTTCCAAGATACATCAGAGACCTCTCCAGATTCAACAATGTCATATGACATAATATGAATTCCTGAGGGTGTCGAGCCCTATTGCTGTTCGGCGAGCATCCGATAACGGCGTTGGCTCGCCATCAGATGCGCGCGCATCGCCTGGCGGGCACGGTCGGGATCCTGATCGGCGATCGCCGACAGGATGTCCACATGCTCGGCATAGACCTTCTGCAGATACTCGCGGTCATTGGCGTCCGGCAGCGTCGGAAACTGCCCACGGGGGATGGCGCGCGGGCCGAAATGACGGAGAACATCGACATAAAACCGGTTGTTGGTGGCGGCGGCGATCGCCATGTGAAAGGCATAATCCGCCTCGACGGTCTGCTGTCCGCTTTCGATCAGTTGCGCCATTCGGCGGTTGGCCTCCCGGATCGCCGCTTCCTGCTCGGCCGTGCGGCGATAGGCGGCAATCGCTGCCGCTTCACCCTCGGTGGCCATGCGAAACTCCAGCAATTCCAAGGTTTCCGGGATGCTTTTGATTTCCACCGGCGTCAGCGACATGACCGAATGAACCTTCGGATCCGCAACGAACACGCCTTTGCCTTGGATCGGCCTAACGAAACCTGCAGCCCTCAAATCCGCAATCGCCTCGCGCACCACGGTGCGGCTGACGCCGAAGGTCGATTCGAGCTGCGGCTCGGTCGGCAGCTGGTCGCCAACGCGCAATTTCCCCGTCTCGATTTGTGCTCGCAGTTGATCGATGACCTGCTGCGCCAGTCTTTGCCGACCACGGCCAAGTGTCGTCATTCTCGTTTCCCCAGTTTCTGTGCCTCACGTCTTCCGCACGGGTCTTGCAAATTAAATCGGACTTCGATAAATCATAATACGACATACGGACGACATAATATGTCTCCTATAGTAATCCAGGGAGGAGTTACAATGAAGCATTTTTCGAAAGGCCTGTTCGTCGGCGCCGTCATCGGCGCGCTGACGATCGCTGCGCCGCTCTCGTACGCCGCCACCCCAAAGGACCAGCTTGTGCTCGGGACATCGCTGGCGCAGGTCCTGTCGCTCGATCCGCATCAGGCGACCGAGGGCAAGGCGGTCGAGATCATGTCGAATCTCTACGACCGGCTGGTCAACAGCACGCCGGATGGCAAGATCGTGCCGCAGCTGGCCGAAAGCTGGAAGGTCGATGACAAGGGCATCACCTTCACGCTGCGCCAGGCCAACTTCGCCTCCGGCAATCCGGTGACGGCGAAGGACGTCGTCTATTCGCTGGCACGGCTCCTGAAGCTCGACCAGGCTGCCGCCGCCAACCTCAAGCGCGTCGGCTACGACAAGACCAATGTCGACAAGCTCGTCACGGCAGTCGACGATAAGACGGTGCGCATTGATTTTTCCGGCCAGGTGACCGCCGAAATGCTGCTTTACCGGCTGACGACCTCGACCACCAGCGTCGTTGACAGCGTCGAAGTCGAGAAACATGTCGCTGACAATGATTACGGCAATGCCTGGATGCGCACGCATTCGGCCGGCTCCGGCCCGTTCACTCTGAACCGGTGGTCGCCGAACGAACTCGTGATTCTCGACGCCAACAAGGATTATGTCACCGGCGCTCCGAAGATGAAGCGCGTCATCGTCCGCCATGTGCCTGAAAGCCAGGTCGAGCGGCTGATGCTCGAACGCGGCGACATCGATATCGCCAGCGCCATGACCGCAGCCGATCTCGCCACCTTCAAGGACAAGCAGGGCTTTACCATCCAGCGCATTCCCACGGGCGGCTTCTACGTGCTGTCAATGAATGCCGGCAACCAGTACCTGTCCAACCCGAAGGTTCGCGAGGCCATTGCCTACGGCATCGATTATAAGGGCATTGAAAAGACCATCATGGGGCCCTACGGGCGGGCGAGAAACGTTCCGGTTCCGGAGAATTTTGAGTCTGCGATCCCGAACCCCGACTGGCATCTCGACGTCGAAAAGTCCAAGCAGCTGTTGGCCGAAGCAGGGTTCAAGGACGGATTCTCGCTGACGCTGAAGACGATCGCGCAGACGCCGCGCATCGATCTTGCCACGGCTATCCAGGCGTCGCTTGCCCAGGTCGGCATCAAGATCGACATCCAGCAGGGCAACGGCTCGGAAATCATTGCCGCCCACCGCGCCAGGGATTTCGATCTGCTGATCCCGCAGACCAGCGCCTACATGCCGAACGTGCTCGGCTCGATGGAGCAGTTCTCCTCCAATCCCGACAATTCGAAGGAAGCCAACAACGCCGGCAACTTCGTCTGGCGCTCGGCCTGGGACATCCCGGAGCTGACGGCTCTGACGGCCAAGGCGTCGGTGGAGCCGGACGCCAAGAAGCGCGGCGAGCTCTATGTCGAGATGCAGAAGATGTTCGTCGAACAGAAGCCGGCGGTGCTGCCGATGTTCGAACGCTTCGAGCCGATCGTCCTGTCGAGCAAGGTGCAGGGATATGTAGGGCATCCGACCCAGCTGACGCGTCTCGAGAACGTCACGAAGTCTGAAGCCCAGTAATACTCCCGAGGCAGGCGATCATGAAGGAACTCTCTGTAGCCGAATTTGGCCGACGCCTGGCGCATCTGCTCGTCAGCCTGTTCATCCTCTTATGTGTGACCTTCGTGATCGGCCGCGTCCTGCCCACGGATCCCGTCGGCGCGATCGTCGGCGAACTCGCCGATCCCGCCGCCTATGCGGCGATGCGGACGCGTCTGGGGCTCGATCTGCCGATCTATCAGCAGTTCTTCCTCTATCTGAACGGGTTGGCGCATGGTGATTTCGGCACGGCCGTGCTCACCGGCAATCCCGTCTCTTCGGACCTCGCTCAGGCCTTTCCGGCGACATTCGAACTTGCGACGCTGGCGGTGATCATTTCGACCTTTGTCGGTGTTCCGCTCGGCCTGGTCGCGGCACTGTTTCGCGACAGCCCGATCGACAAGGTCGCCCGCGTCGTCTCCCTCGTCGGTCATTCGATCCCGGTGTTCTGGTTCGGCATCGTCGGCCTCGTCATCTTTTATGCCGGCCTGAACTGGGTCGGCGGGCCCGGCAGGATCGATGTGTTTTACGAAGGCCTCGTCACCCCGCAGACCGGCCTGCTGCTGGTCGACAGCCTCCTGCAGGGCGAGACGGAAATCTTCTGGAATGCGCTCGGCCATATCATCCTTCCGGCCATCATTCTCGCCTATGCCGCGATGGCCTACATCACCCGCATGACCCGCAGTTTCACGCTCGAGCAGTTGAGCCAGGATTATGTCATCGCCGCCCGCGCCAAGGGTGTCAGCCCGATCGGCACGATCCTGCGCCATGTCCTGCCGAATATCGCGGTGCAGCTCATCACCATCCTTGCCATTTCCTATGGCGGGCTGCTCGAAGGCGCAGTCGTCACCGAGATCGTTTTCTCCTGGCCGGGGATCGGCCAATATATGACGAACGCGCTGATGATCGGCGACATGAACGCAATCGTCGCAGCCACCATCATCGTGGGATTCATCTTCATGTTCCTGAACTTCCTGGCCGATGTTGCCTACGCCTTGCTCGATCCGCGCATGCGGGAGGCAGCCCGATGAGTGGCGCCGTCCACAGCGAGATCCGCATCCGTCCGCCGAGCATGCCAAGCCGCGTTGCCGCCTCGTTCGGGCGCGCCGGCCGCAAGCTGGCCGACGAGCCGCTCGGCCTTGCCGGCTTCGTCATTCTCGGGCTCCTTTGCGTAGTTGCGATTTTCGCGCCGCTTCTGGCCCCCTACGATCCCACTATTCAGTCGCTTGGCGATGCTTTGCAGCCTCCGAGCGTTGCCCATCTCGCCGGCACGGACGAATTTGGCCGGGACATTTTGAGTCGCCTGATCTTCGGCACGCGCATCACCATCCAGACCGTGTTGTCGGTCTCCCTGATCGTCGGCCCGATCGGGCTGCTGATCGGCGTCGTCGCCGGCTTCTTCGGCGGCAATACCGATGCTTTCCTGATGCGCGCCACCGATATCGTGTTGTCCTTTCCATCGCTGATTCTGGCGCTTGCCTTTGCTGCCGCCCTGGGCGCCGGCCTGGGCACGGCCATCATCGCCATCTCGCTCACCGCATGGCCGCCGATTGCAAGGCTTGCCCGCGCCGAGGCGCTTGTCGTCAGAAATGCCGACTACGTGGTCGCCGCCCGCCTTTACGGCGCTTCGCCCCTCCGCATCCTGCTTCTCTATATCGCGCCGATGTGTATTCCGTCGGTCATCGTGCGCCTGACGCTCAACATGGCGGGCATCATCCTGACGGCGGCCTCGCTCGGCTTCCTCGGCCTCGGCGCCCAGCCGCCGGCACCGGAATGGGGCGCGATGATTTCCAACGGCCGCAAATTCATGCTCGATTATTGGTGGGTCGCCGTCATGCCCGGTATCGCCATCCTGCTGACGAGCCTTGCCTTCAACATCGCCGGAGATGCTCTGCGCGACATTCTGGACCCCCGCCATGCAAGGTCGTGACATGCAAGATCGTGATCAGCAGCCCGTTCTTTCGGTCAAGGAGATGAGCGTCCGTTTCGGGCGCGGCGCCGTGCCCGCCGTCTCCAATGTCAGTTTCGACGTCGGGCGCGAACGTGTGGGAATCGTGGGCGAATCCGGTTCCGGCAAGTCGACCACCGGTCGTGCCGTCATGCGTCTTCTGCCGCCGGCCGCCATCGTCTCCGCCGGGCGCATGGATCTTGCCGGCAGCTCGCTGCTTGCAAAGACCGAGCGCCAGATGGGCGCGCTGCGCGGCAAGGACATCGCGCTGATCATGCAGGATCCGCGCTATTCCTTGAATCCGGTGCTGTCGATCGGCAAGCAGATCGCCGAGGCCGCCCGCCTTCATCTCGGCCTGCGCGGCAAGCCAGCGCAGGATGCGGCTCGCGCCATGCTCGAGCGGGTGCGCATCACCGATCCCGAGCGGGTCATGGCGCTTTATCCCCACCAGATCTCGGGCGGCATGGGCCAGCGGGTGATGATCGCCATGATGCTGCTGGCGCGGCCGAAGCTTGTGATCGCCGACGAGCCGACCTCGGCGCTCGATGTCAGCGTTCGCAAGGACGTGCTGCTGCTGCTCGACGAGCTGGTGCGCGAGAACAATTCGGGCCTGCTGTTGATCAGCCACGACATTCGCATGGTCGCGGCCTTCTGCGAGCGTATCATCGTCATGTATGCCGGACGGATCGTCGAAACGCTGACCAGCCTTGCAGAGGCCCGTCATCCCTATACGCGCGGGCTGATAGCAGCGCTGCCCGATCCGAAAAATCCGGTTCGCCGGCTTGCCGTTCTCGACCGGGCGAAATTCGATCCGGAGGCGGCGCAATGATCAAAGTCCGTGACCTCGATGTTATCTTCACCTCGGGCAAATCAAGCAACCATGTCGTCAGGGGCATCAGTTTTCAAGTCAATCAGGGCGAGACGCTCGGTATCGTCGGCGAATCCGGCTGCGGCAAATCGACGGTGCTGCGCTGCCTCGCCGGCATGGAGGCTGGTTGGACCGGTCAGATCGAGCTTCGCGGCAAGCCGATCGGCAAGAAGCGCTCCCGCGAGGAACTGACCTCAGCCCAGATGGTGTTTCAGGATCCTTACGGCTCCCTGCATCCGCGCCATCGCATCGGCACCGCGCTTGCCGAACCGCTGCGCGCCATGCGCCATTCCGACATCTGGTCGAAGGTCGAAAGGGCTTTGATCCAGGTGGGCCTGCCGGCAAGCTTCGCCAACCGTTTCCCGCACGAACTTTCCGGCGGCCAGCGGCAGCGCGTGGCGATCGCCCGGGCGCTGATCCTGTCGCCGCCGATCCTGCTGCTCGATGAGCCGACATCGGCGCTCGACGTCTCGATCCAAGCCGAAATCCTCAACCTGCTTGCCGACCAGCGCGAGGAGAAGGGACTGACCTATCTGCTCGTCAGTCACGACCTCGCGGTCATCGCCCATATGTGCGACCGGGTGCTGATCATGAAACACGGCGGCTTCGTCGACGAACTCACAAAGGCGGACCTGCAGGCCGGCACGACGCATGATGCCTATGCGCAGGAGCTGTTCGAGGCGAGCTTCTTGGAGGCTTGACGGGTCGTTGCGCCGCCGAGACTCACGCTGGGCTGCAATAGCGGGCGAAAGCCTCGAGGAAACGGCGCATCTCCTGCTGATGCCGAGGCGCGGAAAGATGCTCGGCAATTTCTTCCGGGGAAAGCTTCATCAGATGGAAGCGAAGGAAGAGATGCTCGTTGAAGCGCTCGCTCAGCGTGGCGAGAACGGTGCGAAGCTGCTGCAGCATGTCGTCGCCGCGATGCGACGCGTGCGCAAGCACGATCGGTTTGCCGATCACTTCGTTACGGGAGACGAGCCAGTCGATGGCGTTCTTCAGCCCGCCGGGGATTGACCTGATATATTCGGGGCTCGCCAGGATCAGTCCATCCGCATCCGTGATCGCCTTTGCAAGAGCCGCCACTTCGGAAGGAGGCTCGGGAAGTTCGAGATCGGGCGAGAAGACCGGGAGCTGGCCAACACGATGATAGACCGAGAGCGTATGCGCCGGCCCGGCAGCCGACTGGAGGGCATATAGCACGGCGGTATTGGTCGAGGCTCTGCGGGCGCTTCCGGATATTGCCAGGAATTTCATGACCGGCATAACCTCACGCGATTGGCTTGATGTGATCCGCGGCAGCCGGATGGTGGACGGCTGCGACGCTGCTTCTTTCGACGACATGGCAGGCAAGCTCGACACGGCGGCACGGCAAGGCGAGGCCAAGCATCATGTCGCGCAAGAGGTCGAGCGCGGTGGCGCCGAGTTCGCGCATCGGGATGTGCACCGTCGACAATGGCGGATTGAGAAAGGCCGATTGCGGCAGGTCGTCTATGCCCATGACGGAGACATCCTGCGGCACGGCATAACCCATCGCCTGCAGCCCGCGCACGGCGCCGTTGGCGAGACTGTCGCCCGCCGTCAGAACGGCGGTGAAGCAAAGGCCCTTGTCGCCGACGAGACGGGTGATCGCCTCGGCGCCGAGTTCCGGCAACCAGTCCTCGACCTCGAGCACCAGGTCGGCATCGGCCGTCAGTCCATGATGCTGCAGCGCGTCGCGCCAGCCCTCCAGGCGCCGCTCGATGGTCCGCCGTCCCGGCCGCAGCATGAACAGGATGCGTTGATGGCCGGCCTCGATCAACCGCTCGGCGGCAATGAACGCGGCCGATCGGTTGCAGGGCGTCACGCTCGAAAGCCGCATGTAAGGGTCGTCGCTGTTGACGAGCACGACGGGCTTTCCGAGATTGGCGGCCGCCGTCAGCATGTCCTCCTCGTCGACTGTCAGGATCAGCATGCCGCCGAAACTTGCATCATTGCGCATCTCGGCGATGACGCGGGTTTCATCAGCCTTGTCGGTGACCGGGCGCATTGCCATTTCGATGCCGAGGGCGGACGCGCGCGCGTTCAATCCTTCGAGCACGTGGAGCGTGAACTGGTTGCGGACATAGTCGATCATTGCCGCGCCGGATGCGACGAGCATGACCTTCTTGCCGGCGACACTCGCCGGCAGCGCGTAGCTGACAGCGCTCGCCGTTTCCAGCACCAGCTTGCGGATCTCGGGCCTGACGCCCTTTTCGCCGGCGAGCGCGCGCGACACCGTGCTGATCGACACGCCGCACCGGGCGGCGATGTCGTCCAGGCGTGTGCGCCTGCCCTTTTTCTGCTCCGCAGCCATCTCATCTCCTCGCTCGAACGAAGTATGCAAAAATCTTTCAGATTGCGCAAACGGAATGGCTATGCACAATTGACGTGTCAGCGACAGGCGCAGAGCAGGGAGGCTTTGAAGATGCGGTTTGACGGCAAGTCCACGCGTCGGCGTTTTGCTCGGCGTGTTAAAGCTCAAGCGGGCTGAAGCATGGCCGCCGAAGAATCCTATCTCCGCCGCAAGACCGGGAAACAGAGCCCGATCGTCTACTGGCAACTCGGCCCCCTCGCGCAGGCACGCTACGATGTCGCCGACCGGCCGATGGAAGGGAGCATGGATCCGTTTTTCTTCGTCACCAAGACGAAGAATTTCATTCCGCATGAATATCCCTGCCGCACCGAATTCAAGGCATCCTTTTCCGGCCGAAGACCGCAGCCGGCGACCGAATTCGAGGCCGTCCGCTGGTGGCTTCCCTTTTCATCGCCGCGCGTCGATCTCTCCGGCTTCTGGTTTCGCCCGACGCGCATCGGCTGCTGGGCGCGCACCTTCCTCGATGCGCAGTCGGCGGGACCAGCCACGCTGCGCCTGTCGACCTGCGGCGGCGCCGTCCTCTTCGTCAATGGGGCCGAGCGGGGCTTCATGGCGCCTTACGTGCGCAATCTGGAAGCCCAGCAGACCTTCGAAGTGGAGTTGACGGCGGGGCTCAACGAGATCCGCATCTATTTCGACGATCTCGCCGAGCGCGACGCCCGCTTCTATTTCCAGCTGGATTATCTCGATGGACCGGAGGTCGAAACATCGGTGCCTGTTCCCATCGCCGCCGGTGACGCGGACGGGCTGGAGGCAATCCTCGAAGGCATGCGCTTCGACCGCGCCGCCTATCTCGGCGAGGACGTGACGATCCTGTTTCCCGCGCCGCTGCCGGTGGCGTTGAGCTGTCATGTCGAGATCGAAGGCGACTTCATGTCGGTCGAGCGCTTCGACTATGATTTCGCGCTGGAAAAAGGCGCGACCCAGCTGGAACTCGGCCCCTCGGCTGATATGCCCGCTGATTTCCGCCATTTCCGGATCACGTTTAAAACGGGCGGCCTATCGCTCGGCCGCACGCTCGGCGTCGAAATCTGTCACGTCCAGCGCCAGGGGCAGGCGCCCGCCGCGCTAGACGATCGCGTCGCCGAGGCGCTTGCCGAGGTCGCCGCCCATTCCGAGCCCGATACGGTCTGCGCCTTCGCGCGGCTGGCCTTGGGGCAGGGCGGCGAAGAGACCGAGGCGATGATATCGGCGATGTTGCCGGTGATCGAGGATTGTCACGATTGCGCGGACTTCGTGCTGGTGCCGCTGCTGTTTGCCTATACCCGCTGGAGCGACCTCTTGTCGGAAGGGCTGCAGCAGCGGATCGAGCACGCCGTTCTCAATTACCGCTATTGGATGGACGAGCCGGGCAACGACGTTCAGTGGTATTTTTCGGAAAACCACGCGCTGCTCTTCCACACCGCCGCCTATCTCGGCGGCAGGCTGTTCCCTGATGCCGTCTTCGTCCGTTCCGGCCGTACCGGCGCCGAGCAGATGAAGGTCGGCGACGAGCGGGTTCGCGCCTGGCTCGATCATTTCGAGCGCTGGGAGATGGCTGAGTGGAATTCCGTTCCCTATTTCCCGATCGACCTCAAGGGGCTGACGGCGCTTGCCGCCTGCGCGCCGGATGAGACGATCCGTGCTCGCGCCAATGCCAGCATCGTCCGGCTGATGGAGATCGTCGCCCGCTCGGCCCATCATGGCATGCTGACCGGCAGCCAGGGCCGCTCTTATGAACATACACTGCGGCCGGGGCGCTCGGTCGAGCTGTCGGCCATTGCTCGGCTGCTCTGGGGGCGCGGCTGGTACGGCCGTCGCGTCCACGCGCTGCCGCAGCTTGCCGTCTGCATCCGCGATCATGGCCTCCGTTTCCCGGAAGCGCTTGCTGAAATCGCCGCGCACCACTCCGACGACGCGCAGGAATGGACCTTTTCTCAGGGCGAGAACCGTTTTGCCGCCCTCTACCATTATAAGACACGCGACACCGCGATCGGCACCATCGCCCACTACCGCCCCGGCGCCTGGGGTTATCAGGAGACGGTTCTGCATTTGCGTTTGGGCGAGCGGCCGGAAGCGCAGATCTGGATCAACCATCCCGGCGAAACCATCCAGTTCGGCTACGGTCGGCCGAGCTTCTGGGGCGGCTGCGGAACGCTGCCGCGCGTGCATCAATATCGTGACCTCGCCATTCTCGATTTCGACATCCACGAGGGCCAGCCGGATTTCACCCATGCCTGGTTCCCGCTCGAGGCCTTCGACGAGAAGCTGGTCGACGGCAAGCTGGCGCTCGCCCGCTCCGGCAATGGGCTTGCGATGCTGATCGGCAACGGCCTGCTCGAACCGGTGAAACACGGGCCGACGACGGATGTCGAGTTGCGCCTGGCCGGCCGCACGGGGCGCTGGATTGTCCGTCTCTCCGATCTCGGGCGCGAAGACGGCCTCGAAGGGATGCGGGCGCGCTTCGCCACGCTTACAGCCCGTCGCGACAATGAGGGTGCGCTGATCATCGTCGATCCGGAATATGGTCAGGTCGTCTTCGAAGAGGACGGTACCGTGCGCGCCGAAGGCCGTATTCTGAGACCCTCGGACTGGTCGGTGCGGGGAGAAGCGGTACATCTGGAGATAGCGGGCAGGCAGCGGCGGCGCGCTGCCTCGTAGACGAGATGTCCGGCCGGTGGAGGACCCGGCCGGCGCAGGAATTCAGCGGTCAAGAGGAGGAGACTATGACCAGAATGAAATCGATCGCCGCAGCTTTTGCTGCGGTTCTCTTGAGTTCCGTTGCCGCCCAAGCCGGCGACGTGCGCATCATGTGGTATTCGGATGGCGGCGAAGGCGAGGTGATCAAGGATCTGCTGGCGCGTTTCTCCAAGGCCAATCCTGATGTCAACGTCATCCTCGACGAAGTCTCCTACGACGTCGTCAAGGAACAGCTGCCGGTGCAGCTGGAAGCCGGGAAGGGACCTGACATCGCCCGCGTCACCAATCTGAAGGCGCAGGCGCAGCACTGGCTCGACCTTCGCCCGCTCCTCGCCGATGCGAAATATTGGGACGAGAATTTCGGCGCTCAGGCCGATTGGATGCGTCCTGACGGCTCGAACGCCATCACCGGCTTCATGACCCAGCTGACGCTCACGGGCGGCTTCGTCAACAAGACGCTGTTCGAGCAGGCCGGCGTCGAAATTCCCGGCCCGAAAGCCACCTGGGACGACTGGGCGGCGGCGGCCAAAAAGGTCGCCGACAGCCAGAAGGTCTTCGCCATGGCGATCGACCGTTCCGGCCACCGCGTCTCAGGCCCGAATATCTCCTATGGCGCCAACTATATCGCCGCCGACGGCAAGCCGGCGCCCATCGATCAGGGCGCCAAGGAATTCCTCAGCCGCTTCGTCAAATGGAACGAGGACGGCACCGTCAACAAGGACGTCTGGGTCAGTGCTGCCGGAAGCACCTATCGCGCTGCGGCCGAGGACTTCATCAATGGCGGTCTCGCCTATTATTATTCCGGCAGCTGGCAGGTTTCGGGCTTCGCGCAGAAGATCGGCGACAGTTTCGACTGGATCATGGCCGGAAGCCCCTGCGGCACGGTGGCCTGCAGCGGCATGCAGGGCGGCGCCGGTCTCGTCGCCGTAAAATACACCAAGAACCCGAAGGACGTCGCCAAGGTGATGGACTACCTGGCAAGCGCCGACGTGCAGAAGGAATTTGCCGAGCGCAGCCTGTTCATTCCGGCGCACAAGGGCGTGGCCGCCGGCCAGGTGGACTTCAAGACCGATAATCCGCATGTGAAGGCGGCGCTGAAAGCTTTCGTTGAATCGGCCGGCCAGACGTCCCCTGCTGCGATGAAATTGCCGGGCTGGAAGTGGTCTGACGCCTATTACAGCGCCATCGTTGCGCGCATCAGCCAGGTGATCGCCGGCGAGATGAAGCTCGACGACGCCTACGCCCGCATCGACGAGGACATCAAGGCCAAGGTCGGCGGCAACTGACGGACGAACGAATGGCGGAGAAGACGGTTTCTTCCGAACCTGCGGCGAAAGCCGGTCTGCAGCAGGCGCTCCTTGCGCCTGTCAGGCTCGCCATGGGGATCGTCGATATCCCGATGCGCGCCTGGCAGAAGCTGACGGGGGTGAACGGCATGGCCGGTGTCTTCCTGGCGCCCAACATGCTGATCTTTTCCATCTTCGTCCTCCTGCCGCTGGTCATCAACTTCATTTATTCGACGACGAGCGGCGGCGCCATCTTCCTGCCAAACAGGACCTATGTCGGCGCCGAGCAGTACCGCATCCTCTTCGATTGCCGCTCCTATCTCGACCCCTCGACCTGTGCGGCCGACACCTTCTGGGCCGCGGTGCGCAACACCGCGGTCTTCGTCGTCTTTCAGGTTTCGGCCATGCTGGTCGCGGCACTCGCAACGGCGTTGATTCTCAACCGCGAGCTTTCCAATCGTGGCTTCTGGCGCGCCGTCTTCTTCTTCCCGGTGCTGCTGTCGCCCGTCGTCGTCGGCCTGATCTGGAAGTGGATCCTGCAGCGCCAGGGCCTGCTGAACTATGCGCTGAGCCCCTTCGGCTTCGAGCCCTTCTCCTGGCTCAGCGATCGTTTCTGGGCGTTCTTCTTCGCCGTTTTCGTCTCGGTGTGGGCGCACATGGGCTTTTATGCGCTGATCCTGCTCGCCGGCCTGCAGGCGATTCCGAGGGATCTCTATGAGGCGGCGGCGATGGACAAGGCGAGCCCCACCCGAATTTTCCGGCGCATCACCCTGCCGCTCTTGATGCCGAACCTCATCGTCGTCCTGGTCCTGGCGCTGATCCGCGCCGTGCAGATCTTCGACGAGGTTTTCGTGCTCACCGGCGGCGGGCCCGGCACCAGCACCATGTACATCACCCAGTTTATTTACGAGACCGGCTTTGCCAGTTCGCTGCGCAATCCGGGGCTCGCATCGGCCGCCTCGATCCTGATGGGCATCGTGCTCGTTATCCTGACGCTGATCCAGCTTGCCGCAAGCAGCCGCAACGAGAAGAAGGGGAAACGCCAATGAGCGCTGTCGGCGCCTTCCTGCTACGTCGCCGTGGCCGCGGCTGGCACTGGACGGATGTCGTCACCTGGATCTGGCTGATCTCAGGCGTCATCCTGATGTTCGGCCCGGCCATCTGGCTGGTCTTCTCCTCCTTCAAGACGCCGGCGGCGCTCGCCGAGTTCCCGCCGTCCGTCCTGCCTTATGTCACCGAGCAGGCCGTGGTGCCGGGATACGACAAGCCGTTGCCGCTCTATAACGTGACGATGCCGGATGGCAGCACCCGTGTGCTCGCCGAAGTGCGCCGCATTGGCATCATGGGCCAGATGGTCGATCCGAAACAGCCTGATGAAATCGTCAAGGTCAACATCAAGGACCGCACGCCGGTGCGTGAGGTCGAATTCGCGACCAACAACTACACCGAGCCTTTCCAGCGCTTCGACTTCTTCCTGTTCCTGCGCAACTCGGTCTTCGTGACGGTGGTGGCGACGGCCATCACCCTGTTGGTCAATTCGATGGCCGCCTTCGCGCTGTCGAAATACCAGTTCCCCGGCCGCACCGCCGTCATGCTGATGATCCTGGCAACGCTGATGGTGCCGCTCTCGGTGATCGTCGTGCCGCTCTATTCGGTCATCGGCAGCTTGAACCTCTTCGACAGCCTCTGGGGCGTCATCCTGCCGACCGTCGCCACGCCGACGGGCGTCTTCCTGTTGCGCCAGTACATGCTGACGATCCCCGACGAGCTGATCGACGCCGCGCGCATGGACAAGGCCAGCGAATGGCAGATCTACTGGCGCATCATCCTGCCGCTGTCGGCACCGGCGCTGGCGGTACTGGCGATCTTCTCGGTGGTCTGGCGCTGGAACGATTTCCTCTGGCCGCTGATCGTGCTGTCGCGCAAGGAACTCTACACGCTGCAGGTCGGCCTCAACGTCTATGCCGGCGAGCTCAATGTGCAGTGGCACTATATCCTCGCCATGACCGTCGTCTCGATGATCCCCGTCGTGCTGATCTTCGTTTTCCTGCAGCGCTTCATCACGACGGGTATCGCCGGCTCGGGGCTGAAATAATAGGAAACAGGAGAGCGCATGAGCGGACTCGAGCTCAGGAACATCGTCAAGAATTTCGGCGTCGTCGAGGTGATCCGCGATGTCTCGCTTGAGGTCAACGACGGCGAGTTCGTCGCTTTCGTCGGCCCGTCCGGGTGTGGAAAATCGACGTTGCTGCGCCTGATCGCCGGTCTCGACAAGCCGACGGGCGGTAGCATCGCCATCGACGGCAAGGACGTCACCGCGATCGGTGCGGCCGACCGCGGCCTTGCCATGGTCTTCCAGTCCTATGCCCTTTATCCGCATATGAGCGTGCGGGAAAACCTTGCCTTCGGCTTGGAGAACACCAAGGTGGCCAAGGCCGAGATCGAAGCACGCATCGCTGACGCCGCGCGCATGCTGGAGATCGAGCCGTTTCTGCAGCGCCGCCCCGGCCAGCTCTCCGGCGGCCAGCGTCAGCGCGTCGCGATCGGCCGCGCCATCGTGCGCCGGCCGGATGCCTTCCTGCTCGATGAACCGCTCTCCAATCTCGATGCCGAACTTCGGGTGAGCATGCGCGCCGAACTCGCCGCTCTGCACGCCCGCCTCAAGGCGACGATGATCTACGTTACCCATGATCAGGTCGAGGCGATGACGCTCGCAAACCGGATCGTCGTGCTGAGAGGCGGCAGGATCGAACAAGTGGGGACGCCGCTTGAACTCTACAACAAGCCGGCAAACCGCTTCGTCGCCGGCTTCATCGGCGCGCCGCACATGAATTTTCTGGAAGCCTCGATCGTCGGCCATGACGGCGGTTTCGCGCAAGTCGAAACCGTGGGCGGCCATCGCCTTTCCGTCGTCGCCAGGGAGGCGCGCCCGGCGGGCGAGAGGGTCAGCATCGGCATCCGGCCACAGCACATCACACTTGCGGATGCAGCCGCCGCAGGCAGGCTGGACTCGCGGATCACCCTTGTCGAGGAGCTGGGTTCTGAAACCGTCGTCCATACCGAAGCCGCCGGCAAGAAGCTGATCGCCGTCTTTGCCGGCCAGCAGAAGATGAAATCGGGCGACAGCCTGCCGCTCCATCTCGACCCCGAGGTTCTGCACCTTTTCGGCGAGGACGGCCGGCGTCTGTCTTGATGCTTCAGCGTCCGTCCACAAGGGCGCCATTCGTCAAATCGCAGCTTCGCTCTGCCGTCCGCAAGAGAGCCAAAGTCTCAGAGCGAAGTAAGCGCAGGCAATTAGCGATGACGGCACGGCAAAAATGAAAAAAACAGACAAAAGACGAAGATCAATCTGGCCAATATAATAAAGATAAAACCAGCATGGCAAGGCACAAAGAAAAAACAAATGTTAGCGCTGACCAGAAAAATGGACGTGAATGTACTTGTTTATATTTTTAAATATATAAGAAATATATCCCGGCCATGACTGGTATGGAAAAAACAAATTTTAAAAATAATGTTATCAGTCCGATGTTTCCAAAAAACATAGGGACATGGGCCAAAGTCATGCCCACAAAATACGATTGAAAGAGCAGGCCTCTCTGAGGCATTCCGAGATTGAGTTTCTTCATATTCGTGTTCGAGTCGCGTTATAGTCTATGATGCTATCTAAATGCCTACCAGCTTCAAGGTCACAAAAAAGCCCGCGCCGGAATGGAGGGCGCGGGCCAAGTTTAATGTCATCACAGCCTTAGTGGCTGTTCTTGTGGCTTTGTTGACCAGCCTTTACATGCTGCTCATGGCTGCCGCCGCGGGATCCGCTGGACTGCGCGTCACGGCCGCCTGAAGAGGCGCTGCGGGAATTGGAGTCGTTCTTGTGACTCTGCTGCCCAGCCTTGACGTGCTGTTCATGGGTTCCACCTTGGTTTGCCATTTGGTTTCTCCTTGGTTTTGAACTGAGGCCACGTCGACCTCGAGTTCACAACCTCGCTCCGGCGCATGCGTTCCGCATTTTAATATTTCGTGATCTCGCCGGAAAATGAGGATGAGGAAGCGGACCGGGCGGGTCGGGAGCTCGCCTGCCATTTCGTTGGCCATCGGGAGAAAGCGGAAAAATCCCGGTGTTCTCCAGCGCCGCCGCGTCCGCTTGGCGCGGCCCGCAGCCTCGCTTCGACAACCGTCCCTCGACAAAAAGGTTCCAGGAAATCAGCCGCATCCGTTCCGGTTCACGGCTCTGTTGAGGCCGCTCGACTCTTTTCAAATAGATGGTCCGCTCTAACTTACAGGGGAGCTGAGGAAAGGAGAAAACCATGACCGACGCACCGAAAACGGCGACCCCGGCGCGAAGAGTGTTGCGTGGCCGCCCCTACAGCATGAGCGAATTTGCCAGAAAATACCGGTTGGACGACAAGGAGGCCAAGCGCCTCTATGACAAATTTGGCCCCTCCGCCACCGAGCTCGACCTGTTGATGGCTGCCAAGCGCCGTCCGCCGCGGCTCCCCACCAAGCTCGACTCCTGACGGCCGTCCATGAGGATCAGGACGGGAAGCTGCCTTTGCGGAGCGGTCGCCTACCGGGTGGAAGGCGAGCCGCTTCGCGTCGGCCTCTGCCACTGTGCTGATTGCCGCAAATCGAGTGGTTCCGCCTTCGTCTTCTTCGCGCTCTGGTCTCGCTCGGCTTTCTCCCAAAGCGGCGAGATTGCCACTTTCGCTGGCCGCAGCTTCTGTCCCACCTGCGGCAGCAGGCTTTTCTGCCTTCAGGAGGCGGCGGTGGAAATCCGCCTCGGCTCGCTCGATAGCCCGCCGACGGATCTTGAGCCGGACCATGAAGTCTGGATCAAGCGGCGCGAAGCGTGGCTGCATCCGCTGCCGGGTGCCGGGCAATATGCCGAGGATGCCGATTGACGGTCGGCAATTGCTGCCTGTCGGGAGCGCGAAAGCGCTGCAGATTTTTGCGCGAGAGGCGCCGCTGGGCGGAAACTTGAGTTTTCTTACCAATATTTCATTTCACCTGTCCGCAATTCCGTGCCAGTTCGGCGGCAACGCTAATTCCCGGTTCATCTGCGGTGTGATTATTTCATTGCAGGCCGATGCGGCCACTGACTGATCGAGGATGACATGAACAAGATCGTAAGCGGCGACGAAACCGGAGCAAAGGCCGGCGCGACGCCCGATCTCGCCGCGGTGCTTGCCGCTTCGGGACGGCAGAACAGGCGGAGCCGCTGGCGCGCCCGCCTGCTCGTTGTGCTGATCCTCCTCGCTGCCGCCGCGGCGGCCGCTTACTTCTACATCGGCCGAGGGCAAAGTGAGGTGAGCTACACCACGCAGCCGGCAAAACGCGGCGACCTGACGGTGCTTGTCACCGCCACCGGTTCGGTGCAGCCGACCGAGCAGGTGGACATATCGAGCGAGCTTTCGGGCACCGTACGCGACGTCAACGTGGATTATAACAGCATGATTAAGGCGGGCGACGTGCTGGCGCTGCTCGACACCAACAAGCTCGAGGCGGATGTGAAGAGCTCGCGCGCCAAGGTCAATTCGGCCAAGGCAAACGTCGCCAAGGCCAATGCCGATCTCGAATCGGCGAGCACCTCGCTCGAGCGGTTGAAGAGCCTGGTCAGGAGCAACGTCTCCACCCAGCAGAGCCTCGACGATGCCACTTACAAATATGATTCCGCCGTGGCCGCCAAACAGATCAACGAAGCCGAGGTGCTGGCCTCGGAGGCCGACCTGCAGCTTGCCGAGGTCAATCTCGCCAAGGCAAAGATCGTCTCGCCGATCGACGGCGTGATCCTCACCCGGTCCGTCAATCCGGGCGCCACGGTTGCCGCCTCGCTTTCGGCGCCCATTCTCTTCACCATCGCCGGCGATCTGAAGAAGATGGAGCTGCAGGTCGATGTCGACGAGGCCGATGTCGGCAAGATCGCCGTCGGCCAAAAGGCAATATTTACCGTCGATGCCTATCCCGACCGGTCCTTCCCGGCCGAGATCGAGCAGATCCGCTTCGCCTCCGAAGTGGTCAACAACGTGGTGACCTACAAGGCGGTGCTCTCGGTCGACAACGCCGACCTGCTGCTGCGCCCCGGTATGACGGCGACCGCCGATATCACCGTCGAGGCCGTCAAGGATACGCTGATGGCGCCGAACGCGGCGCTGCGTTATGCCCCCCCGCAGGCGGAACGGCGCGGCCGCGGCATTCTCGGGATCTTCGGGCCGCCACGCCGGCGCGGCGGTAATTCCGGTGAGGTGCTGACGGAAGCAGCGCCGCGTCTGGGTGCTGCGCAACGGCCGCGCCACGCCCGTCGTCATCCAGGTCGGTTCGTCCGACGGCCAGTTCACTCAGGTGGTCTCCGGCGAACTCAAGGAAAATGACGCATTGGTGACTGACGCCACGGTGCGGACGAATTAGGCGGAGAGACGGATGGCAAGCCCGCCGCTCATCGAATTCAGGAAGGTCTCGAAGATCTACGGCGAGGGCGAGGCGGCGATCCGCGCTCTCGACCATGTCGATCTTGCGATCGATGCCCATGAATTCGTCGCGATCATGGGGCCGTCAGGCTCCGGAAAGTCGACGGCGATGAACATTCTCGGCTGCCTCGATGTGCCGACATCGGGCGACTACATCTTCCAGGGCATCCCGACCAGCGGCTTCGACCGCAGCCAGCTGACGCTATTGCGCCGCCACATGCTCGGCTTCGTTTTCCAGGGCTTCAACCTCTTGTCGCGCACCTCAGCCGCAGAGAATGTTGAGCTGCCGCTGATCTATCGCGGCATGGCAGTGCGTGAACGGCGCGAAAAGGCGCGCGAGGCGCTGGCGCTGGTCGGCCTGTCGGGCCGCGAGCATCACAAGACGCAGGAGCTCTCAGGCGGTCAACAGCAGCGCGTCGCCATCGCCCGCGCCATCGTTACCGAGCCGGCGCTGCTCCTCGCCGACGAGCCGACCGGCAATCTCGACACGAAGACCAGCTTCGAGATCATGGAACTGATGACGCGGCTGAACCGCGAGCACGGCATCACCATCGTCATGGTCACGCACGAGTCCGATATCGCCGCCTATGCCGGGCGGCTGCTGCGCTTCGTCGACGGCCAGCTGGAGAGCGAGGTCGAGCAGGCCAGGAGGACGGATCATGTTCTTTGAGACGTTGAAGCTGGCGTTGCGTGCCATCAACCGCAACATGCTGCGCTCCTTCCTCACCGTGCTCGGCGTCGTCATCGGCGTTGCCGCCGTCATCGCGCTGGTGACGATCGGCAACGGTACGACCGCGCAGGTCTCGACCGAACTGTCGCGGCTCGGCACCAACATGCTGTTCGTTCGTCCCGGGCAGTTCGGCCCCGGCCGGGTGAGTTCCGAGGCCAAACGCTTCAGCCTCAAGGATGTCGCCGCCATCCGCGACCAGATCGGCGGCTTGAGGGCGGTGGCGCCGCTCAACCAGTCAACGGCAACGGTGATTTTTGGCGGCCAGAACCATTCGACCAGCGTCTCCGGCACCACCAACGATTATTTCGTCGCGCAGGACTGGAACCTGGCGCTTGGCCGCAATTTCACCCCCGCCGAGGAGCGCGGTCAGTCCCGCTGCATCATCGGTGAGACAGTGCGCTCGCAACTCTTCGGAGCCGCCGATCCGCTCGGCCAGCAGATCCGCGTCGGCAAGGTTTCCTGCCCGGTCATCGGGGTGCTGGCCAGGCGCGGCCAGTCCGGCATGGGCACCGACCAGGACGACGTGGTCATCATGCCGGTCAAGGTGTTCCAGCGGCGCATCAGCGGCAACAGCAACGTGCCGCAGATCATCATTTCGGCGCGCGATGGTGTCTCGACAGCCAAGGTGCAGGCCGATGTCGAAAATCTGCTGCGTGAGCGCCGCAAGATCATTCCCGGCCGCCAGGACGATTTCAACGTCAACGACATGACGCAGATCGCCGAGGCGATGACCGGCACGACGACACTCTTGACCGGCCTGCTCGGCGCCGTCGCCGCGATCAGCCTGCTCGTCGGTGGCATCGGCATCATGAACATCATGCTCGTCTCCGTCACCGAGCGAACCCGCGAAATCGGTATCCGCCTGGCGATCGGCGCGCTCGAAAACCAGGTGCTCACCCAGTTCCTGGTCGAGGCGGTGGCGCTGTCGCTCTTCGGCGGCATCACCGGCATCGTGCTCGGCCTGAGCCTCGGCCTGGTGGCGGTCACCCTCCTGAAAGTCCCCTTCGTCTTCAGTCCGATGATGGTCGCCGTCGCCTTCCTCTTCTCCGCGGCAATCGGTATGATCTTCGGCTATTTTCCGGCGAGACGGGCAGCGCAGCTCAATCCGATCGAGGCGTTGCGACACGAGTGAAGGGCGGACGCGCGGTTCGGTCGTGCGGACCTGCGAATTTGGGTTTCACTCCTTGGATGTCTGCGTCGCCTTGTCTTCGACTCTTTACCGTGGCAGAATGTGATATATCAGGCCGGCTACGGGATTATCGGCAGTGCAGACGTCACAAAGCCACCTTGCCTATCTAGCACTCGAGCACCTGATCGTTACGCTGGCGCTGAAGCCTGGCGCACTTGTCACCGAAAAGCAGCTGATCGATATGGCGGGCCGCGGGCGCACGCCGGTGCGCGAGGCGATTCAGAAGCTCGCCTGGCAGGGGCTGATCCTGGTGAAGCCGCGGGTTGGGCTGCAGGTTGCCGAGATCACACCGGAGGATCATGGCAATGTCATGCAGGTCCGCCGCGAGCTGGAGCCGATTGCGGCAAGCCTGGTTGCCGAGCATGCCACGGACGAACATCGTGAGCGCCTCAGCGATTGCGCCGACGCGATGGAGAAATGCGTCGTGACCGGCGATCTCACCGGCTTCTTCGCCGCCGACAAGGCCTTTGACGAAATTCTCGAGAACGCGTGCCCGAACGGCTTCATCATGGCCGCACTCGGTCCGGTGCAGGCGCATGCGCGCCGCCTCTGGTATTCCACAGCAAGCCCCGAGCGCATGGACCGCGCCATCGCGCTGCATGTCGCCGTCATCCGCGCCATTCGGCAGGGCAGGCCGGATGAGGCGCGTGGGGCGATGGCGGTGCTGATCGACTATCTCGCCCGCAAATAAAAATGGCCCGGAGCCGCTTGCATTTGATCGTTGAAAGAGTGTCAGCCGACGAAAGCGCGTTCGATGACGAATTCGGCGGGCTTGCTGTTGGCGCCTTCATTGAGGCCAGCCTTTTCGAGCAATTCCTTGGTATCCTTCAGCATGGCCGAGGAGCCGCAGATCATGCCGCGGTCGATTGCCGGATCGAGCGGCGGAACGCCGAGATCGGTAAACAGCTTGCCCGACGAGATCAGGTCGGTGATGCGGCCACGATATTCGAAATCCTCGCGCGTGACGGTCGCGTAATGGCGCAGCTTGTCGCCGACCACTTCCTTCAGCAGTTCGTCATTCTGGATCTCGTGCACGAGATCGAAGCCATATTTCAGCTCGGCGACGTCGCGCGTCGTGTGAGTGAGGATGACTTCCTCGAACTTTTCATAGGTCTCGGGGTCGCGGATCAGGCTGGCGAACGGCGCAACACCGGTTCCGGTCGAGAACATGTAGAGACGGCGGCCAGGGGTCAGCGCGTCGAGCACCAGCGTGCCCGTCGGCTTCTTGCGCATCAGCACCTGATCGCCGGGCTTGATCGCCTGCAGATGAGAGGTGAGGGGACCGTCCGGCACCTTGATCGAGAAGAATTCAAGCTCCTCGGCCCATGCTGGGCTGGCGATCGAATAGGCACGGAAGACCGGCTTGCCCTCGACCATCAGCCCGATCATCGCGAATTCGCCGGAACGGAAACGGAAGCCCTGCGGCCGGGTCATCGTGAAGCGGAAGAGCCGGTCGGTGTAATGCGTCACGCTCAGCACCGTCTCGGCATAGACGCCGGCGGGGATGGACGAGGCGAAGTCTTCGGTCTTTGCAGGCGCGTTCATTTCGGTAGCGGATCCCGTATTCGTCGGATGAACTGTCGGATTGGGAGCGAGATATTACAAATCCGGCCGGAATTAAAGGCATTCCATTCCACGCGACGCTTCAGAAGGGAAATATGCATGTCATGGTCAGGATTCAATGGCGAGCGGCGAATGTCATATTTCCCGCTGGCGAAGCCGGGCAAAGGATGCATATTAGAGCGGCGGACCGCAGCCGAATGCTGATTTTCGGCAAAAGCGGTGCGACAACAAAGACCTACGGCGTCGAACCCAGCCCGATTCAGGAGCAGGGTCCGGTGATGATGGCGAAAAAATACACGCTTGCCGGGGCGAGCGCGACAGGCGGTCGGGGGACTATGAAGATTTTCAACTACAAGCGTGTTCCTTACGCCGAGATGCGCGCCTTTTCCGTCCATATCCTGACGGCGTCCGGCTCGTTCCTTGCCTTTCTCGGCGTCGTCGCCGCGGCCGAGCATCGCTTCATCGACATGTTCTGGTGGCTGGGTCTGGCGCTTCTGGTCGACGGCATTGACGGGCCGATTGCCCGCAAGGTGCGGGTCAAAGAAGTGCTGCCGAACTGGTCCGGCGATACGCTCGACAATATCATCGATTACGTCACCTATGTGCTGCTGCCGGCCTTCGCCCTCTATCAGAGCGGCATGATCGGCGAGCCCTGGTCCTTCGTCGCAGCCGGCATGATCGTCGTCTCTAGCGCCATCTATTATGCCGATATGGGCATGAAGACCGAGGAGTATTTCTTCTCCGGCTTTCCCGTCGTCTGGAACATGATCGTCTTCACGCTGTTCGTCATCGATGCGAGCGCCACGACGGCGCTAGTCGTCGTGACGATTTCGGTGGTGCTGACCTTCCTGCCGATCAATTTCCTCCATCCCGTCCGCGTCAAAAGGTTGCGCCCGCTCAATCTCGGCGTCTTTTTCCTGTGGTCGGCGCTCGGCGTCTATTCGCTGCTGATGCATTTCGAGATGCCGGAATGGGCGCTCATTCTCTTTATCGTGACCGGGCTCTATCTTTACGTCATCGGCGCGGTGCTGCAATTCTTCCCCTCCCTTGGACGCGAAGCTTAGGACAGGCAATATGACGAAGACGCATGCGATTTCATTCTCGCAGACGGGCGGACCTGATGTTTTCGACTACGTCGAAATCGATCTTCCGCCACCCGTGACAGGCGAGGTGCAGATCCGGCAGGCGGCGATCGGCCTCAACTTCATCGATGTCTACTTTCGCAACGGTTCCTATAAGGTGCCGCACCTTCCATTTGTCACCGGCAAGGAGGGCGCCGGAATCGTGACGGCGGTCGGACCTGATGTTGCCGATTTCAAGCTTGGCGATCGTGTCGCCTATGCCAGCGCTGACGGCGCCTATAGCGTCGAGCGCAATATCGAGGCGCGCCATCTGGTGCATGTGCCGGACGGCATCGAGTTGGAAATGGCGGCGGCGATGATGCTGAAGGGCATGACCGCCGAATATCTCCTGAACCGCACGTTCAAGGTGGGCCATCAGACGGTTCTGCTGTTCCATGCCGCCGCCGGCGGCGTCGGCCTGATCGCCGGCCAGTGGGCGAAGGCGCTCGGTGCCACGGTTATCGGCACGGCGGGCTCGGAGGACAAGATCAAGCTGGCGCTGGCCCACGGCTACGACCATGTGATCAACTACAAGAGCGAGGATTTCGTCGGGCGCGTCCGCGATATAACGGGCGGCAAGGGCGTCGATGTCGTCTATGATTCGATCGGCCGCGATACTTTTCCACAGTCGCTCGATTGCCTGAAGCCGCGCGGCCTTTTTGCCTCCTTCGGACAGTCTTCCGGGCCGATCGAGAATTTCACCCTCGCCATGCTGGCTCAGAGGGGATCGCTCTTTGCGACTCGCCCGACGCTCTTCACCTATATCGCCACGCGGGGGGAATTGGACGACAGTGCAAAGGCGCTATTTGATGTTGTGCAAAGCAACAAAGTGCGTATCAATGTCAACCAAACCTATCCGCTGCGTGAGGTTGGGCGAGCTCACGCGGATCTGGAAGCAAGAAAAACAACAGGAACGACGCTGCTGATTCCATGAGATCCGAACGGACCGGTCGGCAGAAGAAATGAGGGGAACGTGTCTGCATTGAATGTGCCGGATCCCGGTGCGTTGTTGTCCGTCCAGAAGCTGACGAAGTTTTTCGGTGGCTTTGCCGCCTGCAATGACATCGATCTCGACATTGCGCCGGGCGAGATTCATGCGCTTCTCGGCGAAAATGGCGCAGGCAAATCCACATTGGTCAAGATGCTGTTCGGCGTGCTGGAGCCGACGCACGGGCAGATCCTGTGGGAAGGAAGCCCTGTCGTCATCGCCTCTCCGGGCGAAGCCCGCAAGCAGGGCATCGGCATGGTTTTTCAGCATTTCTCGCTGTTCGAGGCCCTGACAGTGGCCGAAAACATCGCGCTGTCGCTCGATGACGCCATTCCGATCGATCGGATCGCCGAGGAGGCGAGGGCGCTGTCGATCGCCTACGGCCTGCCGCTCGATCCGCATGCCCATGTCGCCGATCTCTCCGTCGGCGAGCGCCAGCGCATCGAGATCGTCCGCGCGCTACTGCAGAACCCGAAGCTCATCATTCTCGACGAGCCGACCTCGGTGCTGACGCCGCAAGAGGCCGACAGGCTGTTCGAGACGCTGTTCAAGTTGCGCGCCGAGGGCCGTTCGGTTCTTTATATCAGCCATCGTCTGGAGGAGGTGCAGCGCATCTGCGATCGCGCCACCGTGCTGCGCCATGGCCGGGTGACCGGCGCCTGTGATCCCAGGCAGGAAACGCCGGCCTCGCTCGCCCGCATGATGGTCGGCAGCGAGGTGGCGACCGTCACCCATCCCGAGCGCAGCGACAGGGGCGAGGTGCAGCTTGCCGTTACCAACCTGTCGGTTTCCGCGCGCACGCCTTTTGCCATGCCGCTGCGCGATGTCTCCATGACGGTGCGATCGGGCGAAATCCTCGCGATTGCCGGCGTCGCTGGCAACGGCCAGAGCGAGCTGTTCGACGCGCTGTCCGGTGAATATCCGGTTGCCTCAGCCGAAGCGATCATCATCCGCAAGAAGCCGGTGGGCACTCAGGGCATTACCGCCCGTCGCCTGCTCGGCGCCGGTTTCGTGCCGGAGGAGCGGCACGGGCACGCCGCCGTTTCCGCCATGAAGCTGTCCGACAATCTGGTGCTGGCCCGCAGCCAGTCGGATCGCAAGGCCTTTCTGGGCGTGCTCGGCATCATCAGGCAGGGCGCGGTAAAATCTGCGGCGCGGCGCATTTCCGAAGCAATGGATGTCCGCAAGAGCGGTGACGATCCCGCCGCCGGTTCGCTCTCCGGCGGCAATCTGCAGAAATTCATCGTCGGCCGCGAGCTCGACCGCCAGCCGGCCGTCCTCGTCGTCAACCAGCCGACCTGGGGCGTCGATGCGGGGGCCGCAAGCCGCATTCGCCAGGCGCTGGTCGATCTTGCAAAGGCCGGCTCCGCCGTCGTCGTCATCAGCCAGGACCTCGACGAAATCTTCGAAGTGGCAACCGATATCGCTGTCATCTCCGAGGGGCGCCTTTCCCGGCCCTATCCGGCCGGCGAACTCACCCGCGAAAAGATCGGCCTGCTGATGGGCGGCCTGCATGAAGGCAGCTCGGCCGCGGAGACTGCCCATGCGCATTGAACTGGAAAAACGTCCCGACGTCTCGAAGCTCTTCGCCTTCGTCTCGCCGCTCCTGGCCCTTGCCCTGACGCTCGCCCTCGGCGCCGTCATGTTCGCTATGCTCGGCAAAAACCCCGTCGAGGCGCTCGATGCATTCTTCTTCGAGCCGCTACTCGAGGTCTGGTCGCTGCACGAGCTGGCGATCAAGGCAGCACCGCTGATCCTGATCGCCGTTGGCCTTGCCGTCAGCTACCGCTCGAACAACTGGAATATCGGCGCCGAGGGGCAGTTCACCATTGGCGCCATCACCGGCTCCTACCTGCCGATTGTCTTTTACGACTGGCATTCGCCGCTCGTCCTGCCGCTGATGCTGCTGCTCGGAGCGCTTGGTGGCGCGCTTTTTGCCGCCATTCCGGCGCTGTTGAAGGCCCATTTCAACACCAATGAGATCCTGACATCGCTGATGCTGGTCTACATCGCCCAGCTCTTCCTCGATTGGCTGGTGCGCGGCGCCTGGCGCGATCCGCAGGGCTTCAACTTCCCGGTGTCGCGGGATTTCGCGCCGGAAGCGGTGCTGCCGGCGATCTGGGAGGAATCGGGCCGGGCCCATTGGGCCTTCATCTTCGCCATCATCGCGGCGATCGGCGTCTGGTTCATGCTGCGTTATACGCTGAAAGGTTTCGAGATCGTGGTGCTCGGCCAGTCGGAGCGGGCAGGGCGCTTTGCCGGCTTCTCATCGAAGAAGATGATCTGGTTCAGCTTTCTGTTCTCGGGCGCGCTTGCCGGCCTTGCCGGGATATCAGAGGTCTCCGGCTCAATCGGCCATCTGCAGCCGGCGATCTCTCCGGGCTACGGCTTCACCGCCATCATTGTCGCCTTCCTCGGCCGGCTCAATCCGCTCGGCATCATCGCGTCCGGCCTGGTGCTGGCGCTGACCTATCTCGGCGGCGAGGCGGCGCAGCTGTCGCTCGGCGTCTCCGACAAGGTCACCCGCGTCTTCCAGGGGCTGCTGCTCTTTTTCGTGCTCTCCTGCGATACACTGATCTACTACAAAGTCCGTATCGTCTGGTCGCGGCTGAGGAGCGGTGCGGCATGAGCATTTTTGAAGCCATTCTGCTGACCGTCATCACTGCCTCGACGCCGCTCGTCATCGCCGCGCTCGGCGAACTGGTAGCGGAACGCTCCGGCGTTCTCAATCTCGGCGTTGAAGGCATGATGATCATGGGCGCGGTCGCCGCTTTTGCCGGCGCGCAAACGTCGGGCTCGCCCTATGTCGGGATCATCTGCGGCATAGTGGCGGGTGCGCTGTTCTCGCTGCTGTTCGCCTTCCTGACGCTGACGCTGGTGGCCAACCAGGTGGCGACGGGACTGGCGCTTACCCTTCTCGGCCTCGGCGCATCCGGCATGCTCGGTGAGCCCTATGTCAGCGTTCCCGGCATTCGCCTCGAAGAGATCGTCATTCCCGTCCTGTCGGATATTCCTGTTATCGGCCATGTTCTGTTCAGGCAGGATCTGATCTTCTACCTGTCGATTGCGCTTGTGATCGGCGTCAGCTGGTTCCTGTTCCGCAGCCGGGCCGGGCTGAAACTGAGAGCGATCGGCGACAGTCATATGTCGGCCCATGCGCTCGGCATCGGTGTCATCCGCACGCGCTATTTTGCGGTGATGTTCGGTGGCGCCTGCGCCGGTCTTGCCGGCGCGCAGCTCTCGCTCGTCTACACGCCGCAATGGGCGGAGAACATGTCGGCCGGCCGCGGCTGGATCACCCTGGCGCTTGTCGTTTTCGCCTCCTGGCGTCCATGGCGGGTTTTTGCCGGCGGTTATCTCTTCGGCGCGGTGACCATATTGCAGCTGCACGCACAGGCCTTCGGTCTCGGGATACCCGCGCAGTTCCTTTCGATGCTGCCCTATGCCGCGACTATTGTGGTTCTCATCATCATTTCCCATAATCGGCGCACGACGTTGATCAACACGCCCGCGTCGCTCGGAAAAGCCTTCGTGCCGGAGCGATAAAGCAACAAGATCAAAGACGGGTTTCCGGAATAACTTCAAACCAACAGGGGTAACCATGAAGAAGTTCGCATTCGCACTCGCCGCCTCGGCTGCTGCCGTGATCGGCATTTCCTCCGCCGCTCAGGCCGCGGACAAGACGAAGGTCTGCTTCGTCTATGTCGGTTCGCACACCGATGGCGGCTATTCGCAGGCCCACGATCTCGGCCGCCAGCAGGTCCAGGCCGAATTCGGCGACAAGATCGAAACGCCTTATCTCGAGAACGTGCCGGAAGGCCCGGACGCCGAGCGCGCCATCGAGCGTCTGGCCCGGTCCGGCTGCAAGCTGATCTTCACGACGTCCTTCGGCTTCATGGATGCGACGGTGAAGGTCGCCGCCAAATTCCCGAAGGTCAAGTTCGAGCATGGCACCGGCTACAAGACCGGCCCGAATCTCGCGACTTACAACTCGCGATTCTATGAAGGCCGCTATATCCTCGGCCAGATCGCCGCCAAGACCTCGAAGAATCACGGCGCCGCCTACATCGCCTCCTTCCCGATCCCCGAAGTGGTCATGGGCATCAACTCCTTCGAGCAGGGCGCCAAGTCGGTCGACCCCAGCTTCAAGCTGAAGGTCATCTGGGTCAATACCTGGTTCGACCCCGGCAAGGAAGCCGATGCGGCCAAGGCGATGGTCGACCAGGGGGTCGACGTCTTGACGCAGCACACCGATACGACAGCGCCGATGCAGGTTGCCGAAGAACGCGGCATCCATGCCTTCGGTCAGGCGTCCGACATGATCGCAGCCGGCCCGAAGGCGCAGCTGACGGCGATCGTCGACACCTGGGGCGCCTACTACTCCAAACGTGTTCACGCGCTCCTGGACGGCACCTGGAAGTCCGAACAGAGCTGGGACGGCCTGAAAGACGGCATCCTGAAGATGGCACCCTACACCAACATGCCTGACGACGTGAAGAAGATGGCCGAGGAAACCGAAGCCAAGATCAAGTCGGGCGAGCTGCATCCCTTCACCGGCCCGATCAACAAGCAGGACGGCACGCCCTGGCTGAAGGCCGGCGAGAAGGCAGATGACGCCACGCTGCTCGGCATGAACTTCTATGTCGAAGGCGTCGACGACAAGCTGCCGGCGCAATAATTCCGCAGGCTTTCTGCAACTTTCAAGGGCGTCCTGGCGGGCGCCCTTTTTTTCTTCTGTAACGTTAAAAAAAGCGATTTACAAAAGTAATACTATATGATTTTTTGACCCTGCGCCGCGAAGGAGCGGCATTGGGAGGATATCATGAAATTGAAGACTGCACTTTTGAGTGCCACGATTTTGGCTGCCTGCATGTTCGGTTCGGCTTCGGCCGGCGGCTTGACCGTTGGCTTCTCGCAGATCGGCTCGGAATCGGGCTGGCGTGCGGCTGAAACCACCGTCACCAAGGAACAGGCCAAGAAGCGCGGCATCGATCTGAAGTTTGCCGATGCGCAGCAGAAGCAGGAAAATCAGATCAAGGCTTTGCGCTCCTTCATTGCTCAGGGCGTTGATGCCATTCTGATCGCTCCGGTTGTTGAAACCGGCTGGGACGACGTTCTGAAGGAAGCCAAGGAAGCCAAGATCCCGGTCATCCTTCTCGACCGCACCATCAAGGCTCCGGACGATCTGTACCTGACGGCCGTTACGTCGGATCTCGTTCACGAAGGCAAGGTCGCAGGCGACTTCCTGGTGAAGACCGTCGGCGACAAGAAGTGCAACGTCGTCGAACTGCAGGGCACAACCGGTTCGTCGCCGGCGATCGCCCGCAAGAAGGGCTTCGAAGAGGCTCTCGCCGGCCATGATAACCTCAAGATCGTTCGCAGCCAGACCGGTGACTTCACTCGCACCAAGGGCAAGGAAGTCATGGAAAGCTTCCTGAAGGCCGAGAATGGCGGCAAGGATATCTGCGCTCTCTATGCTCATAACGACGACATGGCTGTCGGCGCCATCCAGGCGATCAAGGAAGCCGGCCTGAAGCCCGGCAAGGATATCCTCGTCGTCTCCATCGACGCCGTTCCGGATATCTTCAAGGCGATGTCCGAAGGCGAGTCCAATGCCACCGTCGAGCTGACGCCGAACATGGCCGGCCCCGCCTTCGATGCTCTCGAAGCCTATCTGAAGGACAAGAAGGCCCCGCCGAAGTGGATCCAGACCGAGTCCAAGCTCTACACGCCTGCCGACGAGCCGATGAAGGTCTACGAAGAGAAGAAGGGCCAGGGCTACTGATTTGAACCTGGAACCGCACTGGCTCATAATGGGCCGGTGCGGAACTGCCGGTGCCGGATCGGGCGTCAGCCCGGTCTTGGTGCGGGCGCACGGCGCAAATATCAGGACACAGCAGCCCTCATGGTTCACAATAACGAGAATATTCTCGCAGCCTCGGCCATATCCAAGTTTTTCCCCGGCGCTGTCGCCTTGGACAAGGTTGATTTCACGCTACGCCGCGGTGAGGTTCATGCGCTTCTCGGCGAAAACGGCGCCGGAAAATCGACGCTGATCAAGTGCATCACGGGCGCCTATCATCGCGATGGCGGCAGCCTGATGCTCGATGGCGAGGAAATCAATCCGGCCAATACGCTCGCCGCCCAGAAGCTGGGTATCGGCACCGTCTATCAGGAGGTCAACCTCCTCGCCAATCTGAGTGTCGCTGAAAACCTCTTTCTCGGACGCCAGCCGAGGCGTTTCGGCATGACCGACGTGCGCGCGATGAACCGCAAGGCGCGCGAACTGCTTGCCGGCTACGGCATCGATATTGACGTCACCGCCGAACTCGGACGTTTCTCCGTCGCCGTCCAGCAGGTCGTCGCCATCGCCCGCGCCGTCGATCTCTCCGGCAAGGTGCTGATATTGGACGAGCCGACGGCGAGCCTCGACAACCAGGAAGTGGCGCTGCTCTTCCGCATCATCGGGGACCTGAAGAAACGCGGGCTCGGCATCGTCTTCATCACCCATTTCCTCGAGCAGGTCTATGCGATCAGCGATCGCATCACCGTGCTGCGCAACGGCAAGCTCGTCGGCACCCGCGACGCCGCCGAACTGCCGCGCCAGGGCCTGATCGCCATGATGCTCGGCCGCGAACTCGCCCAGGCTGAAGAGGCGGTCGGGGAGCGCAGCATTGCAGCCGGCGAGGTCCGGTATCGCTTTTCCGGCTACGGCAAACGCGGCAAGGTCAAGCCCTTTGATCTCGATGTCCGCGCCGGCGAGGTGGTCGGCGTAGCCGGGCTGCTCGGCTCCGGGCGCACCGAAACCGCCGAATTGTTGTTCGGCGTCGAACATGCCGACAGCGGCAGCGCGACGATCGACGGCCAGCCCGTCACCCTTTCCAGCCCGCGCGCTGCAATCGAGAAGGGTTTCGGCTTCTGCCCCGAGGATCGCAAGACCGATGGCATCGTCGGCGACCTGTCGATCCGGGAAAATATCGCGCTGGCGCTGCAGGCCCGCCGCGGCTGGACCCGGCCTCTGTCGCGCGCCGAGCAGAATGCGCTCGCCGACCGCTACATCAAGGCGCTCGACATCCGCACCACCGACCGCGAAAAGCCGATCCGTCTGCTTTCCGGCGGCAATCAGCAGAAGGCGATCCTTGCCCGCTGGCTGGCGACCAATCCCAAATTTCTCATCCTCGACGAGCCGACCCGCGGCATCGATGTCGGCGCCCATGCCGAGATCATCCGGCTCATCGAACAGCTCTGCGCCGAAGGCATGTCATTGATCGTAATTTCCTCGGAACTTGAAGAGCTCGTCGCCTATAGTTCACGTGTCATCGTGCTTCGCGACAGGCAGCATATCGCCGAATTGACGGGCGAGCGCATCACCGCAGCCGGCATTGTCGATGCCATCGCCGCCGCCGAGCACAAGAAGGAGGATGCATGAAGTCCTCTCGCAATGCGCTGGCCTATCGCCTGGCGCCGCAACTGATCGCGCTCGTTGTCATTCTTCTGTTGAATTTCATAACGTCGCCGCAGTTTTTTAATGTCGTTGTTCAAAACGGTCGCCTGTATGGCAGCCTGATCGATGTGCTCAATCGCGGCGCGCCGGTGGCTTTGTTGGCGATCGGCATGACACTGGTGATTGCCACCAAGGGCATCGACCTTTCCGTCGGCGCGGTCATCGCCATTTGCGGCGCCGTCGCTGCATCGTCGATCGTGTCCGGAAATTCAGTCGCTTACACAATTCTCCTGACACTGACGATCGGGCTTGCCTGCGGCGTCTGGAATGGTTTCCTGGTGGCGATCCTCAACATCCAGCCGATCATCGCCACACTGGTGCTGATGGTCGCCGGCCGCGGCATCGCCCAGCTCATCACCGAAGGCGCGATCCTGACCTTCAACGATGACGGCCTGATCTTCTTCGGCAGCGGCTCGATGGCGCTCCTGCCGATGCCGGTTGTCATCTGGCTGCTCGTCGGCCTGCTCGTCATCCTGCTCGTTCGCCGCACCGCGCTCGGCATGCTGCTCGAGGCCGTCGGCATCAACCGCCGCGCCAGCACGCTCTCCGGCATTCAAACGCCGGTGCTGCTGATGGCGGTCTATATGCTGAGCGGGCTTTGCGCCTCGATCGCGGGCATTATCGTCGCGGCCGACATCAAGGGCGCCGATGCCAACAACGCCGGTCTCTGGCTGGAGCTTGATGCTATCCTCGCCGTCGTCGTCGGCGGCAATTCGCTGCTCGGCGGAAGATTCAGTATTGTCGGGTCGCTGATCGGCGCGATGATCATCCAGGCTGTGAATACCGGCATCCTGTCTTCCGGATTCCCGCCCGAGTTCAACCTGATCATCAAGGCGGTCATCATCATCGTGATCCTCGTCATTCAGTCGCCGGCGGTGCAATCGTTCGCCATCTTCGCCAGCCGCCGGCAGGGCGGAAGGGAGTAGCCGAAATGAACTCCAAATATCTGCCGCTGCTCGCGACCATCGTCATCTTCGTGCTCGCCTATGCCGGCTGCACGCTGCAATATCCGAACATGCTGTCGACGCGCGTCATCGGCAATCTTCTGACGGATAATGCCTTTCTCGGCATTGCCGCCGTCGGCATGACCTTCGTTATCATCTCCGGTGGCATCGATCTGTCGATCGGTTCGATCATCGCCTTCACCGGCGTCTTCCTCGCGGTGATCCTGCAGAACACCTCGATCCATCCGCTGCTTGCGTTCGCGCTGGTGCTTGTCATCACCACCGCCTTCGGCGCCATCATGGGCGCGATCATCCATTACCTCGAAATGCCGGCTTTCATCGTCACGCTCGCCGGCATGTTCCTGGCGCGCGGTATCGCCTTCGTGCTGTCGATCGACAGCATTCCGATCAACCACGACTATTATTCGACGCTGACGAGCCTCTATTGGCGGCTGCCCGGAGGCGGACGGCTGACGCTGATCGGCGCCGTCATGCTTCTGGTCTTTGCCGCCGGCATCTTCATCGCCCACCGTACCCGCTTCGGCACCAACGTCTACGCGCTCGGCGGCGGGCCGCAGACGGCGCGTCTGATGGGCGTGCCGGTCGGCCGCACCACGATCCAGATCTATGCGCTGTCGGGTTTTCTCGCCGGTCTATCCGGAATCGTTTTTTCGCTGTACACATCTGCCGGATATTCTCTTGCTGCAGTCGGCGTCGAACTTGACGCCATCGCTGCAGTGGTCATTGGGGGGACGCTGCTGACCGGAGGAGCGGGCTTCGTGGCGGGAACCTTGATCGGGATTCTGATCCAGGGGCTCATTCAGACCTACATCACCTTCGACGGCACGCTGTCGAGCTGGTGGACGAAGATTCTGATCGGCCTGCTGCTGTTTGCATTCATTTTGATGCAGAAGGCGATCCTGTTCCTTTCCAGCCTGAACAAGAGGTATGCCTGAGGGGGGCGGCTCGCTTGCGCAACAAATTCATTGAGACACGCAAGACGGGGCGCCGAACCCGGACGAGCCATGCACAGGTGGTCGACGAGCTCGGCAAGGCGATCGTCGCCGGCACCTATCCGGTCGGTTCGATCCTGCCGGGCGATACGGAACTGGCGCAGCGCTTCAAGGTATCGCGCACAGTCTTGCGTGAAACGATGAAGACGCTCGCCGCCAAGGGCATGGTCGTCGCCAAGGCGCGGGTCGGCACGCGGGTGACCGAGAAGAACCTCTGGAACATGTTCGACAGCGAAATCATCGCCTGGCACTTCGACAATGGTGTGACGGAAGAATTCCTGCTGCAGCTTTACGATATCCGCCTTGCCGTCGAACCCTTCGCCGCCGGTCTGGTCGCCGAGCGCGCCAGCGCCGAAGAGATCGAGACGCTTCGCGAACTGGCGCAGGAAATGGCGGCGAGCGGGCATACGGCCGACAGCCTGGCGCTCGCCGACCTGCGCTTTCACCTGGCGATCGCCGAAGCCTCGCACAATCCCTTCATGCGCACCCTCGGCAGCCTCATCGAAGCGGCTCTGGTCGGCATGTTCCGCATCAGCACGCCGCCCTCCGAAAACGGGTTCGCCAATATCGCCGATACCCATATGCGCATCGTCGATGCCATCGCTTCCGGCGACAGCGCCGCGGCGCGGCGTGCGATGGAAGTCGTCATCGTCGACGGCCGTGATCACGTGCACGAAGCTTTCGCGGCCCACGGCTCTCCTGTCGTCCTGGGACCGATTTCGCCCGCAATCTAGTCCTGAAATCGATTTCCGATTTCAGGAATTATGCAGTATGAGGCAGAAAAGCCGCCTCATCGCGCGGATTCGCGGAGCAGATCATGGAACGTACTTGTCTTGCCGTCATCCTTGCCGCCGGTGACAGCACGCGGATGAAATCCTCAAAATCGAAAGTGCTGCATCCGGTCGCCGGCCGTCCGATGATCGCCCATGTCGTCGAGGCGGTCTCCTCCGCCGGCATCTCCTCCGTCGCCCTCGTCGTCGGCCGCAACGCCGAGGAGGTGGCAAAGGCCGCAAGCATCGACGGCGTCGGGATCGAAGCCTATCTGCAGCAGCAGCGCCTCGGCACCGGCCATGCGGTGCTGGCAGCGCGCGAGGCCATCGCCAAGGGCTATGACGATATCCTCGTTACCTATGGTGACGTGCCGCTGCAGACCGAGGGGCCGCTCAAGGCCGCCCGTCAGGGACTCGCGGAAGGCAGCGACGTGGTCGTCATCGGTTTCCATACCGACAGACCGACCGGCTATGGCCGCCTGCTCGTCAAGGACGGCGAACTCATCGCGATCCGGGAGGAGAAGGACGCCACCGACGCCGAACGCACTGTGACATGGTGCAACAGCGGACTAATGGCGATCAACGGCCGCAAGGCGCTCGACCTGCTCTCGCGCATCGGCAATGCCAATGCCAAGGGCGAATTCTATCTGACCGATCTCGTCGAGATCGCCCGTTCGCTCGGCGGCCGCGTCACCGCCGTCGACGCGCCTGAAATCGAGATGACCGGCTGCAACAACCGTGCCGAACTCGCCGTCATCGAACGCTTCTGGCAGGAACGTCGCCGGCGCGAAATGATGCTGTCAGGCGTTACGATGATTGCGCCGGAAACGGTGTTCCTCTCCTACGACACTGTCATCGGCCAGGATGCGCTGATCGAGCCGAACGTCGTCTTCGGCCCCGGCGCGGTGATCAACAGCGGCGCCATCATTCATGCCTTCTCGCATATCGAAGGCGCGCATGTCAGTGAAGGCGCGACCGTCGGCCCCTTTGCGCGGCTGCGGCCGGGTGCCGATCTCGCCATGGGATCGAAGGTCGGCAATTTCTGCGAGGTCAAGAACGGCCGGATCGGCGAGGGCGCCAAGGTCAACCATCTCACTTATATCGGCGATGCGGTTGTCGGCGCCGGCAGCAACATCGGCGCCGGTACGATCACCTGCAATTATGACGGGGTCAACAAGAGCGAGACGGTGATCGGCGAAAACGCCTTCATCGGCTCCAATTCCTCGCTGGTCGCGCCGGTGACGATCGGCGACGGCGCCTATATCGCCTCCGGTAGCGTCATCACCGTCAACGTCCCAGCCGATGCGCTGGCGCTCGGACGCGCTCGTCAGGAAATCAAGCCCGGCCGCGCGACGCTGTTGCGCGAGCGCGCGCTCGCCATCAAGGCGGCCAAGAAGGCGAAGGCTTGAGCAGCTTTGCGTAACCGGCGGAAATTGAAAGTGACCGTCGAGGCCATTGAGAAATAAGCGGAAACCGTTAGGAGTGGCCTCATTATCAGAGGCTTATGGGGATATTGCATGTGCGGTATTGTGGGGATCGTCGGAACTCAGCCTGTTGCCGGGCGCCTGGTCGATGCGCTGAAGCGTTTGGAATATCGCGGTTATGATTCTGCCGGTGTCGCCACCATCCACGAGGGGGTGATGGATCGCCGCCGCGCCGAGGGCAAGCTCTTCAACCTGGAAAAGCGCCTCGACGTCGAACCGCTGCCCGGCACGGTCGGTATTGCCCATACGCGCTGGGCAACCCACGGCGTGCCGAACGAGACAAATGCCCATCCGCATTTCGTCGAAGGCGTCGCCGTCGTTCATAACGGCATCATCGAGAATTTCTCCGAGCTTCGCGACGAATTGAGCGAAGCGGGCGCGGTCTTTGTAACCCAGACCGATACCGAGGTCGTCGCGCAACTGATGGCGAAATATCTGCGCGAAGGCCTGGAGCCGCGCGCTGCCATGCTGAAGATGCTGAACCGGGTAACCGGTGCCTATGCGCTGGCCGTGATGCTCAAAGCCGATCCCGGCACGATCATGGCCGCCCGTTCCGGCCCGCCGCTTGCCGTCGGCTATGGCCGCGGCGAGATGTTCCTCGGCTCGGACGCGATCGCGCTTTCGCCCTTCACCAACGAGATCACCTATCTGGCCGATGGCGATTGCGCCGTTATCACGCGGGAAGGCGTCGCCGTGCTCGATTTTGCCGGAAAGCCGGTCAAACGCGCCCGCCAGATCTCGCAGGCGACCGCCTATGTCGTCGACAAGGGCAATCACCGCCATTTCATGGAAAAGGAAATCTACGAGCAGCCGGAGGTGATCTCACACGCGCTCAGCCATTACGTGGATTTTGCCGAGAACACGATCGGCGCCAATGCCGCCGTAATCGATTTCAAGGCGGCGAGCGGCTTGGCGATCTCGGCCTGCGGCACCGCCTATCTCGCCGGCCTTGTCGGCAAATACTGGTTCGAGCGTTATGCCCGACTGCCCGTTGAGATCGACGTCGCCTCCGAATTCCGCTACCGCGAAATGCCGCTCTCGCCATCGCAGGCCGCACTCTTCATCTCCCAGTCCGGCGAAACCGCCGATACGCTGGCATCGCTGCGTTATTGCCGCGACAACGGGTTGAAGATCGGCGCCGTCGTCAATGTCCGCGAATCGACGATCGCCCGCGAATCTGACGCCGTCTTCCCGATCATGGCCGGGCCCGAGATCGGCGTCGCCTCGACCAAGGCCTTCACCTGCCAGCTTGCCGTGCTGGCGTCGCTGGCGATCGGCGCCGGCAAGGCGCGCGGCACGGTGAGCGCCGAGGAGGAGAGGGCGCTGGTGCGCCATCTCGCCGAGATGCCACGCATCATGAGCCGGGTGCTGAACCTGATCCAGCCGCAGATGGAAAGCCTGTCGCGCGAACTGTCGAAATGCAGGGATGTGCTCTATCTCGGCCGCGGCACCAGCTTCCCGCTCGCCATGGAGGGCGCGCTGAAGCTCAAGGAAATTTCCTATATCCACGCCGAAGGCTATGCTGCCGGCGAACTGAAGCACGGGCCGATCGCGCTGATCGATGAGAACATGCCTGTCATCGTCATCGCCCCCTACGACCGCTTCTTCGAAAAGACGGTCTCGAACATGCAGGAGGTCGCAGCCCGCGGCGGCCGCATCATCTTTATCACCGACGAGGCGGGTGCGGCGGCCTCAAAACTGCCGACCATGGCGACGATCATCCTGCCTGTCGTCGACGAAATCATCGCGCCGATGATCTTCTCGCTGCCGATCCAGCTGCTCGCCTATCACACCGCCGTGTTCATGGGCACCGACGTCGATCAGCCCCGCAATCTGGCAAAATCCGTGACTGTGGAATAAGCCGGCAAGGTCGGATCTTGGCGCCGAAACATATTGTGCGGCGCCTGGAATTCTGGCAATTTTACCATATGGACGAGGGGGAAGGGCCGGAGTTCCGGCCCGTCCAGGACTGAGATGGAGTTCATCAGTAGAGATGACCGACAATGCCCCCAGAATGCCTGTCGCGACCCGGTTGCGGAACAATTTTCTAGCAGGGCTGATCATCTGCGCGCCGATCGCCATCACCATCTGGTTGACCTGGACCTTCATCCATTGGTCGGACAGCTGGGTCAGGCCCTATATTCCGGCGCGCTGGAACCCGGAAAGCTATCTCAACTTCGCCATTCCCGGCTTCGGCTTGCTGATTGCCGTCGTGCTGATCACCGTCGTCGGCTTTCTCGGCAAGAACCTGATTGGCCAGAGCATCGTCCGGTTCGGCGAATCGATCGTCCATCGCATGCCGTTGGTGCGCACGATCTACAGAAGCGTGAAGCAGATTTTCGAAACGGTGCTGAAAGAACAGTCGAACTCCTTCAAGAAGGTCGGCCTCATCGAGTATCCGGGTCCCGGCCTTTGGGCGCTGGTCTTCGTCGCCACCGACGCCAAGGGCGAGATTGCCTCGAAGTTTAACGCCATGGGTCAGGATATGGTGGCCGTCTTCCTGCCGCCGACGCCGGTGCCGACGGCCGGTTTCCTCATTTTCGTGCCGCGCGAAAAGATCGTCATGCTCGATATGAGCCCGGAAGACGCCGCCAAGTACCTGATATCAGGCGGCCTCGTGGCTCCCGAGCATAGACCGTCCGAGCCGAAGCAGAAGCATTTGCCGCGGCCGAAGCCGGTGGCGGTTTCGAAAGCCGATTAACCGGCCCTCAGGAATCGGATCGCCTCGTCGCGCCGGAACAGATAGAGCAGGGTGCGGATCGCCTGTCCTCTTTCGCTGGTTAGTTCCGGATCGCGCTCGATCAGATAGGCCGCATCCTTGCGGGCGATCTCGAGCAGGTCGGCATGCGCCTCGAGGCTGGCAATGCGGAAGCCCGGCGTGCCGGATTGGCGGGTGCCGAGCAATTCGCCTTCGCCGCGCAGTTTCAAGTCTTCCTCGGCAATACGGAAACCATCCTCCGTCTCGCGCATGATCGACAGCCTGGCATGGCCGGTTTCGCCGAGCGGTCCCTTATAGAGCAGGATGCAGGTCGAGGCCTCGTCGCCGCGCCCGACACGGCCGCGCAGCTGATGCAGCTGCGCCAGGCCGAAACGCTCTGCATGTTCGATCACCATGATCGTCGCATCCGGCACGTCGACGCCGACCTCGACGACGGTGGTGGCGACGAGAAGACGGGTCGCGCCATTCTTGAAGGCCATCATCGCCGCATCCTTCTCCGCGCCGCTCATACGGCCATGGATGAGGCCGATATCGGGGCCGAGCGAGGAGACGAGCGTCGCATGCCGCTCCTCTGCCGACATCAGGTCGAGCTCTTCGGATTCTTCGACCAGCGGGCAAATCCAATAGGCCTTCTTACCTTCAGCGATCGCGCTCCGCAGCCGTCCGACGATTTCGCCGGTCCGCTCCATCGGCACGGTGATCGTCTGGATCGGCTTGCGGCCGGCGGGCTTCTCGGTGAGTTTGGAAACATCCATGTCGCCGAAGGCGGCGAGTACCAGAGTGCGCGGGATCGGCGTCGCCGTCATCACAAGCATATGCGGCGAGATGCCCTTTGCCGTCAGCCGCAGGCGCTGGTGAACGCCGAAACGGTGCTGCTCGTCGACGACGGCAAGCATCAGGTTTGCGTAACTGACGCTCTCCTGAAACAGCGCATGTGTGCCGATGATGATCTGCGCCGCGCCGGAGGCGATGCGCTCCAGGATTTCCTCCCGTTCGCGTCCCTTGGTGCGCCCGGTCAGCACCTCGATGTCGAGTCCGGCAGAGGCGGCGAATTTCGAGATGGTCGCGTGGTGCTGCCGCGCCAGGATTTCCGTCGGCGCCATCAGCACCGCCTGGCCGCCGCTCTCGATCACCGCCGCCATCGCCATCAGCCCCACCAGCGTCTTGCCGGAGCCGACATCGCCCTGCAACAGCCGCAGCATGCGCTCGTGACCGGCCATGTCGTTCAGAATCTCGGCGATCGCATCGTTCTGGCTTGACGTGAGCGAGAAGGGCAACGCCTTCACGATCTTGCTGCTGACCGCACCGGTCGCATGCACCGGCTGGCCCGCCACTTTGCGCAGCCTCTGGCGCACCAGGCTGAGCGACAGCTGGCCGGCCAGAAATTCATCATAGGCGAGCCGCCTTCGGGCAGGGGCCTGCGGATCGACATCCAATGGATCGCGCGGTTCGTGCAGCATATGGAAACTGTCACGGATCGTCGGCAGGCCCTGCTTCTGCGTCAGCGTCAGGTCGATCCATTCCGGCATCTCCGGAAAGCGCGGCAGGGCGGTGTCGATGATCTTTCGCAGCGTTTTCGGCGAAAGCCCGGCCGTCAGCGGATAGATCGGCTCGACGAGCGGCAGGCTCTCCGTCTCCTCCGCTTTGACGATATAGTCGGGATGCACCATCGAGGCGCGGCCGTTGAACCAGTCAATCTTGCCGCTGACCGTCACCTCCGCATCGATGGGTAGCTGCTTTTCCAGCCATGCCGCCTGGCCGCGGAAGAAGACCAGCGTCAACTCGCCGGTCTCGTCATGCAGGAAGACGCGGTAGGGAACATTGCTTTTGCCCCGCGGTGGCACCTGGTGTCGGTCGACGCGCGCGGTGATCGTGACGATCGCACCCTGTGGCGCGCGGGCGATCCCCGGCTGGTTGCGCCGGTCGATCAGCGAGAACGGCGCATGGAACAGAAGATCGATGACCCGGCAATCCTCCACCGTCTCGCGCCCGAGCAGCTTAACCAGCAGTTCGGCGATCTTCGGGCCGACGCCCGGAAGGCCCGAAACGGGAGAAAACAGAGGATCGAGAATGGCGGGGCGCATGCGGCCAAAATGCGATGAACAATGCGGCCTTGGCAAGGCTGACAAGCCGCTTTCGAGGGTCTATAGAGGCGCATCAACAGGAAGGTAATGCCATGACAGGTGTCACGCTCACGAGTGCCGGTCTCGACCCGCGCCGCCGCCGAATCCTCTTCCGCTGCTGGCACCGCGGCATCCGCGAAATGGATCTGGTCTTCGGCCAGTTCGCCGAAGCCGAGATCGCGACGCTTTCGGAAGCCGAACTCGACGAGCTCGAGACGATCATGGCCGAAGAGGACAATGATCTCGTCCGCTGGATCATGGGAACATGGCCGGTGCCTGAGCGTTTCCAGACACCGATGTTTGCCCGCCTCGCCGCCTATACGCCCGATTTCGACAAGCCCCTCAGGACGCCGGAATGATCCCTGGTTTCGATGCGAAGAAGCTTGCGGCCATTGCCGAGCCGCTGACGATCGGCAATGTGCCTACTGGTCTCGAACCGCTGCTGCTCGCCGAGCTTGCCCGAGCGGGAGAACCCGTCGCCTATGTCATGTCGGACGGCCATCGTATGGCCGATCTGGAACAGATGCTCGGCTTCGTCGCCCCCGACATCCCGGTTCTCACCCTACCGGCCTGGGACTGTCTGCCCTATGACCGCGTCTCGCCGAGCGCCGATACCTCGGCCCGCCGGCTGGCCGCGTTGGGCGGCCTCATCGCGCATCGCAAGAAGCCGCATGCCGCGATCGTGCTCGTCACCGCCAACGCCATGCTGCAGAAGGTGGCGCCGCAGGATGTCATCGAAAGTCTGAGTTTTTCGGCCCGTCCCGGCAATCAGCTGCGCATGGACGATCTTGCCGGGCGCCTGGAGCGCAATGGCTTCGATCGCGTCGCAACGGTTCGTGAAGTGGGCGAATACGCAGTACGCGGCGGCATTCTCGACGTCTTCGTGCCGGGTTCGGAAGAGCCGGTGCGCCTCGATTTCTTCGGCGATACGCTGGAGAGTATCCGCAGCTTCGATCCGGCGAGCCAGCGCACGACGGGCCAGGTGCGTTCCCTCGATCTGAACCCGATGAGCGAGGTGACGCTGACCCCGGATACGATCAGCCGCTTCCGCAAGAACTATCTCTCCGCTTTCGGCGCGACAACGCGTGACGATGCGCTTTATCTCGCCGTCTCCGAAGGCCGCCGCTATCCCGGCATGGAGCATTGGCTGCCGCTCTTCTACGAGAAGCTCGATACCGTCTTCGATTACCTCAGCGGCTTCCGCATCGTTACCGACCATACGGTGCGCGAGGCGGCGGAGGAACGTTCCAAGCTCGTCCTCGATTATTTCGACGCCCGCCTGAATTCCGGCCAACCGGCCAAGGGCCAGATGGCCCAGGGCACGCCTTACAAGCCGGTGACGCCGGGCCAGCTCTATCTCGACAGCAAGCTTTTTGCCAAAACGCTCGACGCGCTCGGCGCGATCCGCATCACCCCGTTCAACGAGCATGAGGGCGAGGCGAGGCGGGTAATCAATGTCGAAGCCCGCCAAGGTCAGCGCTGGGCTCGCGCCAATGCCGAAGGCGGCGGTGATGCCGAACGCATCAACATCTTCGACGTCGTCGTCAAGCATATAGCCGACCGCCGCGCCGCCGGCGCGAAGGTGCTCGTCACCGCCTGGACCGAGGGCTCGCTGGAACGCCTGCTGCAGGTGCTGAACGAACACGGGCTGGAAAAGGTCAAGCCGGTCGAGGCGCTGAAGGATCTCGGCTCGCTGGCGAAAGGCGAGGCCGCTGCTGCGGTGCTCAATCTCGAATCCGGCTTCGAGGCGGGCGAGCTCGTCGTCATTGGCGAGCAGGATATTCTCGGCGACCGCATGGTTCGCCGCTCCAAGCGCCGCAAGCGCGCCGCCGATTTCATCGCCGAGGTTGCCGGCCTCGACGAAGGTTCGATCGTCGTCCACGCCGAACATGGCATCGGCCGATTCATCGGCCTCCGGACGATCGAAGCGGCGGGCGCCCCGCATGCCTGCCTCGAACTGCAATATGCCGACGAGGCCAAGCTCTTCCTGCCGGTTGAAAACATCGATCTTCTCTCGCGCTACGGCGGCGAGGGCACTGATGCCCAGCTCGACAAGCTCGGCGGCGGCGCCTGGCAGATGCGCAAGGCCAAGCTCAAACGGCGCCTGCTCGACATGGCCGATGCGCTGATCCGCATCGCCGCCGAGCGCCTGACGCGTCATGCGCCTGTTCTGACGGCGCCGGATGGCCTGTATGACGAGTTTGCCGCCCGCTTCCCCTATGACGAGACCGAAGACCAGGACAACGCCATCGACGCCGTGCGCTCTGATCTCGGCGCCGGCCGGCCGATGGACCGCCTCGTCTGCGGCGATGTCGGTTTCGGCAAGACCGAAGTGGCCCTGCGCGCTGCCTTCGTCGCGGCGATGAACGGCGTCCAGGTCGCCGTCGTCGTACCGACGACGTTGCTCGCCCGCCAGCATTTCAAAACCTTTTCCGAGCGTTTTCGCGGCCTGCCGGTACGCGTTCAGCAGGCATCGCGCCTCGTTGGCTCGAAAGAACTGGCGCTGACCAAGAAGGAAGTCGCGGAAGGCAAGACCGATATCGTCGTCGGCACCCATGCGCTGCTTGGCGCCGGCATCAAATTCGCCAATCTCGGCCTGCTCGTCATCGACGAGGAACAGCATTTCGGCGTCAAGCACAAGGAGCGGCTGAAGGAGCTGAAGAGCGACGTGCATGTGCTGACGTTGTCGGCAACGCCGATCCCGCGCACACTGCAGCTTGCCATGACCGGGGTGCGCGAACTGTCGCTCATCACCACGCCGCCTGTCGACCGCATGGCGGTGCGCACCTTCATCTCGCCGTTCGACAGCCTGGTCATTCGCGAGACATTGATGCGCGAGCACTATCGCGGCGGCCAGAGCTTCTATGTCTGCCCGAGGCTTGCCGATCTCGCGGATGTGCACGCCTTCCTGCAGTCCGACGTGCCGGAGCTGAAGGTCGCCGTCGCCCATGGCCAGATGCCGGCCGGCGAACTCGAAGACATCATGAACGCCTTCTATGAAGGCCGCTATGACGTGCTGTTGTCGACCACCATCGTCGAATCCGGCCTCGACGTCCCCACGGCCAATACGCTGATCGTCCACCGCGCCGATATGTTCGGCCTCGCGCAACTCTATCAGCTGCGCGGCCGTGTCGGCCGTTCGAAGGTGCGCGCTTTCGCGCTCTTCACCCTGCCGGTCAACAAGGTGCTGACGGCGACGGCCGAGCGCCGGCTGAAGGTGCTGCAGTCGCTCGATACGCTCGGTGCCGGCTTTCAACTCGCAAGCCACGACCTCGATATTCGCGGCGCAGGCAACCTGCTCGGCGAGGAGCAGTCAGGCCACATCAAGGAGGTCGGCTTCGAACTCTATCAGCAGATGCTGGAAGAGGCGGTCGCCGAGGTCAAGGGTGTCGACGAAATCCACGATACCGGCTGGTCGCCGCAAATTTCGGTCGGCACCACGGTGATGATCCCCGAGAACTACGTGCCGGACCTGCATCTGCGCATGGCGCTCTACCGCCGACTAGGCGAAATCACCGACCTCAAGGAGATCGATGGCTTCGGCGCCGAGATGATCGACCGCTTCGGGCCGATGCCGATCGAAGTCCAGCATCTCCTGAAGATCGTCTACATCAAGTCGCTCTGCCGGACCGCAAATGTCGAAAAACTCGATGCCGGCCCGAAGGGTGTGGTCGTTCAGTTCCGCAACAAGGAATTTCCAAATCCGGCAAATCTCGTCGGCTATATCGGCAAGCAGGGTACGATGGCGAAGATTCGTCCCGATCACAGCCTGTTCTTGACCCGCGACCTGCCGACGCCTGAGAAGCGCTTGCAGGGCGCGGCAGTCATCATGACGCAACTGGCCGAGATGGCCAAGTAATAGAGGGAGACGGCTATGGCGACATACGGCGCGAGAATCGCCTGGCAGCGCAACGACGAGATCTTCACCGACAACCGCTACAGCCGCGTCCATCGCTGGACCTTCGACGGCGGCATCGAGGTGAGGGCCTCCTCATCCTCGCATGTGGTTCCGTTGCCCTATTCCGCCGAGGATGCGGTCGATCCGGAGGAGGCTTTCGTCGCCTCGCTCTCCAGCTGCCACATGCTCTGGTTCCTGTCGATTGCCGCCAAACAGGGCTTTTGCGTCGACAGCTACACCGATACCGCCGAGGGCGTCATGGAGAAGAACAGCGAAGGCCGTCTTGCCATGACCGTGGTGACGCTAAGGCCGCATGTCGTCTTCAGCGGCGAAAAGCAGCCTTCGCTCGGCGAGCTCGACGCCCTGCATCATCGCGCCCACCACGAATGTTTCATCGCCAATTCGGTGAAAACCGAGGTGCGCTGCGTTCCGGTTTTGGACTGAGCGGCGCCAAACTGGAAGCCCCGGAGTTTCACACTAGGATCAGTTTAGCCTCTTGCGTAGTCAGAATGTCTCTAGATCAAACGAACGTAGTTGATGCCATCGGTGTAGATGACGCGACAGGCGAGCTGGTGCTGACTATCACGGATCACCTTGAGTGGACGGTAAGAGTTGATGAGCACCTTCTGTTGCTGCAAGAAAAGCTCAAGAGCTATCTGCGCTTTGTTGAGAGCGGAGAGATGTTGGAGGTATACCCTGACGCCAAAGGCCGGGCAGTGCTGATAGACGTCGTATGCAAATATCCACCTAGCCAGCTGGCCTTAGGCTTCTACAACCAAGTTGCAAAGATCGTTGACGGGGCAGGAATAAAGCTTCAACACCGCTTGTTTAGTGCAGATTAGCTACTTAGCGACGAATACGTCAACCATGCTAGTCCCCTGGCGGTTCTGACCAGCCGATCAGCTTTGCCCAGTCATTGGCGCCGTCCATGATGATGTCGAACACCGGATCCTTGATGTCGTAGTAGAAATCGACGTCGTCTGGAAACCTTTGGGCAAGCCGCTGCTTGATCAGGGCGTAGGCGCCTGCCGCTATCGGATGGGCGCGCAGGAAGTCGCGGCAAAGAAGAGAATATCGCTGATTGAAACGGCCTTTCTCGCGGATGTGCAGATTCGCCGGACGCCCCTTGCTGCGATAGAAGGCCTTGCGCAGGTCGTCTTCCGGCAAATCGAGTCCCGGAGGGCAGTGATCAATGAGGATCGGCCTGCGCTCGAAGCCCGCCTCTTCAAATGCGTCGGCGTCGACGTCAGCGAGATCGTTCACCGTCAGCTGAATATCGACGATATTTTTGGCGGGAAGCCCGGGAACTGCGGTCGAGCCGATGTGATGCAGGTATGCCCCGGCGGGTGCTGCTCCAATGATGGCGGATTTGAGGATCGCAAAATCCTCGACCCAGCTCTGCCGCGGCTCTTCGATCTCGATTCGCATCGATGGGCTCAGTTCAGCCCCGATCGCGCCTCGGCCTTCGCCTTGGCGATATCGCGCAACGCGTTCGCGAGCACATCTGGCGTCTGGGCGCCGCTGACGGCATATTGCTGGTCGAAGATGAAGAACGGTACGCCGTTGACGCCCATCTCCTGTGCCGCCTTGATTTCGGCGACGATCAGATCGCTATCGGCATTGGACGCAAGCAGCGAGGCGATGACCGACCGGTCGAGGCCGGCCTTCTCGGCGATGTCGAGCAGCACCGCATGGTCGCCGACATTGCGGCCTTCCTCGAAATTCGCCTTGAACAGCGCCGTAACCACCTTGTCCTGCTTCTCGCGGCCCTCGATCATCGCCCAGTGGATCAGCCGGTGAGCGTCGAGCGTGTTCGGGCCGATGTTGATCGCTGCGAAATCGAAGGCGATGCCGACCTCGCGGCCGTAGTCGGTGAGCATCTTGTGCGCCTGCGCCACGCGCTCCTCGCCGCCGAGCTTCTGAGCGAGCGCCCTCTTCTGGTCGACGCCTTCCTTGGGATAGTCGGGATTGAGCCGGTACGGCCGCCAGTTGATGTCGACGCCGATCTCGTCCTGCACTTCGGCGATGGCGAGCTCCAGCCGCGCCTTGCCGAGATAGCACCAGGGGCAGACGACATCCGAGACGACGTCGATGGTGATGCGCTCCATGATGATGTTCCTTCTGTGTGTCTCCGGAAGAGACATAGGGCCAAAGTGTTGCGGCCGCTTCTATTGGGCGCTTGTATCCCACCAGACCGGCAGCTGGTAACCGTAAAGCGGTACCGTGTCGGGATGGCCGATGCGCTTGCTGCGGGCAACCCATTGCTGGTCCATATGATAGAGCGGCAGCACGTAGTGGCTGGATAGTAGCAACCGGTCGTAAGAGCGCACCGCGGCAGTGAAATCCTCGTTCGAGCGTGCTCGCAATACGTGATCGATCAGCGTGTCGAGATCGGGATCATTGGCGCCGGCAAAGCTATCCTTGCCCTCCTGAGTGCGCGCTGCCGAAGACCAGCGGCCGAGTTGTTCGGTTCCGGGCGACAGCGACGAAGTATAGGACTTGATGATCATGTCGTAATCGAAGCTGTTCGTCCGGCTCTGATACTGCGAATCATCGACTGTGCGAATCGAAGCAGCAATGCCGATCGTCTGCAGCGAACGCTGATAGGCGACGGCAAGCTTCTCCTGGTCGGCATTCTGCGTCATTATCTCGAAGGCGAGCTGGCGGCCGGAGGCGTCGACCATCTTGCCGCCCTGGATCGTATAGCCGCCCTGTTTCAATAATCCGACCGCCTGCTTCAGCACGTTGCGGTCACGGCCGGAGCCGTCGGTAACCGGCAGCTTATAGGTGCCGTCGAGAATTTCGGGTGCGATTTTGTCCTTGATCGGCCCGAGCAGCGCAAGCTCGGCCGCATTGGCGGGGACGCCGAAGCTCGAGAGTTCCGAGTTCTGCCAGAAGCTCTGCGTGCGCTTATAGGCGCCGGAATAGAGATTCTTGTTCGCCCATTCGAAATCGAACACCAGCGACAAGCCTTCGCGCACCCTCGGATCGGTAAAGATCGGCCGGCGAGTATTGAAGACGAAGCCGAGCATGCCGCTTGGCAGTTTCGGCGTGAACACATCCTTGATGACGGTCCCGGAGGTGGCGGCGGGGAAATTGTAGGCATTGGCCCAATGGCCGGGATTACCGTCAGGATAGAGGTCGATATCGCCCTTCTTGAAGGCTTCGAACAGCGTTGTGTCCTGCAGGAAATACTGAACCGTGATCTGATCGTAATTGTCAGTGCCGACCTTCGCGGGAATGTCCTTACCCCAGTAATTTGGATCTCGCTCATAGGTGATGCTCTCGCCGGGTTTCACCGTCTTCACCTTGTAGGGACCGGAACCGACCGGCGGCGTCAGCGAGGTGCGGTCGAAGGTTTCCGGATCGACCAAATGTTTCGGCAGCACCGGAAAAAGACCAAAAATCAGCGGCGTCTCGCGGTCAGCCTTCTCATTGAAAGTGAAGCGCACGCTGCGTTCGCCAACCTTCTCCATCTTAGCGACGACTTTTAAGCGTTCGGAATAGGGCACGCGTCCCTTGTCACGCATCAGCTCGAAGGTGAATATGACGTCCTCCGGCGTCACCGGCTGACCGTCGGACCATTTCGCCTTCGGATTGAGGTTGAACTGGATGAAGCTCCTGTCGTCGTCCCATTCGACCGTTTCGGCAAGCAGGCCGTAAAGTGTGAATGGCTCGTCACGGGAGCGCTGCATCAGCGATTCGTAGACGAGGTTTCCATATTCCGGATCCCACATGCCGCGCGCCGTCGTGCGCATGCTCTTCAGGATGAACGGATTGAGGTTGTCGAAGGTACCGACGACGCCATAGGTGATCTTGCCGCCTTTTTTCACGTCGGGATTGACGTAGGGAAAGTGCTTATAGTCAGGCGGCAAGGCCGGCTCGCCATGCATCGCGATGCCGTGCAGCGGCTCTGCGGCGACGGCGCTGCATAGCAAGGAGAGGACGACGGTGACGATGATCCGGAGCATTCGGCAATCCTTGATCCGCGAAAAATAAGTGCATGATTCATCGCGAGATTAGCATGGGGTCGACCGATTCCAACACGCAGGCGCGATTTCTTTGGCCTGTCGATGAAATTGCCAAAGAAAAGCTGGATATCTTGAACGCTGCGATGTAACAGGTGAACCCGAAGTTTCGGGGTCATGCATTTGCCTTATTTTTCCATGAGGTGGAGTGCCGAACGACCCGATGGTTGGGGTGGCACGTCGCTGCTCCGAACGGATATCAGGAGACGGAATTCGTTATGATGTTCAAGTCTGAAAAGAAAATGCGGGCAGCACTGTCCGTTCTGGCAGTGATGTTCGGCGCCGCTTCGGCGCCGGTCTCCTCCTTCGCCCAGGATGCGGCGGCACAGGGCCCAGCCCAGGGCGTCGGCTCGCCCAAGCTCGGCTGGTACAAGACCTGCAGCAAGCAGGAAGATAACGACGTTTGCGTTGTCCAGAACCTGATCCTCGCCAATGGCGGCCAGCTCGTCACGGCCGTCGGCCTTATCTCGGTTACCGGCAAGATCAACCGCAAGCTCCTGCAGGTTTCGGTCCAGAGCGCGCGTCTCATCCCGCCTGGCATCAGCATGCAGATCGACGGCGGCAAGGGGCAGAAGCTCGATTATGTCATCTGCCTGCCGGACAAGTGCACGGCTGAAGTTCCGTTGACCGACGCGATGATCGCCAGCCTCAAGAAGGGCAGCGACGTGGTCTTCACCTCGATCAACTTCCGCCGCGCTCCGAATCCGATCAAGATCTCGCTCGAAGGCTTCACCGGCGCTTATGACGGCGAACCGGTTTCCGAATCCAAGCTCGCCGACACCCAGCGTAGCCTGCAGGAAAGCATGCAGAAGAAGGCCGAGGAAACTCGCAAGAAACTGGAAGACGCCCAGAAGGCAGCCAAGGCGCAGTGATCCTGCCGCCATTTTGAATAGAAACCCGGCTTCAGGCCGGGTTTTTTTATTGGTAAGCCTCTATCTCCTCGGCCTTGAGCCATGGCTGTCTGGTTCGCACCGGCGATTTGCCCCTCACCCTGACCTCCCCGTTCTGACGGCGAGAGGGGACGTGCCCTGCGAGGCGTTGAGGGGGACCGAGAGCTTGCGGCATGTCCCGTCTACCCGCGATCGGGAGAAGGTGGCGGCAGCCGGATGGGGGGCCTTGCCAGCCAAAGCAAAAGAGAAATTGGCGGGAATTGTCAGCAGTTTAACCTGGCAACTGGATTTCGCGTCAAAAGAAAAGGCCTCGCTGGGAGAGGCGAGGCCTTGATTGACCGATCCGCACGTCTGATCTAGTGAGCGAAGCTCATCTTGGGCTTGAACTGCCCCGACGGCGCCTGATCGAAGATCTGGTAAATCTGCGGGTTGCGAAGCGGCGTGCCGCTTTCGTCGTTCACCAGGTTCTGCTCGGAGACATAAGCGACATATTCGCTTTCCTCGTTTTCGGCGAGCAGGTGGTAGAAGGGCTGGTCCTTGCTCGGCCGCACCTCGGCCGGAATGGAATTCCACCATTCCTCCGTATTCGCGAATTCCGGATCAACGTCGAAGATGACGCCGCGAAACGGAAAAACCTTGTGCCGGACCACTTCGCCGATACTGAACTTTGCTATTCTTTCTTTCATGGTACGACTTCCTTTCATCACCAAATTTGGTGATTGGTGCGGTGCAAATCAAGATTTTTGCACCAGCGCGTCACATGAACGTCATATCCTCCTTCTGCCGTTCATGACCGGGGAGGTGAAAGTCCCGGCGGACCGGGACTTTCCGTGTTACGGCCGATCAGGCCGAATAATACATGTCGTATTCGACCGGATGCGGCGTCATTTCGAAACGCATTACTTCTGCCATTTTCAGCTCGATGAAGGCATCGATCTGGTCATCGTCGAAGACGCCGCCTGCTGTCAGGAACTTGCGGTCCTTGTCGAGGCTTTCGAGCGCTTCGCGCAGGCTGCCGCAGACGGTCGGGATTTTCTTCAGTTCCTTCGGCGGCAGGTCGTAGAGATCCTTGTCCATGGCCTTGCCGGGATGGATCTTGTTCTTGATGCCGTCGAGGCCGGCCATCAGCATGGCGGCGAAGGCGAGATAGGGGTTGGCGGTCGGATCCGGGAAGCGGACTTCGACGCGCTTGGCCTTCGGGTTGGAGCCGAACGGAATGCGGCAGGAGGCCGAACGGTTGCGCGCAGAATAGGCGAGCAGGACAGGCGCTTCATAACCCGGGACGAGACGCTTGTAGGAGTTCGTCGACGGATTGGTGAAGGCATTGATCGCCTTGGCGTGCTTGATGATGCCGCCGATGTAGAACAGGCAGGTCTCGGAGAGGCCGGCATATTCGTCGCCGGCGAAAGTCGGCTTGCCGCCCTTCCAGATCGACTGGTGCACGTGCATGCCCGAGCCGTTGTCGCCGAAGATCGGCTTCGGCATGAAGGTCGCGGTCTTGCCGTAAGCGTTGGCCACCTGATGCACGACATATTTGTAGATCTGCATCTTGTCTGCGTTGCGCACCAGCGTATCGAACTTGATGCCGAGTTCGTGCTGGGCGGCGGCGACTTCATGGTGGTGCTTTTCGACGACAACGCCCATCTCGGAGAGCACCGTCAGCATTTCCGAACGCATGTCCTGGGCGCTGTCAACAGGCGGAACCGGGAAATAGCCGCCCTTGACGCGCGGGCGGTGACCGAGGTTGCCGGTTTCGTAATCGGTGTCGTCGTTCGACGGCAGTTCGGTCGAATCGAGCTTGAAGCCGGTATTATAGGGATCGGCCTTGTACTTGACGTCGTCGAAGACGAAGAACTCGGCTTCCGGGCCGACAAAGATCGTGTCGCCGATGCCTGATGCCTTGAGATAGGCTTCGGCCTTCTTGGCAGTGCCGCGCGGATCGCGGTTATAGGCTTCGCCGGAGACAGGATCGAGAATGTCGCAGACGATGACCATGGTCGACTGAGCGAAGAACGGGTCCATATGCACCGTTTCGGTGTCGGGCATCAGCACCATGTCGGACTCGTTGATGGCCTTCCAGCCACCGATCGAAGAGCCGTCGAACATCACGCCGTCAGCGAACATGTCCTCGTCGACGCTGGCAACGTCCATTGTGACATGCTGCAGCTTGCCCTTCGGGTCGGTGAAGCGCAGATCGACGAACTTGACGTCGTTTTCCTGGATCTGCTTCAGAATTTCGCTTGCGGTCGCCATTAAATACCTTCCTCCAATTTGTGATAACAATAGGTGGGCGCGATGACGCTATCGGACTTTGCGCGCTTGGCAAAGTGGTCAGATGGCATCGATGCCGGTCTCGCCGGTACGGATGCGGATAACCTCTTCGACATTGGATACGAAGATTTTGCCGTCGCCGATGCGACCGGTTTGAGCCGCCTTGCGGATCGCGTCGATGACCGCCTCGGCGTTCTCATCGGCTAGCACCACCTCGACTTTCACCTTCGGCAGGAAGTCGACGACGTATTCGGCGCCGCGGTAGAGTTCCGTGTGGCCCTTCTGACGACCGAAGCCCTTGGCTTCCGTGACTGTGATACCCTGCAGGCCGACTTCCTGAAGGGCTTCCTTCACTTCGTCCAGCTTGAAGGGCTTAATGATCGCTTCGATCTTTTTCATGAGAAAATGTCTCTCCGCTTCTCCTGTTATGGCAGGGATGTTCCCGCTCGCGGATATGATGCAGATATCGTGCCAGTTTGAAATCCGTCTTATCGAAAAAAGACGTCGATTTTGCCGAAACCGGCGCGTCTGCGGGGAATTTGATGTCGATTTGGTGAACGGAAAGGTGGAAAAACATCAGCCATCGAAGAAAATTCGTCGCAATATCGAAAAACCCGGCTTTTCCTTCAGTTGCGAAAGCAGGTTGCGAGTCGATTAAATGATAGGCAAATGCATAAATTTCGATCTCCTTCGCGCCAATGCAGACGGTTGTTTTTTGTGCGCTTTTTGAATTGAATAGGCGGATGAGCAACCATCTCCCCCACCTTCTGGTAACGCCTGCCGAAATGAGCGCCATCGATGTGGCCGCGGCTGCTTCGGGAATCGATTCCTTCGGCCTGATGGAAAGAGCAGGGGCTGCCGCCGCGGCCGCCGCGCTCAGGCTTCATCCCGGGGCGTTGCGTTTCGTAGTGCTCTGCGGTCCCGGCAACAATGGGGGTGATGCCTATGTTGCGGCAAGGCATCTGCGAGAGAGCGGAGCGACCGTGGCGCTTTTCCATCTCGGCGATCCCGCAAAGCTGAAGGCTGACGCTGCCCGCGCTCGGGCCGGCAGCGCGTTGAAGGGGCAGGAGCTCGGCCTATACCGGCCGGAAGCCGGCGATGTCGTCATCGACGGTTTGTTCGGAGCAGGGCTCGGGCGCGCGGTGCCGGCCGATGTGGTTGACTTGATCAAGCGCGTCGCCGAGGCCGGTATCGCGGTGCTCGCCATCGATCTGCCCTCCGGCGTGGATGGCCGCACCGGCAAGGTGCTGGGTGCTGCCTTCCAGGCTCGCAACACCATCACCTTCATGACCCGCAAGCCCGGCCATCTTCTGATGCCGGGCAGGGAGCTTTGCGGCGAGTTGGAGGTCTTCGACATCGGCATTCCCGCCCGGATCATCCGGGCTGAGGCGGGCGGCGCTATCGCCGAGAACACACCTGACGCCTGGAAGGGCGTGCTGCCGGCCGAGCAGCTGGAAACCCACAAATACAAGCGCGGTCATATGGTCGTTTTTTCGGGCGAGGCCGACAAGACCGGGGCTGCGCGCATGTCGGCGGTCTCCGGCCTGAAGGCCGGCGCCGGCCTGGTAACGATCGCCGCACCCGGTGCAGCGATAGCCGCCAATGCCGCGCATCTCACAGCCGTCATGCTGCATGCAGTCGACGACGAGGCAGGTCTGGCAGAGTGGCTGTCCGACAAGCGGCTGCAGACCTTCGTCCTCGGCCCCGGCTTCGGTGTCGGCGCGAAAGCCCGCGGCTTCGTCACCGCGCTTGCCGATCGCCGGCTGGTGCTCGATGCCGACGGCATCTCTTCCTTCAAGGACGATCCGCAACAGCTTTTCGACCTGTTCCGCGGCGAGCCGCGTCTGGTGCTGACGCCGCACGAGGGCGAATTTTCGCGGCTTTTTCCGGATATCTGCGGCGACGAAACACTGGGGAAGGTGGACAAGGCGGTGGCGGCTGCCCGCCGCGCCAATGCCGCGATCGTCTATAAGGGCGCCGATACCGTCATCGCCTCGCCGGATGGGCGCGCGCTCATCAACACCAATGCGCCTGTCTGGCTTGCCACCGCAGGTTCCGGCGATGTGCTTGCCGGCATCATCGGCGGACTGCTTGCCCAGGGCCTGCCGACTTTCGAGGCTGCGGCAGCCGGCGTGTGGCTGCACGGAGAGGCTGGCCAGCGCGCCGGCAAGGGGCTGACGGCGGAAGAGCTCGCGGTCGAGGTCTTGCCGCTTTAGCTCGGGCTAAGTCCCAACCGCCTATTTCGCCAGCAACTGCTGCAGGGCGATCGCCCCGTGCGGCGCATTGACCTTGCCCTCGTGGATCATGAAGGCAAAGACGTCGCGCGGCTCCGCCTTCACCTGGCGCTTCCCGTCGATCAGCGGCAGATCGTCCGGGACCTTGCCCTCGGCCCAGGTCTCGAGCCGCTTTGCCCAGGCCTTCAGATCCTTATCGGGGTAGCAGGTCGGGATATCGTCCGATCCCTTCTGCAGCCTGGCATAGACGAAATCGGCCGTCACATCGGCGATCATCGGATATTCGAAATGTTCGGCACAAACCGGCGCCACGCCGTATTTGGCAAGAAGAGCAACGAACTCCGTCACCTTGAAGGAATCATGCCGCACTTCGACCACGTGACGGAGCGCTAGCCCATCCTGTTTCGCCGGCAGCAGCTTCAGGAAAGCCTCGAAATCGTCCGGATCGAATTTCTTCGTCGGCGCGAATTGCCAGAGCAGCGGCCCGAGGTGATCGCCGAGCTCGCTGATTCCGGATGTGAGGAACCGCTCCATCGATTCACCGGCTTCCGCGAGCACCCGCCGATTGGTGACGAAGCGAGTGGCCTTCAGCGAAAAGATGAAACCCTCTGGCACGTCAGCCGCCCATTTGGCAAAGACCGCCGGTTTCTGTGTGCTGTAATAGGTGCCGTTGACCTCGATGACCTTCAACTGACGGCTGGCATAATGCAGCTCGTCCTTCTGTTTCAGGTCGGCGGGAAAGAAATGTCCGCGCCAGGGCTCGAAGGTCCAGCCGCCGATGCCGGTGCGGATAGTGCCGGATTTCGTCATGTCGTCCTCCCAGTTCGCAGCGGTCAGGCCGCATGAATCTCTTTCGTCATGTCGATCAGCGTCCATCCTGGCCGATAAGGGTTCGGTCGGCGACCCGTTTTCCGGAACCCGAAGACACTATAAAGCGCGATAGTCCGTTTGGAGATCGTCGGGCGACGCCAACCTCATCGTCATTCCGCCGCGACCGCCTTCTTCGCCGGCCGCCGCTCCAGCAATTCCTTCAGGAACTGGCCGGTATAGGAGCGCTTTTCCCTCACGATCGCTTCCGGTGTGCCGGTCGCGACGATCTCGCCGCCGCCATCGCCGCCCTCGGGGCCGAAATCGAGCACCCAGTCTGCTGTCTTGATGACTTCGAGATTGTGCTCGATCACCACGACGGAGTTGCCCTGGTTGACGAGCTCGTGCAGCATTTCCAGGAGCTTGGCGACGTCATGGAAATGCAGGCCGGTCGTTGGCTCGTCGAGAATATAGAGCGTGCGTCCGGTCGAGCGTTTCGACAGCTCCTTGGCGAGCTTGACGCGCTGCGCTTCGCCGCCAGAGAGCGTATTGGCCTGTTGGCCGACCTTGATGTAACCGAGGCCGACATCCTTCAGCGATTGCAGCTTGTCGCGCACGGCAGGTACCGCCGCAAAGAAATCGACGCCTTCCTCTACCGTCATGTCGAGCACGTCGGCGATCGACTTCTGCTTGAAGGTGACGTCGAGCGTCTCTCTGTTATAGCGCTTGCCGTGGCAGACGTCGCAGGTGACATAGACATCGGGCAGGAAGTGCATCTCGATCTTGATGACGCCGTCGCCCTGGCAAGCTTCGCAGCGGCCGCCCTTGACGTTGAAGGAGAAGCGGCCCGGCTGGTAGCCGCGCGCCTTGGCTTCCGGCAGGCCGGCGAACCAGTCGCGGATCGGCGTGAAGGCGCCGGTATAGGTCGCCGGATTCGAGCGCGGTGTGCGGCCGATCGGCGACTGGTCGATGTCGATCACCTTGTCGATATGCTCGAAACCGTCGATGCGGTCGTGGTCGGCCGGAATTTCGCGCGCGCCCATGATGCGGCGCGCCGCTGATTTATACAGCGTCTCGATCAGGAAGGTGGACTTGCCGCCGCCGGAAACGCCGGTCACCGCCGTAAAGACGCCGAGCGGGATCGAGGCGGTGACGTTCTTCAGATTGTTGCCGCGCGCGCCGACGACCTTGATCTCGCGACCCTTCTTCGGCTTGCGGCGCTCGTCCGGAACCGGAACGCCGAGTTCGCCCGAGAGATATTTGCCGGTCAGCGACTTCGGATTGTCCATGATATCCCGCGGCGTGCCATGGGCGATGACCTGCCCCCCATGGATACCAGCCGCGGGACCGATGTCGACGACGTCATCGGCCGTCAGGATGGCATCCTCGTCATGCTCGACGACGATCACGGTATTGCCGATATCGCGCAGGTGCTTCAGCGTGTCGAGCAATCGGGCATTGTCGCGCTGATGCAGGCCAATCGACGGCTCGTCGAGCACGTAAAGTACGCCCGTCAAGCCCGAGCCGATCTGCGAGGCGAGGCGGATGCGCTGGCTCTCGCCGCCCGACAGCGTGCCTGAATTGCGCGACAGGCTGAGATATTCCAGGCCGACATCGTTGAGGAATCGCAGCCGGTCGCGGATCTCCTTGAGGATCCGCACGGCAATCTCGTTCTGCTTGGCGTTGAAGGTCGCCGGTAGCGTTTCGAACCAGTCGCGGGCGACGCGGATCGACATCTCGGTCACTTCGCCGATATGCAGCCTGTTGATCTTCACCGCCAGCGCTTCCGGCTTCAGGCGATAGCCGTTGCAGGCCGGGCAGGGGGCGGCCGACATGAAGCGCTCGATATCCTCGCGCGCCCAGGCGGAATCCGTCTCCTTCCAGCGGCGCTCGAGATTGGTGATGATGCCCTCGAAGTTCTTGTGCGTCGTATAGGAACGGGCGCCGTCGGCGTAATGGAATTCGATCTTGTCGTCGGTGCCGTTGAGGATCACATCCTTGGCCTCGTCGGAAAGATCGTTCCAGCGGGTGCCGAGCTTGAAGCCGTAATGTTTGCCGAGCGCCTCCAGCGTCTGGTTGTAATAGGGCGAGGTCGACTTGGCCCAGGGGGCGATCGCCCCGTCGCGCAAGGTGCGCTCCGGTTCGGGCACGATCAGGTCCGGGTCGATCTTCTGCTGCGCGCCGAGACCATCGCAGGTCGGGCAGGCGCCGAAGGGGTTGTTGAACGAGAAGAGGCGGGGCTCGATTTCCGGAATGGTAAAGCCCGAGACCGGGCAGGCGAACTTCTCCGAAAACAACACGCGCTCATGCGTTTCGTTCAGCGACTTGTTGGCCGAGCCGCCGGCCGACGTTTCCTCCGGCGGCAGCGGCTTGTCGGCGAATTCGGCGACTGCCAGCCCGTCGGCGAGCTTCAGGCAGGTCTCCAGGCTGTCGGCCAGGCGCGCCGACACATCGGGGCGCATGACGATGCGGTCGACGACCACGTCGATGTCGTGCTTGTATTTCTTGTCGAGAACAGGCGCCTCGGCGATTTCGTAGAACTGGCCGTCGATCTTGACGCGCTGGAAGCCCTTCTTCATCAGCTCCGCCAGTTCCTTCTTGTATTCGCCCTTGCGGCCGCGCACGAGCGGCGCGAGAATATAAAGACGGGTGCCTTCGCCAAAAGCGAGGATGCGGTCGACCATCTGGCTGACGGTCTGGCTCTCGATCGGCAGGCCGGTCGCCGGCGAATAGGGAACGCCGACGCGGGCAAAGAGCAGGCGCATATAGTCATAGATCTCGGTGACGGTGCCGACCGTCGAGCGCGGGTTACGCGACGTGGTCTTCTGCTCGATCGAGATGGCAGGCGACAGCCCGTCGATCTGGTCGACATCGGGCTTCTGCATCATTTCGAGGAACTGCCGGGCATAGGCCGACAGGCTTTCGACATAGCGCCGCTGGCCCTCGGCGTAAATAGTGTCGAAGGCGAGCGAGGATTTGCCCGAGCCCGACAGACCGGTCATGACGATCAGCTTGTTGCGCGGCAGATCGAGATCGATGCTCTTCAGATTATGCTCGCGCGCGCCGCGGATGGAGATCGTCTTCAGTTCGCTCATCGTCTCTGCTTTGGTTTTCTGGATAACAGCCCTTATTTAGTGATGCCGGCGGGCGAGTCGAGGCTGAATATCCGGGAAGCTTCAAGGTTTTCGATTCTGTTGACAGGATCATACGGATAAACTAGAACAAATAAAGAACAAAATTCCTGATGAATGCATGCGGCTTTCTGATGGATAAACATGTGGATGAACGACCGTTTACGCGCATTGGCGGTCCGCGATGGTTTAAGGTGCGCTGATCGATTAACGCCGCCGGGCAGGGCGGCAGGCAGGGTGAGAAGCATGGCTGGTAGCGTGAACAAGGTAATTCTGGTTGGAAACGTGGGTGCAGATCCCGAAATCCGCCGCACTCAGGATGGCCGGCCGATCGCCAATCTCCGTATCGCGACCTCGGAGACCTGGCGCGACCGCAATTCCGGCGAACGCCGCGAAAAGACCGAATGGCACACTGTCGTCGTTTTCAACGAAGGCCTCTGCAAGGTCGTCGAGCAATATGTGAAGAAGGGCGCCAAGCTCTATATCGAAGGCCAGCTGCAGACCCGCAAATGGCAGGACCAGCAGGGCCAGGACCGTTATTCGACGGAAGTGGTGCTGCAGGGCTTCAATTCGACGCTGACCATGCTGGATGGACGCGGCGAGGGCGGCGGTGCGAGCTCCGGCTTCGGCGGCGGCCGCGGCGGCAGCAGCAACAATGATTACGGCGACGATTACGGAGCCCCGGCGTCGTCCTCATCGTCGAACCGCGGCGGTGGCGGAGGCAACTTCTCGCGCGATCTCGACGACGACATCCCGTTCTGATCGATCGCGGTTCCTGACTTTATAAGCAGCTGAGAGCATGGTGTCCTGAGCGGCACCATGCTCTCTCTGCTTTCCGACTGCAATTGCTTCAGTCGGCGCCTTGTCAGTGCGGCGTCGCGCTGATCAGATTGAGCGCCGATTTTGCCCCGTCGACGACGAATTGCGCCGCAAGCGCGGCGAGGATGACGCCGAGCAGCCGTGTCAGGATTGCCCGGCCGGTGACGCCAAGGAAACGGTCGAGCCGTTCGGCGACGAGCAGCATGACGAAGGTCAGCAGCAGATTGGCGGCAAGGACGCCGATCAGCTGCAACTTTCCGATCGAGGTCGCGAGCGTCCCGGCAAGCAGGATCGTCGCCGAGATCGCCCCAGGGCCGGCGATCAGCGGCAAGGCGAGGGGAAAGACGGCGACATTTTCGATATGATCCTTGGTGATCGCCACCTCGGTCGCCTTCTCCTTGCGGTCCTGCCGCTTCTCGAAGACCATTTCGAAGGCAATCCAGAAGAGCAGCAGCCCGCCGGCGATGCGGAAGGCGCCGATCGAGATGCCGAGCACGCCGAGCACGCCGGCGCCGAACAGCGCAAAGACCGCGAGGATGATGAAGGCGATCGTCGAACCGCGCAGCGCCACCTGCGTGCGCTGGGCTCTGCTCATGCCGGTTGTCAACCCCAAGAACAGCGGCGCCAGCCCTGGGGGATCGATGGTAACGAGAAGCGTCGTGAAGGCGTTGATCAATTGGTCGGCGCTTGCCATCGTCTCTCCCAAAGCCCATATGGGTGTGTGATTTACTGCGATTGTGAAGCTGGGATTTGGATTTGGCAAATGTGCCGCGGCGGCCTCGGCGGATTTGTCCGGTCCGGCCGCACAACTCCGGTGCTTTACCCTTTTTCGGCCGCAAAAGCCTGTTCAAAACGCGCTCAGAAATTGGCGCGGGAACAGGCTTTCCGCTATAAATCTTCAAGTGATTCTAGAAGAGATCGTGATCTGTTTTGACTGAGCAAACACCCCCCGGCGGCGGGAAGCTCCCGCCAGGCATCGAGCCCATCTCCATCATGGAGGAAATGCAGCGGTCGTATCTCGATTACGCCATGAGCGTCATCGTCAGCCGCGCGTTGCCCGACGTGCGCGACGGCCTGAAGCCCGTGCACCGGCGCATCCTCTACGGCATGTCCGAGCTCGGCATCGACTGGAACAAGAAATACGTCAAATGCGCCCGCGTTACCGGCGACGTGATGGGTAAATACCATCCGCACGGCAACGCTGCGATCTATGATGCGCTCGCCCGCATGGCGCAGCCCTGGTCGCTCAGGCTGCCGCTGATCGACGGTCAGGGCAATTTCGGCTCCGTCGACGGCGATCCGCCGGCGGCCGAACGATACACCGAGTGCCGCCTGGAAAAGGCTGCTCATTCGCTGCTCGACGATCTCGACAAGGAAACCGTCGATTTCCGCGACAACTATGACGGCACGCTCTCTGAGCCGGTCGTGGTTCCCGCCAAGTTCCCGAACCTGCTCGTCAACGGCGCCGGCGGCATCGCCGTCGGCATGGCCACCAATATTCCGCCGCACAACCTCTCCGAAGTGATCGACGGCTGCATCGCGCTGATCAACGATCCGGCGATCGAGCTGCCGGAACTGATGCAGATCATTCCCGGCCCTGACTTCCCCACGGGCGCCAAGATCCTCGGCCGTGCCGGTATCCGCTCGGCCTACGAGACCGGCCGTGGCTCCGTCATCATGCGTGGCGTCGCCACCATCGAGCCGATGCGCGGCGACCGCGAGCAGATCATCATCACCGAAATTCCCTACCAGGTGAACAAGGCGACGATGATCGAGAAGATGGCCGAGTTGGTGCGTGAAAAGCGCATCGAGGGCATCTCCGACCTGCGCGACGAATCCGACCGCCAAGGCTATCGCGTCGTCATCGAATTGAAGCGCGACGCCAATGCCGAGGTCATCCTCAATCAGCTTTATCGCTACACGCCGCTGCAGACCTCCTTCGGCTGCAACATGGTGGCGCTGAACGGCGGCAAGCCGGAGCAGCTGACCCTGCTCGACATGCTGCGCGCCTTCGTCTCTTTCCGCGAGGAAGTCGTTAGCCGGAGAACGAAGTTCCTGCTGCGCAAGGCGCGCGAGCGCGCGCACGTCTTGGTTGGCCTCGCGATCGCCGTCGCCAATATCGACGAAGTCATCCGCGTCATTCGCCAGGCGCCCGATCCGCAGTCGGCCCGCGAAGAGCTGATGACGCGCCGCTGGCCGGCCGAAGATGTCGAAAGCCTGATCCGTCTGATCGACGATCCGCGCCACCGCATCAACGACGACCTCACCTACAACCTCTCCGAGGAGCAGGCGCGCGCCATTCTCGAGCTGCGCCTTGCCCGCCTGACTGCACTCGGCCGTGACGAAATCGGTGATGAACTCAATAAGATAGGCGAGGAAATCCGGGATTACCTCGATATTCTTTCCTCGCGTGTGCGCATCCAGACCATCGTCAAGGACGAACTGTCAGCCGTCCGCGACGAGTTCGGCACGCCACGCCGCACCGAGATCGTCGATGGCGGCCTCGAAATGGACGACGAGGATCTGATCGCCCGCGAGGATATGGTCGTCACCGTCTCGCATCTTGGTTACATCAAGCGCGTGCCGCTGACCACCTACCGTGCCCAGCGCCGCGGCGGCAAGGGCCGCTCCGGCATGACCACCCGCGACGAAGATTTCGTTAGCCGGCTATTCGTGGTCAACACCCATACGCCAGTCCTGTTCTTCTCCTCACGCGGCATCGTCTATAAGGAGAAGGTCTGGCGACTGCCGATCGGCACGCCGACCTCGCGCGGCAAGGCGCTGATCAACATGCTGCCGCTCGAACCCGGCGAGCGCATCACCACCATCCTGCCCTTGCCCGAGGACGAGGCGAGCTGGGATAATCTCGACGTCATGTTCTCGACGACGCGCGGTACGGTTCGCCGCAACAAGCTGTCGGACTTCGTTCAGGTCAACCGCAACGGCAAGATCGCCATGAAGCTGGAAGAGGAGGGCGATGAAATCCTCTCCGTCGAGACTTGCACCGAGCGGGACGACGTTCTTTTGACCACGGCGCTCGGCCAGTGCATTCGCTTCTCGGTCGACGATGTCCGCGTCTTTGCCGGCCGCAACTCGATCGGGGTGCGCGGCATCAATCTCGGCGAGGGCGACCGCATCATCTCGATGACGATCGTCGGCCATGTCGATGCCGAGCCATGGGAACGGGCCGCCTACCTCAAGCGCTCTGCCGCCGAACGCCGGGCGATAGGCGTTGATGAAGAGGATATCGCTCTCGTCGGAGAGGAGGTCACCGAGGAGGGACAGCTCTCCGACGAACGCTACGAGGAGCTGAAGGCACGCGAACAGTTCGTGCTCACCGTCTCCGAAAAGGGCTTCGGCAAGCGTTCGTCCTCTTACGATTTCCGTATCTCCGGCCGCGGCGGTAAGGGCATCCGCGCTACCGATACGTCGAAAACCGGCGAGATCGGCGAACTGGTTGCAGCCTTCCCGGTCGATGACGGCGATCAGATCATGCTCGTCTCTGATGGCGGTCAGCTCATCCGTGTGCCGGTCGGCGGCATCCGCATCGCCAGCCGCGCCACCAAGGGCGTCACCATCTTCTCGACGGCCAAGGACGAGAAGGTCGTCTCGGTCGAGCGCATCAGTGAGCCGGAGGAGGATGAGACGGAAGGGGCCGTCGAAGGCGCCGATGAGACGCCGGTCGCCGATGGTGATCCGGGCGGTGCTGCCGAAGAATAATCGAATGAACGGGGCGGCTTCGAGCCGCCCTTTTCTGTTAGAGCCCGGCTTTCAGGCTGAAGCATTCAGTTGGCTCACTCACTGGCCAAGAAAAAAAGCCGGACGCTGGGTGCATCCGGCTTTGAAAGCCCCAGGAGCGGAACGGTGCCGCTCATGGGAGGGAAAGAGAGGAATGTCAGAACGCGCTATGCTTTTCGTTCAGCGCCTTCACCTCTTCGCCTTCACGCCGCAGCGCAGATATCGTCGAGGCCACAGACACGATGAACATGACGCTGATGAGGGCGGTGAGCACTGTCAAGATCGTGAACATAGGCATTCCTTTCCTGGGGAGTTGCGTACTCGCTCCTCAGTACTGGCCCAGTACGGCCGTGCGAGCCGAAGCATAAGGGCCATAAACTTTGGAGGCATCGACCTTCTGGTCATAAAGAGCGACAGTTGCGGTGAGCATGCCCGTGACCATGACCATCCAGAGCACGTTAATCATCGTAATCTTGCCGGGCATTATTAGTCCTTCCTGCCGCGCTTTGACGCATTTCTGTGTCGGTTGAGTGAACGCATCCGTTTAAAAATGGTTCCGCCGGATGTTGAGCGGGTGTTTACCAATGGCGATCTGAAGCATCCTTGAATGTCTCGTTCATCTGGCGTTCAGATTCGAAATCCGATTTTTTCTCGCAGCCGACCCTCATTTCCGCGCAGGCGGCCTTGGGCGCGTACAATCGCCGCATGTTCGGCAAGCTCCGGCCGCACCCAGTTCACCTCGTAGCGATCGGCGAAGTAGCCATACGCCATCTCGGCGGCGAGGGAGAAAACAATGGCAAGCGCAACGAGCACGATCAGCATGGATTTCGATCTTTTGGGAGCGCCGGCTGCCGGAATGGCATCGGCTTTGTTGATGATCCGAGTTAAACAGATCCCGCCTGAAACGGCCTTGAATGGCATGTTCATCCGTTGTTCAGCCGAGCGGCGCGGCCGGGTAAATCACTTGCGACAAGTCCGCATCCGTGACAAAAGGCGTCAAACCAATGGCCGGGCCAGATGACGACAGCTTTTTATCCTGGGTCCTTCGACCCGATCACCAACGGACATGTGGATGTTCTGGTCCAGGCGCTGAACGTCGCCGAAAAAGTCATCGTCGCGATCGGCATCCATCCCGGCAAGGCGCCGCTCTTTTCTTTCGAAGAGCGAGCCGAGCTGATCCGCCTGTCGCTGGCCGAAGCCTTGCCCGGCAAGACCGGCGACATCACCGTCGTCGCCTTCGACAATCTGGTCGTCCATGCCGCCCGCGCCCATGGCGCCACACTTCTGATCCGCGGCCTTCGCGATGGCACGGATCTCGACTACGAAATGCAGATGGCCGGCATGAACAGAACGATGGCGCCAGATATCCAGACCATCTTTTTGCCGGCCGGCACGGCGTCGCGGCCCATTACCGCCACATTGGTCCGCCAGATCGCCGCCATGGGCGGCGATGTCAGCGCTTTCGTCCCGGCCGCGGTCTTGCAAGCCCTCACATCCAAGCGCCCAAACTAGCAAGCGCAAAGCCTAGGCGGATAACGCCGCAACGGAGCTCACATGAAACTCTTTTATCTCGCATTTGCCGGCGTGCTATATCTTGCCTCCTTCGCGGGGGATGCCTTGGCCCAGTCGGCCGATCATTATCTCACCATTCAGCTGAAGAACGGCCCGGTGGTGATCCAGCTGATGCCGGATGTGGCGCCGAAGCATGTCGACCAGATCGAGGCGCTCGCCAAGAAGGGCGAATATGACAACGTCGCCTTCCACCGCGTCATCGACGGCTTCATGGCCCAGACCGGCGACGTCAAATACGGCAACATGGAAAAGGGCTTCGATGCCAGCCTTGCCGGCACCGGCTCCTCCGACATGCCCGACATCCCGGCTGAATTCTCTAAGACCCCGTTCGTGCGCGGCACTGTCGGCATGGCTCGTTCGCAGGATCCGAATTCCGCCAATTCGCAGTTCTTCATCATGTTTGCCGACGGTTCTTTCCTGAACGGCCAGTATACCGTCGTCGGCAAGGTCGTTTCCGGCATGGAAAATGTCGACAAGATCAAGCGTGGCGAAGGCCAGAACGGCGAAGTCAAAAATCCCGACCGGATGATCAAGGTCACCCTGGGCAAGAAGTAAGTTACAAGAGAAACAAGAGGAGAAGACAATGGCCGAGATCAAGGATCCCGAAAACACCATCATTCTGGAAACCACCAAGGGCAAGGTTGTCATTCAGCTGCTGCCGCAGGTCGCTCCGGAGCACGTTGCCCGCATCAAGGAACTCGCCCGCGAGAAGGCCTATGACGGCGTCGTTTTCCACCGCGTCATTCAGGATTTCATGGCCCAGACTGGCGACGTCGAATATGGCAAGAAGGGTTCTGAAACCTTCAATCCCGGCCGGGCCGGCATGGGCGGCTCCTCCAAGCCGGACCTGAAGGCTGAATTCTCCGCGACCTCGCATGTTCGCGGCACCTGCTCGATGGCCCGTTCGCAGAACCCGAACTCGGCCAACTCGCAGTTCTTCATCTGCTTCACCGACGCGCCGTGGCTGAACAAGCAGTATTCCGTCTGGGGCCAAGTGATCGAAGGCATGGACAATGTCGACAAGATCAAGCGCGGCGAACCGGTCTCCGATCCGGACTCGATCGTCTCGATGCGGGTTGCCGCCGACGTCTGATTGTGATGTTTGCTGAAACCCGCCCTTGCGCGAGAGCGCGGGGCGGGTTTCGCTTTGCCTGAAAGTACACTTATGCGCGTTGACCTTTTCGATTTCGATCTGCCCGAGGAGCGCATCGCCCTGCGGCCCGCCGAGCCGCGTGACAGCGCACGGCTGCTCGTCGTGAATGCAAATGCGGCAAGCGCACTATCGGATCATCGTGTTTCCGATCTGCCGTCATTTCTGCGCGCCGGGGACGCGCTTGTCTTCAACGACACGAAGGTCATTCCCGCCCAGCTCGAGGGCATCCGTCATCGCGACGGCGCTGGCGGGCAGCAGGTCTCAGCGACGCTGCACATGCGCGTCGGTCCCAGCCGCTGGAAGGCCTTCGCCAAGCCGGGCAAGCGCATCAGGGAGGGCGATCGCATCGCCTTTGGCCACAGTGGCGAAAGCTGCATGATCGGCTCGCTCGATGCGACGGTGGAGGAAAAGGGCGAAGCCGGCGAAGTGACCCTCGCCTTCGATCTTTCCGGTCCGGCGCTCGACGAGGCGATTGGCGCCGTCGGCCATATTCCGCTGCCGCCCTATATCGCCGCCAAACGCCCCGAGGACGGGCGCGACCGCATCGACTACCAGACGATCTATGCCCGCGAGGAGGGCGCCGTTGCAGCCCCCACCGCCGGCCTGCACTTCACGCCTGGCCTGTTTGAGACCCTCGACAAGGCCGGTATCGAACGCCATTTCGTCACTCTGCATGTCGGCGCCGGAACTTTCCTGCCTGTGAAGGCTGACGATACCGCCGATCACAAGATGCATCTCGAAAGCGGTTACGTCAGCGCAGAAACTGCTGCCCGGCTGAACGCGGTAAAGCAAAGAGGCGGGCGTATCGTCTGTGTCGGCACCACCTCGCTGCGGCTGATCGAGAGCGCCGCCGAGGAAAGTGGAGAGATCAAGCCCTGGGCCGGCGCCACCGGGATCTTCATCACGCCCGGCTACCGTTTCAAGGCGGTCGACATGCTGATGACCAATTTCCACCTGCCGCGCTCGACCCTGTTCATGCTGGTCTCGGCCTTCGCCGGCTTCGAAACCATGCATGCGGCCTATGAACACGCTATTTCCATGGGCTACCGCTTCTACTCCTACGGCGACGCGAGCCTTCTTTTCCGGAAAGACTAGATGACAGAGAACTTCCAATTCACGCTCGAGAAGACCGATGCCGGCGCCCGTCTCGGTGAGATTTCCATGCCGCGCGGCGAAATCCGCACACCGGCCTTCATGCCGGTCGGGACGGTCGGAACCGTCAAGGCCATGTATCTCGACCAGGTGCGCGAGACCGGCGCTGACATCATTCTCGGCAATACCTATCACCTGATGCTGCGCCCGACAGCGGAGCGCGTCGCCCGCCTCGGCGGCCTGCACAAGCTGATCCGCTGGGAACATCCTATCCTGACGGATTCGGGCGGCTTCCAGGTCATGTCGCTGTCCGGCCTGCGCAAGCTCGACGAGCAGGGTGTCACCTTCAAGTCGCATGTCGACGGCAGCCTGCACCACATGTCGCCGGAGCGCTCGATCGAAATCCAGGGCCTGCTCGGCTCCGACATCCAGATGCAGCTCGACGAATGCGTGGCGCTGCCGGCCGAGCCGAAGGAGATCGAGCGCGCCATGGAAATGTCGCTGCGCTGGGCCGAGCGCTGCAAGGTGGCCTTCGGCGAGCAGCCCGGCAAGGCCATGTTCGGCATCGTCCAGGGCGGCGACATCCCGGCGCTGCGCGTCCGTTCGGCCGAGGAGCTGACCAAGCTCGACCTCAAGGGATACGCTGTCGGCGGTCTTGCCGTCGGCGAGCCGCAGGATGTCATGCTGCGGATGCTGGAAACGACGTTGCCCGTGCTTCCGGGTGAGAAGCCCCGTTACCTCATGGGCGTCGGCACGCCTGACGATATCCTCAAATCTGTCGCCCGTGGCATCGACATGTTCGACTGCGTCATGCCGACCCGCTCCGGCCGCCATGGCCTGGCCTTCACCCGCCGCGGCAAGGTCAATATCCGCAACGCCCGTCATGCCGAGGACATGCGTCCGCTCGACGAACAGTCGAACTGCCCGGCCTCGCGCGATTATTCCCGCGCCTATCTGCACCATCTCGTCCGCGCCAATGAGGCGCTCGGCGGCATGCTGCTCTCCTGGCACAATCTCGCCTATTACCAGGAACTGATGCAGGGCATCCGCAAGGCGATCGCCGAAGGCCGCTTCGCCGACTTCATGGCGGAGACCATGGAGGAATGGGCAAGGGGCGATCTCGACCCGGTTTGAGGCTAGCTCGCCCCCGCGGGAAGCTCAGATGCTGGTCTTGGCGCAGTCATTGTCTTGAGCTTTTTGCGCACTGGCTCGTCGAAGTGAATGGCGACGATGCCCGCCATGATGATAATCGCTATCACGACGACCATCCCAGCTGCCGGAGAGGCCGGGAGGTCAAAGCCCTTTTGCCGCAGTAAATGCAGCAACTCGAAGATGGGGGCGTGCAGTATATAAATCGGATAGGAAACGATCCCCAGCCAACGGAATGCCAGCCCGATTAGGCCGGTCTGCCTCGTGCGCATTGCGACCCAGACAATGGCCGGGAAAATCACGAAGCATACGAAAAGATCAAAATAGGGAAAACCGTAGAATGTGCTCGCGGGTATATTCGTGATCACAATCAGCAAACCACAGAGGAAAATGCCGATGGTATTGCCTCTATTGACCGCATTCGGCCTCCGAAGTTCGTGCAACCTGCGAAGGCAGATCCCGAGCGAGAACGAGAACAAAATTCTCGAGAAGCCAAATCCGAAATACCCCGCCTGATGGCCAATGTCGAAATTGCCCCCAAGGGCACCGTACAAGGTGATAGCCGCTGTTGCGAGGGCGATGGCGAGCAAGATTCTGGACGATAGTCGCACCAGAAGAACGGAAAACAGCACTCCGGCCCAGAATTCGAAGAAGAGCGACCAACTGGGCCCGTTCAGAGGAAAGGCGCCGCCCGTGCCTGCGTTTGGAATGAACAGAACCGCCTTCAGAAGAAGTCCGGCCAGGGTGAGGCAATCGAAGCCGAATTGAATTCCATAGCTGACAAGGCCAACAGGCAGAGAAAGCAGATATACAGGATAAAGCCGAATGATACGCTGCAGCAGAAATCCTGCAGGCGAAATCTGTCCCGTTGCCAGTTGCCATTCGTATGAATTCGCAAGCACGACGCCGCTCAAAAGAAAGAAAAGGTCAACGGCAAGGTAGCTGATGTTGACAGGTATCGGACCAAGCGTGCCGCCAGTGTGTAGGAACATGACCACGATGGCCGCGATTCCTCGCAACGCTTCAAGTGCCGTGAAAAACTGCTTGCCTGTATTCAACCCGCCAATCCCCCGCTGACGGATTTTTACTCCAGCACGATTTCAAAATGGTTAGTGCAACGAATCCAAGTGCCGGGCAGTGTTTCATCCAGCCAAGAACAGCGCTTCAAATGCCTTTGCTGTCGGCATCCGGCATCATCTGCACGCCGTTGATCCGGTAGCTGCCGTCCGGCTGTCGGGTCATCTGATAGATGGCCGTCCAATCCCTGCCGTCGCGGCCCGATATCAGCACCTCGTGGTAGATCAGAGCGCCGTTATCGATCGAGCGGCTGCGGCCAAAGGCGTAATTGCCGGGATGATAGACCGGCTCGTAGCTCTTCTTCACCATGGCGAAGAACAGGTTCTTGTCGGGATACATCGCCTTAATGGCAGGAGCGGCGAAGGAATAGGCGGTCTCGGCATCCTCGTTGAGGAAGGCTTTGATCTGCTCCTCGATCATCGTCCGTGTCGTGTCGATCGGGTCTTCGGCGCGGGTTGAGACGGTGGAGACGAGGGACGCGGCACACAGGATGAGAACTGCGAAGAAGGCGCGCATGGATGATCTCCGGCTCTGTCGGAGAAAGATCCCCGACAGTGCGGAAGTGTAGGCGATTTCCGGCGCAATTCCAGCAAAACTGCGCAGCCGTGTTACGACCAGCGCCGGAACAGGGCGCTGGCATTGACGCCGCCGAAACCGAAGCCGTTGGTGATGGCATAGCCCATCGCCAGCGGCCGCGCCGTCTTGCCGACGATATCGATGCCGTCGGCGGCCGGATCGACTTCATTGAGGTTGCGGGTCGGCGGCGCGAGTTGATCGCGCAGCGCAAGAATGGTGAAGATTGCTTCCAACCCGCCGGCCGCGCCGAGCAGATGGCCGGTCGCCGACTTCGTCGCGCTGACGGCAATGGCGCCGTTGCGGCCGAAGACCGTGCCGATCGCAGCGATTTCGCCTTTGTCTCCGACCGGTGTCGACGTCGCGTGCGCATTGAGGTGCCGGACCTCCGAGGCCGGAATCTTCGCCTGCCTGAGTGCTGCCTCCATCGCCCGGCGCGCGCCATTGCCATCTTCTGGGCCTGCGGTCATGTGGTAGGCATCCGCCGCCGTGCCGTAGCCGACGAGTTCTGCAAGCGGTGTGGCCCCGCGGGCCAGCGCATGGTTCAGCGTTTCGATCACCAGGATGCCGGCGCCTTCGCCCATGACGAAACCGTCGCGCGCTGTGTCGAAGGGCCGCGAGGCCAGTTCCGGCGTCTCGTTGAAGCCGGTGGAAAGCGCACGCGCGGCGGCAAAGCCGCCGAGGCTTACCTTGTCGATGCAGGCCTCGGCACCGCCGCAGATCGCCACATCGGCTTCGCCGGAGCGGATCAACCGCGCCGCATCACCAATAGCCTGGACGCTGGCGGCACAGGCTGTCACCGGCGCGCCGAGCGGACCCTTGAACCCATAGCGGATGCTGACCTGGCCGGCGGCGAGGTTGACGAGGAAGGAGGGCACGGTGAAGGGCGATAGCCGCCGCACGCCTCGCGTCTCGCCGATCCGCACTGCTTCGGCGATCGCAGGAAAGCCGCCGACGCCCGAAGCGATGATCGTTGCGGTGCGTTCACGGCTGCCTTCATCGGTCGGCATCCAGCCTGCCTGCTTCACCGCCTCCTCCGTCGCCGCCATGGCGAACTGGATGAAGCGATCCATTTTTTTCTGGTCCTTCGGCGTGATGGAGCGGTCGGGGTCGAAACCAGCCTCGACATCCTCGATGAGGCCGGGGACGACACCGCCAACCTTGGCCGAAAGCTCGCCGACGACATCGGCCGGCAGCACCCTCAGACCGGAGGCGCCGTCGACGAGACGTTTCCAGGCAGGCTCGACGCCGGTGCCGAGGGGCGAGACAAGTCCCATGCCGGTGACAACGATGCGATCCATGGTATTTTCCTCTCTATGCGTCGATGCCGAGATACCAGGCGCGCATGCGGGCGATCCGCGCACGCACCTCGTCGTCGGCGGCTGGTCCAGCGAGCAGGCTGGTGTTTTGGGGCGTTACTTCTTCGCCGGTTCGTGCGTCCACAAGGACCGTCTCGCGCGCTTTGCCGGAGGCGGCGTCGCTGAGTAGAAAGGCGAGATCCTCTTCCGGAATGTGCCGACTTCCCCAGGAAAACAGCGCCATCAGCACCGGAAAGAAATCGCGCCCCTTTTCTGTCAGCAGATATTCGTAGCGGGCAGGGCGCTGCTGGTAGAGCCGTCGTTCGAACAGCCCTTCATCCGTCAGGTGTTTCAGCCGTCGCGTCAGGATGTTCGGGGCCACGCCGAGGCTTTTTTGGAAGTCGTCGAAGCGCGACAGCCCCTGGAAGGCGTCGCGCAGGATCAGGATGCTCCACCAGTCGCCGACGCTGTCCAGCGCGCGCGCCGCCGGGCATTTGAATTGGCTGAAACTTGTCCGCTGCATGGCAGATGTCAGTACAGGAGTGACTATCATCATGCAAGTAACATATGCGTAGGAAAGCTCTAGATGCCGTCACCTCCGAAGAAGCGGGCGAGCAGGATGCCGGTGACGAGCATGCCAGCCGCGGCGAAGATCGTATCGCCCGGAGTGCCGATATAGAGCGGCCCGATATTGGCAAAGAGCAGGAAGGCGATGAGGAAGTTCGCCCAGCCCCATATGACATTCACCGTCGGCGAACTTGGATTGGCGAACGGGGTGCGGAAGCGCCGGCCGCTGGCGCCGTTGACGAAATGCGGGATGCCGTTGACCAGAAAGGCCGCGGCGATGAAATGGGCGATGTAGGCGATCCAGGGCAAAGGGTTCTCCTGACCTGCGCGAGTGGCGTCACAGGAGAATGTGGCCGGGATCATCCGGCCGGCAAGAGGAGGTTATGGCCTTCCGCAGGCTGCTTAGACGAAGCCGAGCGGCAGTTTTTCCAGTTTTCTGTCGGCGCCGTAATCGCGTTCATGTGGGGAACGACGGCGGCCGTCACCGCGCGACGAAAGGTCGATGCGGTTTTCGGCGAAGATCCCGTCGGAATAGGTGCCGGTATCATGGCAATCGGCGTCGATCTTGGGAGCAAGGATTTTCAGGATCATCGAGGTTCCTCCACGGCGCAGCAACAACATGCGGAAAGGCCGCCTGGTTCCAATATAAACTCCGAATTATTAATAAATTAACCATAAAAGCCAGCCGAGTTTCAGCGGATCTGACCCTCGGCGCAGCATGCACAGCATGGAAATGGCGTCGTTGTGGAACTCCTGCTGCTGATCGCCGTTGGTTTGGCATGAACACAGGAGGCTCCCATGCAGTTGATCGATACGCGCGTGACACAGTCCGGCAACTTCTTCATTGTGGAATTCCTGGGCGAGGGAGGAGAGTCGATTGCCGTCAAAATCAACAATTCCCATGGCGAGCTCGACAGTTCGACGGCGCTCGACCACGCCAAGGTGATGATGGTTCAGCTGACCGCCTTTCCGGGCCGCAACGCGGACGGCAGCATCAACCGGTACGACGCCCTGAGCAACGGCAATTTTGACGAAGGCAGCAAGGGCCTCGTCGGCCAGCCGAGCGCGCGTTCCACCCACGATAGCGAAACGCTGGAAGAGGAGCTTAACGAAGGTCTCGAGGACACCTTTCCGGCAAGCGACCCCGTTTCGGCGACGGTATCGTCCATTCCCGCCAACGCGCCGCGGCATTGATCTCCATCCGATCCCGCAGGTTAGCCGGCTCCCGATGCGGGAGCGGCCTGCGCCTGTGTGACGGATTGACGTCAAAACTGAAAAACAGCTGAAAACCGCAGCTGTCTGATTGACATGGGAGCCCTCTAGAGAGGGGCCGAGAAGGGAGCGTCCAGGAGACGCTTCCGAGGTTCTCGGAGACGCGCGCGCCCCATGAAAATCATTCAGATCACCGACACGCATTTCAGCCCCGGCAAGCCGCATTTCAACGGCAACTGGGCACCACTTTTAAGCTGGATCGAAGAGACCGGCGCCGATCTGATCGTCCATACCGGTGATCTCACCGTCGACGGCGCCGACAAGGACGAGGACATCGTCTTCTCGATGGATCTCATGCGCCAGGTATCGATCCCGATGCTAATCGTTCCCGGCAATCACGATGTCGGCCACCTCAAGGGTTCGGACCAGCCCGTCAATGCCGAGCGGCTGGCCCGCTGGCGCAGCGTCGCCGGCCCCGATCGCTGGCTGGAAGATGGAGCCGGCTGGCGCTTCATCGGCTTGAACGCGCTGCTTCTCGGTCATGAGGACGATGAGGAGCAGGCGCAGTTCGAATGGCTCGAGCGGGCGCTTGCCGACAGGGCCGGGCGGCGCGTGGCCCTGTTCGCGCATAAGCCGCTGTTCGTGGATGCACCCGACGAAGGCGATACCGGCTATTGGAGCGTCCGGCCGGCTCAGCGCCAGCAGCTCTACGAGCTGATCGCCGCCCATGACGTGGCTCTTTTCGCCAGCGGCCACCTCCATTGGGCCTGGCAGGGCGGCTTCGGCAACACCCAGCTGACATGGGGGCCGTCGGCGGCCTTCATCATCGATAAGATGGAGCGGGAAATGCCGGGCGAGCGCCTGATCGGCGCCGTCGTCCACGAGTTCGATACGTCGGTCGCAAGCGCGATCGTCGCCGTGCCCGGCATGACCGCGCATGTGCTCGATGACGTCGTTCACGAGGTCTATCCCCAGGCGGTCAAGCAGCGGGAACCGGTGGAATGAGCGCGCTCTCGCTTCGCGGCATCACCAAGTCCTTCGCCGGTAACCAGATCCTGAATGGCGTCAGCCTCGATGTCGGCGGCGGCGAATTCATCGCGCTGGTGGGTCCCTCCGGCTGCGGCAAGAGCACGCTCCTGCGCGTGCTTGCCGGCCTCGACCACGCCAACGGGGGCGAGATCCTGATCGGCGGGAAAGATATGTCGGGCGTGGCAGCCGCCGACCGCAACATCGCCATGGTCTTTCAGTCCTACGCCCTCTATCCGCATCTGACGGCGTCGCAGAATATCGCCGTGCCGTTGGCGATGCGCCGGCTGTCGAACATGCAACGGCTGCCCTTCATCGGTTCGTTGATGCCGAGCCAGCGCGCCATCCGCGCGGCGATCGCCCGCGACGTCAGGGAAATGGCGACATCACTCAAGATCGAACACCTGCTCGACCGCAAGCCCGGCCAGATGTCCGGCGGTCAGCGCCAGCGCGTGGCGCTCGCCCGCGCCATGGTGCGCCGGCCGAGCATCTTCCTGATGGACGAGCCGCTGTCCAACCTCGACGCCAACCTGCGCGTCCACGCCCGGGGCGAGATCGTCGACCTGCATCGCCGCGCCGGCGTGCCGACGCTCTACGTCACCCATGATCAGGCGGAAGCGCTGTCGATGGCGGATCGCGTCGCCGTGATGATGGGCGGCCGGTTGCTGCAGATCGCAAGCCCCGAGGTCATCTATGACGATCCCGCCCATGTCGAGGTCGCCCGTTTCATCGGCCAGCCGCGCATCAATCAACTGCCGGCGGAAGCCGAAGACGGTGTGGTTGCCTTTGGCGACCTGCGCCTGACGCTGGAAAACTCGCCCGCCGGCAAGATGCCGGTCACGCTCGCCATTCGCCCCGAGTTCGTCTCTCTCGACCGGAACCGCCAGGACGGGCTTGCCGCCCGGATCGAGCGCGTCGAGTTCCTGGGATCGGAGGTCATCCTCCATTGCCGTCTCGATGCGATCGGCGAGACCGTGATCGCCAAGGTTCAGCCGCCGGAGGCTGCAGGCCTCGCCGCCGGCGATCCGGTCGGGCTGCGGCTTGCCACAGGTCGGACGATGGCTTTCGCCAAGGATGGCAGCCGGCTGGCCGCTCGCGCGGAGGCCGGCAATGAGCTCGCCGCAGGCGATATCGCGCGGGAGAGGGCGCATGGCTAACGTCGTTTCCATGGGCGTAGTTGGCAATCCCGCCGTTGCACATCGGAGCAGCGAGGCCCGCATCGCCTGGATGCTGGTGCTGCCGGCGATCGTGCTGCTGTTCCTCTTCGTGCTTTTGCCGGTCGCGGCTGTCATCTTCCTCGGCTTTACCGATTTCGAACTCGGCTACGGCAAGTTCCGCTTCGTCGGCTTCGAGAATTACGCGCATCTGATCACCGACCGCACGTTCCGCAAGTCGCTCTGGAATACGACGGTCTATACGGCGATCGTCGCGCCCGTCTCGATCCTTCTCGGCCTCGGTATCGCCATGCTGATCGAGAGCGAGACGGCGGCGCGCAGCTTCTTCCGCACCGCTTATTTCCTGCCGGTCGCCTCACTGATCGTCGCTATGGCGACCGTCTGGCAATATATGTTTCATCCGACCATCGGACCCATCAACGCGCTTCTGGCATTGGCGGGATTGCCAGGGCCGAACTGGCTGGGCAGTTCCGGCACGGTGCTCTACAGCCTCTCGATCATCGGCGTCTGGCAGTCGGCCGGCTTCAACATGGTGTTGTTCCTGGCCGGGCTGACGGCGATCCCGCGCGAACTTTACGCGGCAGCCGAAGTGGACGGCGCCAAATCCGCCCTCGATCGCTTCCTGCTCGTCACCTGGCCAATGCTCGGGCCGACGACGCTCTTCGTCATCACGATCAGCATCACCAACGCGGTGAAGGTCTTCGAGACGGTCAAGACGCTGACGGAAGGCGGGCCGAACAAGGCGTCGGAGGTGCTGCTCTTTACCATCTACCAGGAAGGTTTCGTCTACCTGCGCGTCGGCTACGCCTCGGCGATGACCGTTGTCTTTCTCCTGATCCTCGTGGTGCTGATGTTCCTGCAGTTCCGCATCCTCGATCGGCGGGTGCATTACACATGACGCGCGCTTTTTCCCTCGGCCGGATCATCCGCCTGACGCTGCTTTCCCTGGGCGCGATCATCTTCCTTTCGCCCTACGTCTTCATGATTTCGGCGGCAGGCAAGGCGCAGAGCGATATTTTTACCTCGTCGCTGTCGTTGATCCCGGCGCACCTCACCTATGCGGAGAATTTTGCCAGGGCCCTGAGCCGGGTGCCGATGGCGCGGCTCCTGTGGAACGGCGTCGTCGTCTGTGGGCTGATCTTCTTCTTCCAGGTGCTGGTGGCGATCCCTTGCGCCTATGCGATGGCGAAACTGCGCTTTGGGGCCGCACGTGCCATGATAGTGCTGGTCATGCTCGGCCTGCTGGTGCCGATCCATGCGACCGCCTTGCCGCTCTATGTCGCCTTCGACCACGCCTCGCTGCTCAACGGCTACGCCGCCCTCGTTGCGCCCTTCACCATTTCGGTCTTCGCGATCTTCATGTTTCTGCAGTTCTTTCGCGCCATGCCGGATGATCTCATCCATGCTGCGCGTCTCGACGGCATGTCCGAGCTCGGCATCGTCGCTCGCGTCATCGTGCCGAATGCCTGGCCTGCAGTCACTGCCTTCGCCATCTTCTCGGTCGTCGCGCACTGGAATGACCTCTACTGGCCGCTGGTCGTCATCAGCAGGCAGGACTACGCCACGCCGCCGCTCGGGCTGATGTATTTTCGCGCCGCCGAAGCCGGCGACGACTACGGCGCGCTAATGGCCGCCACCCTCATGATTACCCTTCCCCTCGTCATCGCCTTCCTGCTTGCGCAGAAGCGTTTCGTCGAGGGCATCACCATGACCGGTCTCAAAGGCTGATCGGTTCAACTCAGGAGAACGAGCGATGAAACATATCACCCAGCTTCTCGCCGCAGCGGCCGTATCCCTGGCAATCGCGCTTCCGGCGCATGCCGAGACGACGCTGACGGTTCATTACCCGATGCCGGGCTTCTTCAAGGACGTGATGGACACGATCTCGAAGAAATTCATGGCTGAGAACCCCGACATCAAGATTCAGTTCGCCAGCCCGTCCGCGACCTATGAGGAAGGCATCCAGACGATCCTTCGTCAGGCCGGCACCAGCGAAATGCCCGACATCACCTTTATCGGCCTGAACCGCCTGCGCATGCTCGACGAGCGCGACGTCGCCATCGATCTCGGCCCGCTCGTCCAGAAGGACGGCAACATGGCCGAGCAGGGCTTCTCTGACACGATCCTCAAGCTCGCCCAGGTCAAGGGCAAGCAGGTCGGTCTCGCTTTCGCCACTTCCAACCCGATCATGTATTACAACGCCGATCTCGTGAAGGCGGCCGGCGGCAATCCCGATAATCCGCCGAAGACCTGGGACGAGGTCATCGCGCTCGGTGGTAAGATCAAAGCGCTCGGCAACGGCGTCGACGGCATCGATTTCCGCTGGCAGGGCGATGACTGGATGTTTTCCGCGCTCCTCTTCGGCGCCGGCGGCAAGATGCTGAGCGACGACGAAAGCAAGGTCGCCTTCAACGGTCCGGAGGGCAAGAAGGCCGTCGAAGTCCTGCATCGCCTCGTCACCGAAGGCGGCATGCCGGTTTTCACCAAGCCCGCCGGCGAACAGGCTTTCGCGGCCGGCAAGGTCGGTTTCGAATTCCAGACGACGGGCGCCTTGCGCAATACGATCAAGAACGTTGGTAACAAGTTCGATCTGCGCACCGCCAAGATGCCGCTGATCAATCCGCTAAGCGGCCGCTTGCCGACGGGCGGTAACGCCGTCGTCATCGTAACGCATGACGCCGCCAAGCAGGACGCCGCCTGGAAGTTCGCCAAATTCGCTGCCGGCCCTTACGGCGCCTCGGTCGTCGTGCCCGGCACCGGTTATGTCCCGAACAACGAGCTCGCCGCCAAGTCGCCCGAATATCTCGGCGATTTCTACAAGCAGAACCCGCTGTTCCAGGCTGGCCTCAGCCAGATGCCGGTGATGATCCCCTGGTATGCCTTCCCCGGCTCGAACGGCGTCAAGGTCACCCAGACGATCGTCGACAACCTCTCGCGCATCGTCGACCAGTCGGCCGAGCCGAAGGAAGCGCTCGACGACGCGGCCGCTGATGTCGAGGGCATGCTGCCGCGCAGCTGATCGCTTTTCCGATAAGGAAAGAGTTGGGCCGCTACGCCGAGCGCAGGGCGGCCCTTCTTGTTTTCAAGCGTCTCAGATGGGCCGCACCGTGCCGCCGCGGCGCAGCGTAAAGGCGACATCGAGATGGCGGGCAGGGGCGGCATTCTCCGCCATGTCGAGAAGCAGCGAGGCCGCCGTCGCCCCCATGCTGGCATCCGGCATTTCAATGGTCGTCAGCGGCGGATCGATCAGCCGGCCGATGGCGATGCCGTCGAAGCCGGCGACCGAAATATCCCCAGGCACCGAAAGCCCCTCACGCTTCAGCGCGCCAATGACGCCGAGCGCCAGAAGATCGTTGGAGGCGATGATCGCCGTCGGCGCAAGCGCGGTCATGATGGTGCTGAGATCGAGCTGGTCGTAACTGCCGACGAAGGGGATCTGCACGGCATCGAGTGGTGCCAGCCCGGCCTCGGCCAGCGCGTCGAGATAACCCTGGTAGCGAAGCCGCGCCCGGTCGGAGGCGGCGAAATTGCCGGAGAGGAAGAGAATGCGGCGATGGCCCCTGCCGATCAGGAAGGTGGCGATCTCCCGGCCGGCGCCGCGATTGTCGGCGGTGACCGCCGCCGGAAACTGTGCCGTCGGCCGGTTGTGGAGCAGCACGGTCGGCGGCAGCCTGGCAAGCAGCGCCTCGCTGGTCGACGGATCGCAAACAGTCAGGATCAGCCCTGTCGGTCGGTCGTTCAGCAGCGCCGCGACGGCATCGGCCTCGCGTGCCGGATCGTAATTCGACTGGGCGATCAACACGCCATGGCCGGCGACCAGCATGCGGTTCTGGATGCTTGACAGCGACGAGGCAAAGACCGGATTGGTGATGCTTGGAATTAAGACGCCGACCACCGGCCTGCGGCCGAGCCGTCCGGCCGCATGATAGCCGAGTTCCGCGGCGGCGCGGCGCACCCTGCGCACCATCAGATCGCTGGCTGGTCCGTTGCGGCTGAGAACTCTGCTTGCGGTCGCCAGCGAACATCCTGCCCGGAACGCGACCTGCTGCAATGTCGCCATCAAAAGCACCTCGCATCAATCCAATTCATTGCGGGGCGCTTTAAAGGGTTTCGATGACATTGATCTGACACTTCACTGCGGCGATCGGGGAGGGCGCCGGTCAGAGGCGGCGCCGCGCCGTTTCTCACCCCAAAGAAGCAATGCCAGGACACCGCTGAGCAGACCGAGAGATAGTGGCAGACCCTGAGGCCCGATCAGCTGCATCGCCAGTCCGGCCGCCGGCGAGCCCGCCATGCCGCCGATGCCCCATGCGAAGGCGAAGGCTGCATTGCCGGCGAGCAGGGTCCGGCCGTTGAAACGCTCGCCGAGCTCGATCAGCGATGTGGTGTAGAGCCCGAAGGAGACACCGCCCCAGACAAAAACCAGCGGCCAGACGAGCCAGGTGTTGAAGATGAACGCCAGCAGCAGGCAGCCGGTGAGGCAAGCCAGCACACAGAACAACATGGTCCGCGGCGCGCCGAACCGCTCGGCCGCCCGCCCGAGCAGGATCTGCAGTATGGCATTGCCGGCGACGAAACAAGTGATGAGCGAAGCGATACGCTCCTCGGCGCTGCCGAGTACCGTTCCATAAACGGTGAACAGGGAAAGCAGGATCTGCTCGAAGGCGGCGGCGGTGAAAACCGCAAACAGCAGCAGCGGCGCCAGCGCGAAGAAGCCGCCGACCGACGTTGCCTTGCCTTCGTCGGGCATGTCAGGCAGGTGTGGGGCAACGGCAAGCACGATCAGGCCGCAGGCAAGGAAGGCCGTGATGCCGATCGTGAAGGGGGGCCAGCCTTCCGTGCCGGCGAGGCCCAGGGATAGTGGGCCGATGCCGAAACCAGCCGAAACGATCGATGAATAGAGGCCGAGGATTCGGCCGCGGCGCGGTGCCGGCGTGATCGTGATCAGCCAGGTTTCGCTGATCACGTAGAGCGGATTGGCAAAGAAGCCGAGCAGGAAACGCAGCGGCATCCAGGCCCAGACCTGCTGGGTCCCGGCAATCGCGACCAGGGTAAGGGCAGCCAGGATCGAACAGAGGATGGCCAGCCGCGCCCCGCCTACGCCTCGCGAAAGCGCCGGAATGAGGGGCGCCGATATGATGAAACCCAGTGGCGTCATCGCTGCCGAGAGGCCGATCAGGCCTGATGTTATTCCCTGTCGCTCCAGGATGAAACTCAGCAGCGGGTAGGTCAGTCCCTGCGCCGCGGCAAACACCGTCACCGTCGCGATAATGCCGGCCATCGCAGTCCATGGAATCCGATCCTCCCTCTGTGATGTCGTGCTTGCGGTGGTCATGCAGATCTCCTCCTTGATCAATGGTGGGTCGAGCCCATGAGTTGAAAGAGGATGGAATTCTGCAGGATAGGGGGAGCGGCGTAATTAAGCCTCGCCAAAACGTTCTCAAAAACTTCCAAACGGACTATAGATCCGCTTTATGCAGGGATCGCGCTTTGCCTTTGGTCCGTTCGTGCTTGATCCGGATGCGGGAACGCTGCTTCGGAACGATGATCCCGTTGCCATCAGCCACCGCGGGCTGAAGCTGCTTGCGGCGCTCGTCGGGCGAACGGGAGAAATCCTCGCGAAGACCGATCTGATGGACGCGGCCTGGCAAGGCATGGCGGTCGAGGAAGGCAACCTCACCGTCCAGATCGCGCGGCTGCGCAAGCTGCTCGGCTCGTCCGCCGGCGGCGGTGAATGGATTGCAACGGTTCCGCGCGTCGGTTACCGCTTCACGGGAGCCGTGCATCGGCTGAGCGGCATGAGGCGAAAAACCTTGCCGCTGCCTGATAAACCGTCGATCGCCGTGCTGCCCTTCCTGAATATCGGCAACGATCCCGAACAGGAATCCTTCGCGGACGGGCTGACGGAAGACCTTATCACCGACCTCTCCAGGATGCCCGGGCTGTTCGTCATCGCCCGCAACTCGGTCTTCGCCTACAAGGGCCGAGCCACGCACGTGCGAGAAATCGCCGAGGAGCTCGGTGTGCGCTACCTGCTCGAGGGCAGCGCAAGGCGTGCCGCCGGGCGCGTGCGCATCAACGCCAAGCTGATCGACGCGGCGAGCGGCGATCATCTCTGGGCGGATCGCATCGATCGCAGCCTGGACGATATCTTCGCGGTTCAGGACGAGGTGACGGCCAGGATCGTCGAAGCGCTGCTCGGTCGGCTGCGCGCGCCGCCGCCGCGAAATCGGCCGAAGAACCTCGATGCCTACGACCTCTGCGTGCGGGCGCGCAAGCTGATGGACGATTCCCCGCAGGCAGCCGAGGAAGCGCATCTGATGCTGACGCGCGCTGTCAGCCTCGACCCGGACTATGCCGAGGCCTATCGCTGGCTTGCCATGAACCACTGGATGGGATGGGTCCATAGCGGCAGGCCGACGGAATCGAACCGCGACGCTGCTCTGGAACTGGCGCGCAAGGCTATTGCGATCGATCCGAACGATGCCGGCTGCCGTTGGGTTCTCGCCTATCTGCTTGCTTATGCACGCGATTTCGTCGAGGCGGATGCTCAATTCGCCAAGGCAATCGAACTCGATCCGAATGAGGCGGACACCTTTGCCGCATTATCCGATATCTCGGTCCTCGCCGGACGGATCGACGAGGGGCTGGAGCATATCGGCAAGGCATTCCGGCTGAACCCCTTTCCGGCAAGCTGGTATTATCTGGCGCTCGGCCAAGCGCAGTATGCGGCGGGGAAATACGAGGCCGCTATCGAGACGCTGCGGCGGGATGAGACCTATCGCACAAGCTCACGCCGGTTCCTGGCGGCCAGCCTGGCCCAGCTCGGCCGGCTCGACGAGGCGCGTGCCGAAGCCGAACTGTTCCTCGTCGCCAACCCCCATTTTTCAACCAGTCACTGGGCGACGATGGAGCCTTTCCGCGAGGCGGCTACGCTTGAGCATTTCGTCGATGGTTACCGCAAAGCTGGGCTCCCCTGACCGCATCTCGCGTACAAGCGGCATTCGAAGGCGCCGGGCGAGCCTTAGCGTCGGGCGGCTTCCGTATTTGATTTGAATCAAGGAAGTTTGCGACGAGCGGGCAGATGATTGCGCTGTCGTCACGGCTGCAACCGCGGCCGGTCGGAGGATCGTTCGATGGCAAACACTGTTCTTCATGCTCAACCTGCAAGTTCCCCGGCGATGCCGGGGCATGTCTCCGTGCCGGTGCTCGGCGCGACGCTCGCCGCCTTCGCCACCATCTCATTCCTGCTGTGCATGCTGCTCGGTTTCATCTCCCCGGAATGGGGTCTGCATAGGCCATGGCTGCAGTTCTACCTGGGGCTGACCGGTTTCGATGTTCGAAGCTTGGTGCTCGGCATCGTTCAAAGCCTTATCTTCGGCGGCTATGCGGGTGCGCTGATTGCCACTATCTTCAATTTCATCAGCCGACGTTTCGGCTGAGGGGGAACGGAGCCGGACAGATGGCCGCCGACCGCTGCTGTTTCGATTGGATGAGCGCATTGCAGGCCGTCCTGATCGCGCTGGCGCTTCTTTTCGTTCCGGCGTCCGGCTTGCAAGCGATGCAATGCCATGACGGTTCGGTTCATGACCCTTCGGTCCAAGAGCAGTTCGAACGCTCCCCCCTCCACAGCGATGCCCATACCTGGCGTCATACCGGCTCTCAAGCACCCGACCATACAGCCTGCTGCTCCGCGCCATGCGGTTTTTGCATTGCCGCGGTCTTGATCGACCGTCTCGAAGCTCCGGCAGCCCAAAGTTCTTTTCTTCCTTTTGCGTGGCGCAATCAGACCGGCAGCGGCCTGGCGTCTCCTCCCACGCTAGGCCCTCCTCGTTTCCCAGTCTGAGGATGCCGGATTGCGCCTCGGCGCTATCCGGTCGTTCCGCGGGCCTCCTTGCGGACACCCAGACCAATGGTCGGCACCGCCGATCCGGATAAAGGACCAACTGCAATGAATCGCCGTAATTTCTTGAATGGTCTGATGGCCGGCGCTGCAGCGCTCGGCACATCGACCGGCCTTCGACCCCTCTGCGCCTTCGCGCAGCAGGCCGGACCCTCATCCGCACCACAGATGACACCTCATGCACTCTCGATCGGCTATCGAACCATTGAGGTGAAGGGCAAGTCCGCCCGCGTCTTCGGCCTCGTCCGACCGGACGGAACGCCGGGACTCGCGTTGGACGCCGGAACGGAATTCGACGTCGTGCTGTCGAGCGCCATCGACCAGCCGACGCTGATCCACTGGCACGGTCTGACCCCGCCCTGGGCTGCAGATGGCGTCCCAGACAATCCGGCCGCACTGCTGAAGCCATCGGAAAGTCGCCACTACACCTTCCCGGTTGGCGCGGGCGGTACGCACTGGATGCACGCCCATACGCTACAGGAGCAGAACCTGCTCGCGGCTCCGCTGATCGTGCAGGCGGCAGATGACAAGCTGCGCGACGAACAGGAGGTGATCGTGCTGCTCCACGATTTCTCGTTTCTGTCGGCGGAGGAATTGCTGGCAAAGCTGAAAGGGAACGGCGCCTCCGGCGGCATGCCGGCTCACCTCGGCTCGATGCAAGGTATGGCCGGCATGCAGCATATGATGTCCGGCGACAACATGGCGGGCATGGCGACGCCGGCAATGGCCATGGATGTCAACGACATCGACTATGACGCCTATCTCGCCAACGACCAAACGCTCGACGATCCCGAGATCGTAAAGGTCGAGAAAGGCGGCCGAATCCGCCTGCGCATCATCAACGGCGCCACCGCCACCGCATTCACCATCGACACGGGGAGCCTCTCCGGGGAACTGTTTGCCGTCGACGGGCAGGGCGTGCAGCCGGTCGCCGGGACGTCCTTCCCGGTGTCGATGGGACAGCGCCTCGACATTCGCCTCAGCATTCCGAAGGATGGCGGCGCGTTTCCCGTCCTTGCTCTGCGCGAAGGAGCATTGGAACGCACAGGCGTGATCCTTGCCACGGCTGGCGCGGACGTTCGTAGGGTCGCGGACGCGGGTGACGCCAAGGGGCCAGTCCTCGGGCTCGGTCTGGAACAGCGACTACTTTCCCTGAGACCGCTGGCTGCTCGCGCCACAGACCGCCTCTTCAAGCTGTCGCTGGGCGGCGACATGGCCTCCTACGCCTGGGGCATCGACGGCGCGGACGGTCTGGTGGTCAAACGCGGCGAGCGGATCGAGATCGCCATCACCAATTCCTCGATGATGGCGCATCCGATGCACCTGCACGGGCATCATTTCCAGGTGGTCGGCATCAACGGAACCCCCGTCGCCGGCGCGGTCAGGGACACGGTTCTGCTGCCGCCGATGGCGAGCGTCGTCCTGGCGTTCGACGCCGACAATCCCGGCCGCTGGCCGCTGCACTGCCATCACCTCTACCACATGGCGTCGGGCATGATGGCCTTCGTCACCTACGACGGCATCGGTTGACGCGGCTCCGAGAACCGCGAAGCCTCCTGCGAATTCATTAGAACGAGGCATCCTCATGAACGACAATCATCCTCCGTCGGCCTGGAGCAGCTACAGCCGAACCGTCTTCATCGCCTTCGCCGCGATCGCGCTGGCCCTCATCGCATACGAACACCGTGTGCATGTCCTCGGCATCCTGCCATGGCTCCTCATCCTGGCCTGCCCGCTGATGCATCTCTTCATGCATCACGGCCACGGCGGTCATGGCGGCCATTCCGGCCAGGACCATGCCAACTATCGGGCTGGCATGAGCAAGCAGGACCGGAAGGAGGCCGACGATGTCTGACACCCCTGCCTACGGGCTCTGGAGCCTGGTGATCATCAATTCCGTGGTGTTCATCGTCTTTGCCGCGAGCTTCACGAAGCTCGGGACGAATCGGGACTGGCGGTCGCTCGGTCCTTTCTCCGCCTTCGTCGTCGCGCTCTTCACGGAGATGTACGGCTTCCCCCTGACGATCTACCTGCTGTCCGGCTGGCTCGGGCGCCAGTTCCCGGGCGTCGACTTCTGGTCGCACGACGCCGGCCACCTTCTCGAGATGATGTTCGGCTGGCGGGTCAATCCGCATTTCGGGCCGTTTCACCTCGCCAGCAATGTGCTGATCATCGCCGGCTTCTGGCTGCTCGCCTCGAGCTGGCACGTGCTCTATGCCGCTCAGCGCGAGAATCGCCTGGCGACCACAGGTCCGTACGCTCGCGTCCGGCATCCGCAATACGACGCTTTCGTTGTGATCATGATTGGATTCCTGCTGCAGTGGCCGACGCTCGTGACGCTCGCGATGTTCCCGGTGCTGGTGTGGGTGTACGTGCGACTTGCGAGGCGGGAGGAGGAGGCCTCCAGAGCGGAGTTTGGAGCTGCGTGGGACGCGTATGCCAGAACCGTTCCGCCATTTATTCCGAGGCTTGGTCATGGCGCGGATGCAGCCGGAAGCAGTCGAGGAGGAGCGGTCCATGACTGACCATCACTCGCATGAAGCCCACGCGCACGCCCATAACGATCATTATCGTCATCAGGAAGACAAGAAGCCTGTCGTGCAGGTGGGCACTGCTCCGAGGCCTCTGGAAGGCGTTATCTATACCTGCCCGATGCATCCGCAGATCCGGCAGGTCGGACCCGGCACCTGCCCGATCTGCGGCATGACGCTGGAGCCCGAGGTCGCGACCGAAGCGGCAGGACCGAGCGCCGAGCTCGTCGACATGACCTGGCGGTTCTGGATCGGTCTCGTGCTGACCTTACCGGTCCTAGCCCTGGAGATGGGAGGTCATCTCACCAACCTGCACATGCTGCTCGGCGCGCAGCTTTCCAACTGGATCCAGCTCGTGCTGGCAACGCCGGTCGTGCTCTGGGCGGGATCGCCGTTCTTCAAGCGGGCCTGGGCCTCGCTCGTCAACCGCAGCCTCAACATGTTCACGCTGATCGCGATGGGAACGGGCGTCGCGTGGGTCTACAGCGTCGTCGCAACGGCGGCACCGGACATCTTTCCTGCCACGTTCCGCGCCGCCGACGGTTCGGTTGCTATCTATTTCGAGGCGGCCGCAGTCATCACCGTGCTGGTGTTGCTGGGCCAGGTGCTTGAGCTCAGGGCGCGGGAGCAGACCGGCGGCGCGATCCGGGCGCTGCTTGATCTTGCCCCGAAGACCGCCCGCCGCATTCGGGACGATGGTGCGGACGAGGACGTCGTGCTCGATGTTGTCGCAGTTGGCGACCGCCTGCGCGTCCGTCCGGGCGAGAAGGTCCCGGTCGACGGGGAGCTGCTAGAGGGGCGTAGCTCCGTAGACGAATCCATGATCACCGGCGAATCCATGCCGGTCACGAAGGAGGTAGGCGCCAGGCTGATCGGCGGCACGATGAACCAGAGCGGTGGTTTTGTCATGAAGGCGGGCAAAGTTGGACGCGACACGATGCTCTCGCAGATCGTCCGCATGGTAGCCGAGGCCCAGCGCTCCCGCGCGCCGATCCAGCGGCTCGCCGACCAGGTGTCGGGCTGGTTCGTCCCAGCGGTGATTTTGGTCGCAGTCGCTGCCTTCGTGGCCTGGGGCGTCTGGGGGCCGGAGCCGCGCTTCGCCCACGGCCTCGTCGCCGCCGTCGCCGTGCTGATCATCGCCTGTCCGTGCGCGCTGGGGCTGGCGACGCCGATGTCGATCATGGTCGGGGTCGGACGTGGCGCGAGGATGGGTGTGCTGATCAAGAACGCCGAGGCGCTGGAACGCTTCGAGAAGATCGATACGCTCGTCGTCGACAAGACCGGCACGCTGACGGAAGGCAGGCCGAAGGCGACTGCATTGAAGGCCGTCCAAGGATTCGACGAATCCGAACTCCTGCGGCTGGCCGCAACGCTCGAACGTGCCAGCGAACACCCACTCGCCGCGGCCATCGTCGCCGCGGCGCAGGAGAGGAGCCTTGCCCTGGGCGAGGCCCGCGAGTTCGACAGTCCCGTCGGCAAGGGCGTCACCGGTACGGTCGACGGGCGGAATCTCGTCATCGGCAGCCATTGGATCATGGCCGAGGCCGGCGTCGACTTGTCGTCGCTCGCGGCCGAGGCCGAGACGCTGCGCGGCGAGGGTGCGACGGTGATCTACGTAGCCATTGACGGCAAGGTGGGCGGTCTCATCGCCATTGCCGATCCAGTCAAGACGACCACGCCCGCCGCGCTGCGTTCGCTGAAGGAGGAGAACATCCGCGTCGTCATGCTGACCGGAGACAACAGGACGACGGCGCAGGCCGTGGCGAGAAAGCTCGGCATCGACGAGGTCGAGGCCGAGATCCTGCCGGAGGACAAGGGCAAGGTGGTCGCGCGGCTCCGAAGCGAAGGACGCGTCGTCGCCATGGCAGGAGACGGGGTCAATGACGCCCCTGCACTTGCCGCCGCCGACGTGGGCATCGCCATGGGAACGGGGACCGACGTGGCGATCGAGAGCGCGGGCGTCACGCTGCTGAAGGGCGACTTGCAGGGGATCGCAAAGGCCCGCAAGCTCAGCCATGCGACCATGAGCAACATTCGCCAGAACCTGTTCTTCGCCTTCATCTACAACGCGGCGGGCGTGCCCATCGCTGCAGGCGTACTCTATCCCGCCTTCGGGCTGCTGCTCTCGCCGATCATCGCGGCCGCGGCCATGGCGCTGTCATCGGTCAGCGTCATCGGCAACTCGCTCAGGCTGCGCCGTTCGGCCATTGACTAGGTGACCTGCGGCTCGCCCGCTGGACACGGCATTCGCATCCATCCTGTTCCCGGCAAGCGGGCGCGGATAGAACCAGCCAAAGGAGAAACGACATGGGAATGACAATGCCAAATGTTATCCTGCTGGCCGCGGCGATTGCCGTCGGCAGTGCAGAGCTCGCCCTTGCGCAGACGAGCGGGGCGGATCCCCATCATCCTGCGGACCCGGCGCAGGCGACTCAGCCGTCGGGAATGGAGGACACGACCGTGCAAGGCCAGGGCGCGATGCCGGGCGGATCAGGCATGATGCAGTCCGGCATGATGGGACAAGGCAAAGGCAATACGATGCCAATGCAGTGCATGATGATGCAGCCTGGCGCGGCCGGGGGCATGCCGATGCAGCCCGGCATGATGGGGGCGATGCCAACGATGGCTATGCGCGGACCCATGATGAAGATCATGTTCGCGATCGCCGACACCGACGGGGATGGCGCGCTGTCCTTCGAGGAGGTGACGGCGATCCACAAGCGGATCTTCGGTAGCGTAGACGCCAACAAGGACGGCAAGGTCACACCCGAAGAGATGCAGACGTTCTGGAGGCCATAGCGGAGGCGACCCCGAAGGCCCTGTCGCGAAGCCTCCAAGGATATGATAGGATCGAAATGCATTCACCACGGGAGGGGTAAATGCGCCGTGTCCTTCTGACTTTGCTCCTTTGCGCGCAGTCCGCATCGATGTCGGCGGCGGCCGAGCTTGCCGTATTCCACACCGCTTCGTTCGGCGGCAGCCGGTCGGTCAGCCTCAGTCTAGCGGAGGGAACTGCGTCCCGCGATCACGCCTTCGACTTCGACGTCGTCATCACGCTGTCGGAATTCGACGGTGGCGGGGCTGTGCTCTATCAAGACGGAGGAAGACACAAGGCGAGGGTGCGATGCGTTTCGCCCGCCATGGTCCGGATCAATTCCGCCGACTATGCGGTTGACGTTTCGGCGCGGCCGGGAACCGACTGGAAACACGATCTCTGGTCAGCGCTCTGCAACGCCCCGCTCTCCTGATCGGCATTGCGGCATGCTTTGTTCAATCGACGCGTTAACCCTTCGGCGGGCGGATTTCCATGAACACGTATGAGGCACCGATCCCCGACGGGATCGCATAAACGTCGTAGGACGCCTGCGGGTCGTCGCCCATTCCCAACGAACCGGACGGCATGCCCGGCACGGCCAGTCCCCGGAGCGGCGGCCGCTCCCGCAGCAGTCGCTGGACGGCCTCGAGTGGCACGTGTCCCTCGAGGTAGTATTCCTCGACGACGGCGGTGTGGCATCCCACCAAGTCGGCGGGAACGCCCAGCCGAGCCTTTACCGCGGCGAGGTCGTCGGTGTTGTGGGCATCGACGGAATATCCCGCCGCAGCCATAGCCTTCAACCATTCGTGACAGCAACCGCAGTTCGGATCCTTGTAGACCGTCATTCTCGCCGTTGTGGCGGCGAAGGCCCCTCCGCCACGAAGCGCAAGGGCGGACGCCGCCATTGCGATGAAGCTTCTCCTGTGCATCGTCTCCACTCCTCGATGCCCTGTCGCCCGGATGTATCCGAGCGACAGGGAGTGCGTTATTTTACTTCGGTGACGGTCAGCTTGCCATTCACGCGTTCGGCAACGAACTCGATGCTCGATCCTTCCTTCAGCTTTTCGAGCAGAGCCGGGTCCTCGACGCGGAAGACCATCGTCATCGCCGGCATGTCGAGGTTCTTCAGGTCCTCGTGCTTGATGGTGACCTTCTTCGCCTTGGCGTCGACCTTGTTGACCACGCCCTTGGTGAACTCCGCAGCAAACGCACCGAAGGCTGCACTGAAAGAGAGCAGGGCGGCTAGGCTGATTTTGATCATTGCAGTTTTCATTTCATGGCTCCTTTTGCGCGTTACTTCCCGGCGACGGTGACGTCGCCGTGCATGCCGGCTTCGTAGTGGCCGGGAATCAGGCAGGCGAACTTGAACTCGCCGTCGGTGGTGAACTTCCAGACGATCTCGCCGGATTGACCGGCCGGAAGGCGGATGGAGTTGGCGTCGGCATGTTCCATTTCCGGGAACTTTTCCATCACCTTCTTGTGCTCCAGGATCTTTTCCTCCTGATCGAGCACGAATTCGTGGTCGACGGTGCCGGCGTTCTTGATCGCGATCTTGATGGTCTGTCCCTTGCGAACGTTGAAGACCGCGGGCGTGAACAACATCCTGCCGTCGTGGGTTTCCTTCATCGTGACGCGGATCGTCTGTGTCGCCTTGGCCTTGTCGCCAGGCTCTCCGACAGCCATTTTCTCGCCGTGACCGCCGGCGTGATTGCCGGAGGCGAGGGCAGGGGTTGCAAGCGCGGCGAGTGCCAGTGCCATTACATAATTCTTCATGCGTAGATCCTTTTTGATGTGGGATACTGAATCTCAGCCGTTCGTCGGCTTCGGCGTGATTTGCGTCTTCGCGTCTTTGGCCCTGGCGGCGTCCGGCAGCTCGCCAGTCCACTCCCAGGCCTGCGTTCCGGGCGGGTTCTCGTACCAGCCCGGATCGGAGTAATCGTCCGCCGAGATGCCCTCGCGGACCTTCACGACCGAGAACATGCCGCCCATCTCGATCGGGCCATGCGGCCCCCAGCCGGTCATCATCGGAACAGTGTTCTCGGGAATGGGCATTTCCATTTCGCCCATATCGGCCATGCCCTTGGTGCCCATTGGCATGTAATCCGGTTGCAGCTTCCTGATCTTCTCGGCGAGCTTCGACTTATCCGCGCCGATGAAGGTCGGGATGTCGTGGCCCATCGCGTTCATCGTGTGATGCGACTTGTGGCAGTGGATCGCCCAGTCGCCGAGGTATTTGGCGTCGAACTCATAGGCGCGCATGGCGCCGACGGGGATATCGATGCTCACCTCCGGCCATCGAGCCTCGGGCCGCACCCATCCGCCATCCGTGCATGTCACCTCGAAGTCATAACCATGCATGTGAACCGGGTGGTTCGTCATCGTAAGGTTGCCGACCCGCACTCGCACGCGGTCGTTCCTGGAAACGACCAGCGGGCTGATGTCCGGAAACACGCGGCTGTTCCAGCACCACATGTTGAAGTCGGTCATCTCCATGACCCTCGGCACATACGAGCCGGGATCGATGTCATAGGCGTTGAGCAGGAAGACGAAGTCGCGGTCGACGCGCATGAACGCGGGGTCCTTGGGATGGACAACGAAGAAGCCCATCATGCCCATGGCCATCTGCACCATCTCGTCGGAATGCGGGTGGTACATGAAGGTGCCCGACTTCACGAGATCGAACTCGTAGACATAGGTCTTGCCGACCGGAATGTGCGGCTGCGTCAACCCGCCGACGCCATCCATGCCTGACGGCAGAATCATGCCGTGCCAGTGAATCGTCGTGTGTTCCGGCAGCTTGTTGGTGACGAAGATGCGCACCCGGTCGCCTTCGACCGCCTCGATGGTCGGACCCGGAGACTGGCCGTTATAGCCCCAGAGATATGCGGTCATGCCGTCGGCCATCTCGCGTTCGACCGGCTCTGCGACGAGGTGGAACTCCTTGACGCCGTTGTTCGTCCGGTGGGGCAGGGTCCAGCCGTTGAGGGTGACGACCGGCTGGTAATCCGGGCCGGAAGTCGGATGGAGCGGCGGCTGCATGTCCGCCGACTCCATTGTCGCGGCGTCGGGCAGACCCATCGCCGAGGTTTTCGTCCAGGCGCCGGCCGCCAACAGGGATGCGCTCGCACCGAACAGTTGTCGTCTGTTGAACATGGTGGGTTCCTTTCTCAATGGCCGCCGCCGCTGCTGCCGGAAGCAGCGGCGACTTCGGTCTCTGCCGGCGCGCTGGTCGCGCCGCCGCCGTAAATCGCAGGCGCAAGGTTGGCTTCGGCGAGCCAGAAATCGCGCTTGGCGTTGACGGAGAGCAGGATGGAGTTGATCTTGTCGCGCGTGTCGGTGAGCAGCTCGAAGGTGTTGGAGATCATGCCGTTGTAGGTCAGGAGGGATTCCTCCTCGACCTTGGTGCGCAGCGGCACGACATTGTTGCTGTAGTGCCGCGCGATGTCGTAGTTCGAGCGATAGGCCTCGTATGCCGAGCGTGCTTCCGAGCGGACGTTGACGGCCTTCTCCGCGAGCTGGTTTGCCGCCCGCATATAGGCCAGCTCGGCCTTGCGCATCCGCGCCTTGCCGGTGTCGAAGATCGGGATCGCGAACTCCAGCTCGACCTGGCCGGTGGTTCTGGTGATCTTCTCCTCGTCCTCGATTTCCCGTTCCGTTTCGAAGCCAGTCAGGATCTCGAGATCGGTGACATAACGCGTCGCTTTGGTGAGCCCGTACGACCTTGCGGTTGCCTCCAGCTCAAGCTTCGCCACCTGAAGATCGATGCGGTTCCTCAGAGCCTCGGCCTCGATCGTATCGCGTCGGGCGACGGCCTTGGGCAGCGGCGGCAGGCTGTTCGGAATCTGGTAGTCCAGGTCGGCCCCCCAGAGACCCATCAGCCGTGTCAGTTCCTCCTTGGCGAGACGAGCTGCGAGGCGCGCCTTCGCGGTCTCGCCGGCGAGCTCGGCGACGAACACATGTTCGCGCGCCTGGGCGCCCTTGGTCATCGCGCCAGTCTCGCCAAGTTTCTCCGCAAGTTCGGAAGCAGCGTCCGCCGTCGCCTGGGCGCGTTGCAGCTGCCCGACATTCTCCCAGGCGGCCACCGCCCCGATCCAGGCGCCCCGCGTCTCGGCGGCGACCTGTAGCGTTCTTACGGCAGCGGTCAGTTGCGCCTGGCGGAAGCGGGTGTCGGCGATCGCCACGTCACGGTTCCTCGTCGCAAGCGCCAGGATGTTCGTCGTGATCATCCCCTCGATGGTCTTGAAGGCCTCCAATCCAGGTGTGCCGAAGCCTGTCGTGCCGATGGAGACTGTCGGGTTGATGAGCATGGTCGACTGCCAGGCATCGGCCGCACTGTCGCCGAGATCGGCGTAGGCAGCCTGAAGGCCCTTATTGTTGAGCAGGGCGATCTGAACCGCCGTCTCGACGTCGAGGATTCTCCGTCGCGCGAGCAGATTTTTGACCTCTGCGGCGACAGAGCGCGCCTGAACCTGGTTCTGGATCCAAACCGTTTGCTTTGCCGTCGCTATTGCGGTCTTGTCGGCAACGGAAGCGAACCCTGCTTGCTTGCTGGAATATTCGGCGCCCGTGACGCAACCGCTCAGCACCAGCGGGACCGCCAGCACGGACGTTAATTTTCTGAGGCCGATCATGAGGCGTCTCCTTTCGCGGGAGACTGCAGATCGTTCTGTCTACGCCACGGCTTGGGATCGACGGGCTGCCTGCCAACATAGCCCGAAACCGGCGACCGATATGCGATAGGGCGCGGCGAGGGCTGTTCGATCGCGGCGGAAGATGCCACCACGTCGGGAGGAAGCGTGGATGCGCAGCCGCCGATGACAAGCGGCAGCCCCACCACGAAAAACGAGCGTTTCATTATGAAATTTCCGAATAAGAGATAACCTACGGGCGCTCGCCCGAAGCCAGGCGGCGACCGAATGGACCCGATCGAGCGGGCGCGTCTCTATTCAGATATTCGGAGGGCGGTGGAGCGGCGGCTGTTCGCCGAAGGTCGTGCGGTCGTCCAGGAACTGCCGGATCGAGGTTACAACTGGCCCACCGACGTAGGGGCTTTCACAAATGATGCCGAGGCCGCCGCAGAAATCCTTGCAGCATTCCTGCTTGACGAGCTTCGATGGACCTCCATCGTCATCGGGCATATCGATGCGCGAATGGTCGTGGTGGCCCGCTTCCGCCAAGTCGTGGCCTTCATGGGACGGCATCATCTCTGCGGCGGCGACGCGCAGTTCCGGGAATGCTGAGCCATGCATCGCCGCACTGGCGTTCGCCAACGAGTACCCGGCCAGTGATACAACGATCACCAGCCGCATCATAACGAGCAACATGCTCACTGTGATTCGGTACATCTTTGCCATTCCCGAAGAGCTACAGGTAATGCAGCCCGTTTTCAATCGCGGACCTAGCTATTGCCGACATGAGTCCTTAATATGACGCATCCCGCGGGGTTGAGGCTGGCCACTTAGACGTTTTTTTGCTGGCCGCGGCAGCAGCATCCGGTCCACTGTCTCGTCACGGGCGACCAGCGTGTGCCAGGCCGCTGCGGCAAGATGCAATGCCACCATCGCCAGGATGATCTTCGAGCCCACGACATGGTAGTGTGCGATTCCGAACCAGAAATAGCTGGCGACGCCCCCCATGCAGGCCTGTCCGATGATTGCGGCGTAGAAGACGTGATGAAGCGCCGTGGCGATCCGTCCGGTCCATGTGCCGGGCGCGGCAGGCTCGGGCGGCTGAAATATGCGGAGAACGAGCCGCACGCCCATCAGCAGGCCAATGCCGATCCCCGCGTAGTTGTGGAGCTGATGCTGGACGACGTCCCACGCAGACGGCGTCATCCCCATGTGGACTGCATGATGAATTCTCTCGATGCTGCCGCCAGTCAGATACTGCACCGGCACCATGAAGGCGACCAGCCAGTGAAGCCCTATCTGAACGAGCGAATAGCCGCCTCTCATTAATCCACTCCGAGCCAGAGCCGCAGATTATTCGGCGGCGGTTAACGCTTCGTCATCGGCCCATTGCCGAGAACATCGGGGAGGGTATCCGCCCTCTTGCTGCCCAGATGAGAAGGGATATGCGTGGAAGCGGGATCACGTCGGCTTGGGAAATAACTCTATGAGACGGACCTTTTTCGTGACGACTTTTGGACTGCTCCTTGCCATGGGAGCCGCTCTCTTGACGGCAGTCCCGTCGCCGGCCGCCGAGGATGTCGTGGCGCTTCGGCAGGCGGACATGAAGGCCATGGCCGCCGCGGCAAAGACAATTTCCGGCATGTTTAAGGATCCGGCGAGCTACAAGGCAGCCGAGTTCCGATGGGCAGCAGACACCATCCGCGACAGATCCGGCGTCGTTCTTTCCGAACACTTCGTATCCGAGGCGACCAGCCCGCAATCAAAGGCCAGGCCGAACATTCTTGAGGAGCGCGAGCGGTTCGACCGCATCGCAAACGACCTGCGCGACTACGCCATCGCGCTCGACGCCGCTGCGCAGAATAATCCGGGACCGATGCCTGCCGACATGCGCATGAAGCCTGGAGAGGCCATGGGCAGCGGCCCGCTCGGCACTCACGTCCGAAGCGAGCAGGAGCTGTCGGCAATGCCGGCGGAGCACGCCTTTCACCTCATGCTGCAGACCTGCACGACGTGCCACGCCCGCTTCAGGGCGCAATAAGCACAACTGGTGTCAAGCAGCCATATTCGAAGCCGCCGACATCACATCCCGAGGCGCGGGACCGCCGAACAAGTTGCGCCCACCTTCCTCGACTTCCGTGAAACACCAGCGCACGACGCCATCGCGGTCGAGCAGGAATTCGCCGACAAGCTGGCCATGGCCGGTGGCGATCATCCGCGTATCGTCCTCCGTGAATTCGTAGCCGTCGGCCTTGTCGAGATAGTCGATCGCCGCCATCACATCCATGGGCTCCGGCAGCTCGCCCGGCATGTCGATCCGCATTGAGGACATCGTGCTCATGCTGACCTTGTGCGGCCATTCGTTCTCGGATTCGGTGAACTCGATATTCGGCAGGCCGAAGGCTCTGTGCGATACCCGTTCGGGGTCGGAGGCGGCCAGTAAATTGGGAAGCGGGTGGTAGCGGAAATAGAGGCGCGCTCGCTCGATTGGCGTATTGACGACTGTCAGGCTGTCGATGCCTTTCTCCTGCAACGCACCGGTGAGTTCGGCCATGGCGGCGATCTGCCGGCGGCAGAAGGGGCAGTGTAGGCCACGAAACAAGCCGACGAGCACCGGCTTCTGACCGCGGAAATCATCGATGGCGATCTTGCCATGGCGGGTGATCGCATCCAGCACCACGTTGGGCGCGCGATCTCCAGGCTGTAATGGTTTATCGGCGTGGTTCTCCTGCATTGTTAGTTCCTCCCTGTATGTTTCTGAATTATCTGGTCTAATTGATGCAGAGCTAGATACGAAGCCCTCAGTCGAGAAACGGCAAGACGACGAATGTGCCGGGGTCGAGCTTGTGGCGGATGCACACATCCTGCGCCAGCGCGAAATACCGTTCCGCTTCATCCATGTCGTCGTGTTCAAGGCTCAGTGTCGCCAAGCCATCATAACACGGAAAGAGCAGTTGCGGCTCGTCAATTTCCTTCGCAACCTCAAGGGCTTCCTCGTAATACTTACGAGCTAGCTTCGGCTGCCCATGACATTGGTGTATCTGACCGAGCACGATCAGCGGTACGGAGAGATGGTCGCGCTGATCGAGCGCCCGGTCGATCTCCACCGCCTTTTCCGCCGCCGGCACGCCCTCCGCTCCGCAGCGATCTGTGAAGGTGCAGCAGGAGACCGCGAGATTGGCGAGAAGACGCGCCTGGAAGCCGAGATCGCCGATACGAGTGGCGACCTCCAACCCGCGCCGGCAGATTCTGATGGCGTTGGCCGGATCGACGATTGTGTAGAGAACGCCGAGGTTGGAATAGGCGCGGCAGGCGGCACTTTGCAGATCGGCCTTTTCGGCGACCGAAAGGCTGCGCTCCACTTCCTGCACGGCATCACGGCGGCGTCCGAGCCGCGCCAGCGCTGCACCCTTGGTGTTCAGCGCCTCTGCCATCGCCCGCGCCGCCTCCCGTCCGGCCTCCGTCGTTCCATCGATCGGCAGCGTTTGCAGGCATTGCAGCGCCTGTGTCGCCCATTCGGCGGCAGCAGCCTGGTCGCCGGTGCGGAAGGCGAGGTGGCCGCGTTCCTGCAGGAGATGCGCATGTTCGACCGGCGCATCGATCGGCGCGATCATCGCTTCGGCTTCGGCGCAATGGGCCTCCGCCTGATCGCGACGTCCCGCATCGAGATGCAGGCGGCTGATCTTGCGCAAGATTCTCGCCACGGAGATCCGATCATCTTTCACGCGGTGGGTCGCAAGTGCTCGCTGATAATGGTTCAGGGCGGCCTCACGCCGGCCGGCAGGACCGCAGAGATCGCCAAGGCGCTCCAGCAGCGCCGATTGCTCCGGCGTCACCTCCGGCTCGTCGGCAAAGGCAGCAAGAGCCTGACGGTAGAGACGCATGGCATCGTCATTGGCGTAAATCTTGCGGGCCATATCGCCCGCCGCCATGAGATAGCTGGCGCCCTTGGCCTTTTCGGTGGTCAGGCTAAAATGATGGCCGAGCTGCGCCAGATGCTCCGCCCGATCCGGCGCCACGCCATATTGGCGTTCCAGCGCCCGGCCGATCCGTCGGTGAAGCTCCATGCGCCGTTGCAGCAGCAGATTGTGGTAGATGACATCGTGCATCAGCGTCTGGCTGAAGCGATAGCCCGGCGCTATCTCGGCGTCCGGCCCGCGCAATTCCTCGATGATATTGGCATCGCAGAGATAATCCAGCGCCGCATCGATGCCGCCCGGGTCGGTCGCGACGGTGCGGAGCAGGGCGGTATCGAACTTCGGGCCGACGACCGCCGCCTCTTGCGCCAGACGCCTGATCTCCTGCGGCAGCCGGTCGACGCGGGCAAGCAACAGGGCCTGCAGATTGACCGGTATATCGACATCCGCGTCTTCGGCCGCGACATGCCAGCGCTGGCCGTCATTGTGCAGCGTGCCCATGTCGATCAGCCCGCGCAGGATTTCTTCGATGAACAGCGGATTGCCGCCGGCGCGATCGAGGATGCGCTTGCGCATCGGCGCCGGCAGCTTGCCGTGACCCTCGCCAAAAAAGGCGGCAAGCAGCGTCTGCCCATCGGCAGCGAGGAGGGGGCCGAGACGCTGGACGGTGACGCTGACGCGATTGGAGTCCAGCGGGTCCGTCTGCGACGTCGGCCGATAGATCGCGAGCAGCATCAGCCGGCTGCGCTCCAGCCGGTCCATCATGAAGCGCAGCACCTCCAGCGAGGCCGCATCCGCCCAGTGGAGATCCTCGATGACAAGAAGGAGAGGGCCTTGCGCCAGCCGCCGCTCGAAAACGGTGCGGACCGCATAGAAGATCTGCCGCCGCAATTGTTCCGGCTCGATGTGCCGGAGCGCGCCATCGGGATCGCCGAAGCCGAGAACATGCAGAAAGAGCGGCAAAAGCGCCTCGATGTCGTCAGGCCTGAGATCGAGGGCGCGGAACCCTGTTGTCAGCAGTTGCCGTGTCTTGTCGGGATCGTCGCGCTCGCCGATTCCGTAGGCGCTCCGCACGACCGCGGCGAGCGTGCCGTAGGATTGTTCGCCGAGGGGAGAACAGCTGGCTCTGCGGATGGCAAGGCCGGGGAAACGATCCGCATCGGCGGCGGCCCCGACGAATTCGCTGGCCAGACGCGATTTGCCGATTCCTGCTTCGCCGATCAGGCGGACAAGCTGCGCGGCGCCGCCACAGGCAAGGTCGAGGCCGGTCAGCAGGCGCGACAATTCCGCGTCCCGTCCTACCATCGGCGCCTGAAGGCCGAAACTTTCGAGCCCGCGCGCCCTATGCGGCGCTTCCAGCAGCCCGGTCAGCCGATGCACGAGCACGTTTCCACTCTTGCCGCGCAAGGCCTGCGCGCCGAGGCTGTCGAAGGCAAAGGCGTGGCGGGTGAGGCGATAGGTCAGCGGACCGACGAGAATATCGTTTTCGCCGGCCATGGATTGCAGCCGTTGCGCGGTGTTCACCGTGTCGCCGGTCACGGAATAGGATTTCGCACTGGCGGCGCCGAAACCGCCGGTGACGACAGGGCCGCTGTTGATGCCGATATGCAGACGCAGCGGCACGCCGGCGCGCGATTGCCAGCGTTTGCCGACTGTAGCGGCACGGTCGATCATATCAAGTGCGGCGCCAAGCGCCCGCACCGGGTCGTCCTCATGGGCGGCTGGCGCACCGAACAGCGCCAGAAGCGCATCGCCGACAAATTTGTCGACGAAGCCGCCATAGGCTTCCACCGCCCGGGTCATCTCTTCGAACAATTCGTTCTGCAGCGCCCGCATGACTTCAGGATCGATCTGCTCGCTTAGCGAAGTGAACCCGCAGAGATCGGCAAAGAGCACCGTCACCGGCCGCCGGTCGGCATCGCTATCGGCTTCACCCGGTGCTGTCTCGATGGCCGGTTTCGCGGCGGGCTGGGTCTTGCTTGAGATCGATGCGCCGCATCTCGGGCAGAAGGCAAAATCCGGCTGACATGGATAGCCGCAGGCCGCGCAAGAGAGAGGTTGCTTTGAGCCGCATCGCGGACAGAAAGCAAAACCGCTCTGAATATCGAAACCGCAGCCGGCGCATTCCATCGCAGGCATCTCACAAAAACCCGATATGCGACAGCGATATCGGCCGCTGCCGGCGGGCTTCTCAACGGCGATAAGAATGAACCTGCTGACGAAGACCCGCAAGCACAAACAGCCGCCGGCCAACCTTATCGGCCTGCTGCGGTTCCCTTATCCGTCCGACGGCAAAATTCGATCAGTTGCTCCGAGGTCATTGGCCTTGCCAGAGCGTAACCTTGCAGCAGATGGCAGCCGAGATCTTTCAGGATCTTCGCGTGCTCCATTGTCTCCACTCCTTCGGCAACGATGTCGATGTTCTGTGACCGGCCGATTTCGATAATCGAGGAGACCAGACGGCGTTGAGAAGGCGAGGCGATGATCGGCTTGACAATCTCTCGATCGATCTTGAGCCTTCGGGGTTCAAATCGAAGCAAGCTGACGATACTGGCATGTTCCGTGCCGAAATCGTCAATTTCAATTTCTATGCCGAGCGCCTTGATTGCTGGAATCACCTCATTGAGAGCGGGCTGAAGCTCGTCGAAGGAGATTGTTTCAAGCAGCTCGAAACACAGGCGCCCCCTCGCTGCGGGAAGCGCCGAAAGCTCGGCAAGGAGATTCGCCTGCGCCAGTCGGCGCGCCGAGATATTCACTGAGACCCGTGGGATTTGGAGTCCCAAACCGTCCCATCTCGTCAGCTCGAAGAGTGCCTTTTGCAGGATCAGCTTATCCATGTCGCCACTACGGCCGAGCCTTTCCGCAGCATCAAGAAACTCGGTCGGGCCGAGCAGACCTCTTCGCGGATGGTCCCAGCGGGCGAGGGCTTCGACGCCTGCGACTGCCAATGTGGATGCGTCGAACTGCGGCTGGAAGAACGCTACAAACTCGTCGCGTTCGAGCGCTTGATTGAATTCATCCGCCAGTTCTTTCGAATGAATTGCGGCGCTGCGAAGCTCTTCCGTGAAAATGGCCGCGCGACCGCGACCCGCCTTCTTCGCCTCGTAGAGAGCCAGATCGGCATTCAGAAGCAATTGGCTGAGGTCCCGACGAGAAGGTTCAGCCTCCCAGGCGACACCGACGCTTGCTCCGACCACATATGCTGCTCCATCGATAAAGATGTTGCGCTGAAGCGCGTCGACAATCTGCCTGGCCAATTCGGCTGCTTTAGGCTCCGGATTGGCGCTCCAGCTGGCGAAAATGAACTCGTCTCCACCGATGCGGGCCGCGACGTCGTTCGGGCCGGCCAAATCGGCGAGCCGCAAAGCCGTGGTCTGGAGGACGATGTCACCGCCAGCATGGCCTTTCGTGTCGTTGATCTCCTTAAACCGGTCAAGATCGATATGAATGAGGATCAGGCAATCTTCCGGAGCGGGCCGCGGCGGCTGCGAGATCATCTGGTCGACGAACCGCCGATTGGGAAGTCCCGTCAGTGCGTCGTGCAGTGAGAGGTATTCCAGGCGCTGACGGGCGCGAACGAGCTTCTTCTTGTGCAGGCGAAGTTTTTCGATGGTCCTTTGGCGCGACCTGGTCAGAAAGCCGACCCAGACGATGGGGGCAACGACACAGAAGGCCAATAAACTTGCATAGAACTCGAAGGCGCCGATCCCGTTATTTCTACCCCATCCATGCTTCGGACGCGCGGCGAGGGTCCATCGGCCGTAGGTCATATCCACATTTGCCACGACCGGTTGCCTTTGAAAGGTCTCCAGGCTGCCGAGAAAAACCTGTTTGGGCGATTCCGGCTCCGGTTCGGTGCTGATGGCAACCTCAAGGTCGGTCGAACGAAGACCGCTATCGCCGTAAAGCCTTGGAATATCGATGATTCCGGAAAGAAGGCCCCAAAAGATCTGGCTATTTCCATCGGTGACATAGACAGGGCACCTGACCACGAAGGCCATTCCGCCTTGGACAAGCTCCACCGGGCCGGTCAAGACGATATTGTGGGTGTTGCGCGCCAGCATCGCGGCAGCCCGTTGCTTCTCATTCTTCCGGTAGTCGAGCCCGATGGCTCTTTCATTTTCCATTTCCGGATAAACCCATCTGACGACCATGTCCGGCGCCGCGGCGAAGCTTCGCAATTGTGAATCGGGCTGCAGGATCCGTGCTGCAAGTTTGGAGAACCCGTTCTGACCCATTGCGGGATCGACGGAGATACCCGCCGCCAGCCCTTGCAACAGTTTCACATTGCTGTTCAGGTTCGTCTGCAGCCGAGATGATATCGTGGCAAGCTCGCCGGCAACGACCGAGCGTTCATCGGCCAAAGAGCGCTCCAGCCGCCAATTCGTTGCCACCCAGACGACGATGACTGCAATAATGGCCGCAAATACCGCTGGCGCGAACGCGCTCACGTGGCCGGTTAGGCAGCCCGCGCGGCTGCGCGCTATCTCTGGGTCTTTTCGAAACGTCATCAGCTCGCCGGTGTGGTGGTAAGAGCGTATCCTTGCACAGCTTCTTTAAGGCAACGCTAAACCGACCAATACGGTTCGAATGTCGTCAGTCCGGCATGCACGAATGGCTAGATTTTTGCAGGGCCGGGGACACACCGCGCGGCGCTATCAGTCCCATCCGCCTATCTCCCAGGTCATCAAACCCGGGGAGAGTGACATTCTTACTTTGCAGATACAGGACACTTTAACTTTGCGGCTACAGGTGATTGTCAAAGCTGATTAGAGATGCGGCGCCGCTGGCCAGTTAGAAATGCGACGCTCTGGCTGTCCCGGCCCTGCCGGTCAGCCCCCGATCCGACCGGCTGGGCCGGATTGCAGGGAGGAGCGGGGGCGGGTAGGACGCACCCCTTCGGCTTTAGCTTTGAGACTATGTCCCTCACCATTCATTCCGCAGCCTCCATCCGCGCCA